>JBPCQB010000152.1:0-7592 GCA_050998555.1 Thermoleophilaceae bacterium
CGGGGGGCACGAGCCGCACCATCTGGTCGGCGATCCGGTCCTCCGGCCACGTCGAGTAGAACGACGGGCTGAGCATCGCACGCAGGGGGAACGCGCTGGCCGCCCAGACGTTCAGCACGAGGATCACCGCCGCCGCGCCGAGTGCGAGTCGGGGCGCGCGCAGGACCCGTAGGCGCGGCCGTCGCCGCACCGCGGCCAGACGCGGAAGCCGGGCCAGGCCGTCGGCGGCGCCCATGACGAGGATGGGGGCGAGGATCAGCGAGTAGTGCGCGCTCGTGCCCCACAGGAACGGGTTGGTCGAGTACATGCGCTCGGCGAGCAGCGGCACGAGCAGCACGGCCAGCGGGGAGAGGACGACGAGCCCGAGGAAGGGGAGGAAGATCAGGGCGAGGGTGTAGACCTTGGCCGGCTGGTCGAAGAACACCGTGATCACCGTCCACGGGTGGGTGGCCATGTACCAGAGCGCGGCCGGCAGATCCGAGCCGAACTGCTGGTAGCGGAAGTGTCGGAACTCTCGCCCGCCGCCGAACCACGGAATCGCCAGCTTGGTGGTGGCGAAGAACCAGACCACACCTACCAGCGCGACCGCCGCCCCCTTGCGCCGCTCGCCGAGCATGGCGAGATAGACGCCGAGGAAGGCCACGAGCATGGCCAGGTTCTCCTTGACCAGGAGGAAGGCCACGAGCAGCGCCGCGAAGGCCCGCCAGCTCTTGCGGTCCGCGGCCAGGAGCATGAACGCGAGGATCACCGGTGCGAACGCGATCTCGTGGAAGTCAAAGGCCACGGCCGAGTGGACGCCCCAGAACATCACGTAGGCGCCGATGAGGAGATGGGCGGGCCCGCGGCCCACGCGCTCTCGGCACCAGATGTAGACCGGCACGATCGACGACGCGATGAGCACGCCCTGGGCGACCAGCAGCGCCTTGGGGTCGGACCAGACCCAGTAGAGCGGCGTCAGGATCAGGAGTATCGGGTGGAAGTGGTCGCCGAGCGCCGTCGGCAGGCCCACGACCGTGGTCTCCGGAATCTCGAACCGGGAGTAGTGCCACATGACCTGGTCGAAGATCCCCAGGTCGTACGCGTAGGTGCCGAAGTGCAGATGGTTCAGGACCGAGTACGTGGCGTACGCGGCGGCTGAGAGCAGCCCCAGCAGGGCGATCCACGGCTCCCGGAGCACCGGGGCCGACACGGCGCGGAGAGCGTGCCCCCCGCTCACCTACTCGACTACGACCGCCCCGGCCTGGCCCGGGTGGATCTCGCAGATGTAGTCGACCCGGCCGCGCTTGGTGAAGCGCTGCTCGAACTTGTCGCCCGGCTGCATGGTGCCGGAGTCGAAGCGCTCGCCCGGTCCGCTCTTCTTCGTCACCGTGTGGGGCGGAGTGTCGGTGTTCTCCCACTGCACGGTCCCGCCCATGGGCACCCGGACCTCCGCCGGCATGTACTCGAGGTTCTGCATCTTGATCTGGACGATCTCGTCGGTGCTCGTCTGCCCGGTCGAGGTGGGCCCGGGCAGCGGCGCCGGCGGGGGAGACGGAGGCGGCATCTCGCCGCCACCGCAGCCGGCGAGCGCCAGCGAGGCGGCTACGACGTAGGCCCCGCGCCTGATCGATCTCCCGTACCCCATCCCGGCGAGAACCCTAACCAGTTCGCGGGAGCGTGCCCACCAACATCTCGAGCAGCGCCTTCTGGGTGTGCAGCCGGTTCTCGGCCTGGTCCCACACCGCGGAGCGCTCGCCGTAGAGGACGTCGGCCTCGATCTCCTCTCCCGGATGGGCGGGAAGGCAGTGGAGGACCACGGCGTCGTCGCGGGCGCCGGACACCAACGCGGCGTCCACGCGGTACGGGGCGAGCACCCGACGTCGCTCGTCGGCCTCGGCCTCGTCGCCCATCGAGACCCAGACGTCGGTGTAGACCGCGTGCGCACCGCGGACCGCCTCCACAGGGTCGGTGCCGAACGAGACCCGCCCGAGCCCATGGGCCAGGGAGAGGGACAGCCCGTCGTCGGGGAGCAGCTCGGGGGGCGTCGCGATGGCCACCTCGACCCCGAGCCGGGCGCCGATCAGCCCGAGCGAGCGGGCGACGTTGTTCGCGTCGCCCACGTACGCGACCCGCAGGCCCTCGAGCCGCCCGAAGCGCTCGTGGAGGGTGAGCAGGTCGGCCAGGGCCTGGCAGGGATGGTGCTCGGCGGTGAGCATGTTCACCACCGGCGCCTCGCTCGCGTCGGCGAGCTGACGGGCCACCTCGTGCGGGCCGGTGCGGATTCCGATCGCGGCCACGAAGCGCGAGAGCACGGCGGCGGTGTCGCGCGGGGACTCGCCGCGGGCGAGCTGCGTCTCTCCCTCGCGGAGCACGACGGCGTGACCGCCGAGCTCGGCGATGCCCACCTCGAAGGACACGCGGGTGCGGGTGGAGGGTCGGTCGAAGAGGAGCGCCACGCTGCGCCCCTCGAGCGGCCGGTGGGCGAGTCGGTCGCGCTTCATCTCGGCCGCACGGTCGAGCAGGACGGTGAGCTCCTCGCCCGTAAGCTCCTCGCCGGTGAGGAAATGGCGCGTCACCGGGGCAGCGTAGTCCGCGTCCGCATCCTCACCTGGAACCTCTTCCACGGGCGCGACCACCCTCCCGAGGCGGGTCTCGACGACGTCGCCTCCCGCCTTTCCGGCGCCGAGAGGCACGGCGTGCGCTACGCGCAGACGCGGCGATCACTCGAGGAGGAGTTCGTCGCCACGCTCGGGGCGGAGCCGTGGGACTTCGCGCTCCTCCAGGAGACGCCGCTTCGCTGGCTGCGTCCACTCTGCCGGCGGGCGCGGGCGAGTGGGGCGTCGGCCCGGACGGCACGGAACGAGGGCGCGGCGTTACGGGCCTGGCTCGCGGCTCGCCGCCCCGATCTCCTGGCCTCCTGGGAGGGTGGGTCGAACCAGGTACTGGTCCGTCCGCCGTGGCGGATCGCCGACGTGCGGCGGCTGACCCTGCGCCGGGTGCCCGAGCGGCGGCGGATGCTCCTCGTGAGGGCCGCGGTCCCGGACGGCCGCTCGGTCGCGATCGCCTGCCTGCACGCCAGCGTCTCGGGCCGCCGACCCGATCGCGACGTCTGGAGGGCGGCAGGCGCGGCTGCGGCCTTCGCCCCCACCGGGCCGCTCATCCTGGGAGGGGACCTGAACCTGCGTCCACGCGCGTGCCCGGCGGCGTTCGCTCTTCTCGAGGAGCGCCACCGGCTCGTGGGAGAGACCGGTCCGGAGGCCATCGACCACGTGCTGCATCGCGGCCTCGACGTCATCGACGCGGCGCGCGAGCTGCCGCCCTCCTGGCGCGAGGTGAAGCGACCGGACGGCCGCCTGGTGCGGTTGTCCGACCACGCACCCGTCGTTGCGCGCTTGCGCGTGCGATAGTGCCCGCGGCGGGGATTCCTCGAGGGACGTCCCTCGGAGACGGAAGGAGAGACATGGCTCAGGGCGGAAGCGGTTCAGGCGGCGGCGGCTCCGGCGGGGGACGCAGCTCCTCGGGCCCGAAGAGCGGCTCGTCGCGCTCCTCCGGCTCCTCGAAGGCGAAGAGCTCCTCGGCGGGCTCTCGCTCGGGCGGCTCGGCGCGCTCCAAGGCCGAGCGCAGCGAGGCGGCGCGCAAGGGCGGCCAGGCTCGCGCGCGCCAGCAGCAGGCTCGCAAGCGCGCCGACGAGGCGGCCGCGGCCGCGCCGGCCGAGTCGGCCGACTTTTCGGGCAAGACCGTGGCCGACCTGCGCTCGGCGATCCGGCGCTCGATCATCGCTCCGCTCAACATGGTGATGCTCACGCGCGAGCGCATCGAGGAGGTGCTCGACGACGCCGTCAAGCGCGGCCGTATGACCGCCGACGACGCCCAGTCGGTGGTCAAGGGCCTCGTGGCCCGCGGTCGCCAGCAGACCGACGACGTGCTCTCCAACCTCGAGTCGCTGCTCGGCCGCACGCGCGAGGAGGTTGAGTCCCGCGCCGACGACGCCCGCAAGGTGGGAGCCGACGCCGTCGGGGGCGCGGTCAAGGGCGTCGCCTCGACGGCGAAGACCGCGCGCAAGACCGCCGACCCGGTGCTCGTGCAGGCCGACCGGGCTCGCCGCGTGGCCGGGGTGGGTCCGAGCTTCCCGATCACCGGCTACGACGAGCTCACCGCCGCCGAGGTGCAGAACCGCCTCGACACGCTGTCGCGCCCCGAGCTGCGCAAGGTACGGGACCACGAGCGCCGCAACGCGAACCGCAAGACGGTCCTCGACGCCATAGAGAGCAAGCTGACCTGAGCTGAGGCGACGGCCACCGACCCCGCCCTAGCATCGGCGCGGTGGCGGCCTCCTCGTCCCCATTCGTCCGTCCCCAGGTCGGGGACGAGCTCGAGCTGACCGTCGACGCCCTGGCCCACGGCGGCAACGGGGTCGCCCGGCTGGACGGCTACGTGGTGTTCGTACGGGGCGCGGTGCCCGGCGACCGGGTGCGGGCGGCGGTGACCAAGCGAAAGCGCGCATTCGCCGAGGCGCGGACGGTCGAGGTGCTCGAGCCGGGCCCCGATCGCATCGAGCCGAGGGCGGCCCACCCCGGGGCGCCGTGGCAGGTGCTGCCCTACGAGCGCCAGCTCGCCGAGAAGGAGCATCAGGTGCGCGATGCGCTCGAGCGGATCGGAGGCTTCGAGGCGCCTTCGGTCGCTCCCTGCGTGCCGGCCGAGAGCCCGTGGCGCTACCGGAACAAGGTCGAGTACTCGTTCGGCGCCGACGAGGCGGGCGAGCTCGTGCTTGGCTTCCACCGCCCCGGCTCCTTCAGCCGGATCGACGACGTGGCCGACGACGTGCTCGCCTCCGAGCGGATCGACGGCGTCCGCGAGGCCGTCAAGGCCTGGTGCCGGGAGGAGGGCCTGTCCGTCTACGACCGTCGCACCCAGACGGGGCTGCTCCGCAACCTGGTGGTGCGGGAGGGGCGCCGGACCGGGCAGGTGCAGGCCCGGATCGTGACCTCCGAGGGAGACCTGAGGGCCGACGCGCTGGCCGCATCACTCGACGTCGACGGAGTGCTGTGGACCACCGCGGCCGGCGTGGCGGAGACCACCCGGGGCGGCACCACTCGCGTGGTGGCCGGGGAGGGCGTGCTCGAGGAGGAGCTTTCGGGCCTGCGTTTCAGGATCTCCCCCGAGGCGTTCTTCCAGACCAACACCGAGATGGCCGAGCGCCTGTACGAGACAGCGGCCGAGCTGGCCGACCTGCGCGGGACCGAGCGCGTGTTCGACCTCTTCTGCGGGATCGGGACCGTCGCCCTCGTGCTCTCCGTCCGCTCCCGGGAGGTGTGGGGGGTCGAGTCCGTGGAGCAGGCGGTGGCCGACGCCATCGAGAACGCCCGCCTGAACGGCGTGCGCAACTCGAGCTTCTTCGCCGGCGACGTGCGCACGGCCATGCGTCCGCTGCTGGAGCAGGCCGGACGGCCCGACGTGCTCGTCGTCGATCCGCCTCGAGCCGGGCTCTCGGCCAAGATCGTCCGCCGAGTGCTCGAGGCCGAGGCGAAGCGCATCGTCTACGTCTCCTGCAACCCGACGACGCTCGCCCCCAACGCCCGTCAGATCGCCGACGCCGGCTACCGGCTCACCGCGGTCCGCCCGGTCGACATGTTCCCGCAGACCCCGCATATCGAGTGCGTGGCGCTGTTCGAGCGCGAGCCTCAGTAGGGCGGCAGCTCCTCGTACCAGGTGCCGAGCGCCCGGAACGCGCTCCAGAACTCCCGCTTCGCGCTCTCCTCGTCGAGCGACAGATCGATGTCGGGCACGAACAGGGCCTCACACGAGGGTGTGAGGCGCTGCACGTCGCCGGGACGGGGCTCGACCTCCCGTCCGAGCGGCACGTCCAGGGCGTTCAGCTCGGCCAACGCAGGCTCGCCCATCACCACCACGATCCGGGGGTCCACGACCGCGAGCTCCTCGAGGACACGGGCGCGGCAGTCCGGCGCCGACTGGCTCGAGTCGGTCACCGGGCACTTCACGCACAGCGTCCCGTAGACGGTCAGCGGGTCGATCGACAGGCGGCCGAGCGACTTGATCAGGGCCTGCCCGGAGCGCCCGTAGAAGGCGACGCCCTCCTCCACCTCCGAGGGCCGCGGGGCGTACTTGAGCATGAAGACGTCGGCCTGGGGATGCCCCGACCCGAGGACGGACATCCGCCCGCCGCGCTCGCACATCTCGCACTCGGCCAGCTCCCCGTTCAGTCGGTTGAGCTCGCGAATGGCCCGCTCGAGGTACTTCTCCCGGATCTGGTCGTCGGTGGCGCGCATGCGGGGGGTGGTCTTGCACGGGACGCCGGTCTGTCCTCTTGCGTGCATCAAGAGTTGCTCTCGCCGGCCGCGCCGTCGCCGGCACCGGCGGTGCGCTCCCGGCTGGTGCCGCGCGCGGGAAGGGCCTTGGTCTGGAGGAACTTGAGCGCCTGGACGTAGAGGAGCGACTGGCGGTGGCGCACGATGTCCGCGTTCCGTAGCGACTCGAGGAACTCCTCGGGACCGTGGAAGTCCCGCATCGAGATCTTGACCGATCCGAGCCCCTGGGCCACGTGGGAGTCCGATCCCGCTCCGGCGGCGATCCGGTACTTCGCCGCGAAGCGCTCGGCCTCCTCGTTGAACGAGCTGAACGCCACCCGCGGGTTGAAGACCTCGATCGCGTCGATCTCGTCCACCACCGGGAGCAGGTGCTCGTAGTCGGGCACCGAGTGCATGCGGTCGAACGGGTGGGGCACGTAGGCGAGGCCGCCCTGGCGGTGGATCTCGGCGATCGTCTCCTCGAGGGTCAGATCGCGCGGGATCTTCTCCTCGATGAACAGGCCGATCACCTCGCCCTGCTCGGCGGTCTTCACCTCCTCGGCCACGATGACCTTGATGCCGTTGGCGCGGTCGCGGGCCTCGAGGGCGCCGGAGACCTCGTTGTGGTCGGTGATCGCGATGGCGTCGAGCCCGCGCGCCTTCGCCGTGTCGAGCAGGACGTCTACCGGGGTGGCGCAGTCCGGCGAGTGGTCGGTGTGCATGTGGAGGTCGACGTCCACGAGCGGCCGGCTCGACAGGCGGCGTCGCACGCTCGGGTTGCCGGTGGAGTGGCGGCGGGCGGCGACCTCGGCGTAGAGCTTCTCCATGTCGTCGGCCACGCGGCTCCAGGAGAGCTCGGATGCGGCGCGCTCGGCCTCGGCGGCCAGCCGCGACCGAAGATCCTCGTCCTCCACGAGCCGGCGGAGCTGGGCGGCCAGCGTCTCGGCGTCGCGGGGCTCGAACAGCAGGCCGCGGTCGCCGAAGCCGAGCGCCTCCTCGTACTGGGGCAGGCGGGCGGCGACCGGGATCGCGCCGGCCGCCATGGCCCGGAGCGGGAGCTGCGCCGATGCGGCCACGCCGCTCGAGGCGGCCACCACGACGTCGGCGGTGGCCAGGGCGTCGGCGGCGGAGATCTCGGCCGCGGGCATGACCCGCACCCGCTCGCGCAGGGCCCGCGACGGGGGAGGCCCCAGCTCGGCGCCGATCTCCGGCGCCCGGATGACCGCCCGCCACGGAAGGTCGGGTCCGAGCCGCAGGAGCGCCCGCAGGAAGAGCCGGGCGGCCGAGCGCTCCTCCTCGGCCAAGTAG
>JBPCQB010000181.1:0-12006 GCA_050998555.1 Thermoleophilaceae bacterium
GGCGCTTACAGTCGGCGTCCACGCACTCCGAGCCGGCCGGCAGGGGCTCCGCGCCCTTGGGGGCCCGGGCGACGAAGAAGTAGGGGGCGAAGCGGATCTTCACCTCACGCGGGGTGATCCACCGCGAGTAGGCGACCAGCTCCTCGACCCCGCCGAGCGCGATCGACGCCTCCTCCTCGAGCTCGCGCACGCCGGTATCCGCGGCCTCCTCACCGGGGTCCACACCTCCCCCGGGGAAGACCCAGGCGCCGCCCATGAACCGCTGAGCGGGATTGCGCTCGACGAGCAGGACCTCGGGACCGTCGGGGCCATCGCGCAGGAGGATCACCGAGGCCGCGGCACGCGCCGGGCGCTCCGGGCCCTCGTTCAGCTCCTCCCCGGGCGCAGGGCGGCGCTCCACGCCGGCGCTCGGGTCGGGATCAGCCACTCAGTAGTTCCCCGAGATCCGGTCCCACGCCCGCCGGACGAGGAGCCCGACCTCCTGCGCCGGTGAGCGCTCCGCGGTGTCGTCGGGATGCACGTCCATCTGAGCCGGGGCGGGCGTCGGCTCCGGCAGATGGGCGGCCTCCTCGTCCGAGAGCGCCAGGATCACGGCGCGCTCGTAGAGGTCCGCCACGCGCGGCGCGTCCACGAAGCGGTCGCCGTCCGGCGTGTCGACGATGAGCCCGTCGAAGAGATCACGGTCGAAGTCGGCGAGGACCCGCTTGACGGTGCCGAGCTCGGTCTCCTCGACGGTGAGGACCGGCGTCCTCTCGGCGAGCAGGATGTAGGAGATCGGGGCGCCGCGGTCCACTTGGGCTGGAGGTTAAGGCCGATCCTCGTCGCGGCGCGCTCCGCTCACGCCGCCCGGGGCTCGGGCGGCGTCGCCGCACGGTGACGCGCCCCGGCCGGCGTTCCGTCCTCGAGTGGCTTCGGGCTCTTTCGGGCGTCGTCACCTGCAGAACATCGCTCTCGAGCCCGTCCGGTTGCCGAGACGCGGATAGCCCACGACGGTCGTGAAGAAGACTCGGGTAAGCCTCGAGCCCCTCGTCGAGATCGCCGTTCTGCGTGCCCGCTACCGCACCGCAGCCCCCGGGGCCGACGAACGTGGGCGGGGTACAGCCCGCGCCGCTCCTACCTCACCGCGTAGTCGAGCGCACCGACCGCCGCCTCGATCGAGGCACCCACCACGTCGACCAGCCCCCGCAGCTCCTCCTCGGTGATGGCCAGCGGGGGCATGAGGATGACCACGTCGCCGAGCGGCCGCACGATCACGCCGCGGCGCCGGGCCTCGAGCGTCACCCGGTGGCCCATGCGCGCGGCGGGGTCGAAGCCGCCGAGCTCGACGCCGCACATCATCCCGCGCTGGCGGACCTCGGCCACGGCCGGCATCTCGGCCACCCCGGCGAGAAGCTCCTCTAGCAGATCGATCTTCGGGCCGAGGCACTCGAGGGTGCGCTCCTCCTCGAACACGTCGAGCGAGGCGAGGCCCGCCGCGCAGGCCAGCGGGTTGCCGGTGTAGGTGTGGCCGTGGAAGAACGTGCGGAAGTCCTCGAAGCGGCCGAGGAAGCTCTCGTAGACGTGCTCGGTGGCGAGGGTGGCCGCCAGCGGCAGGTATCCGCCGCTGATGCCCTTGGCCAGGCACATCAGGTCGGGGGCCACGTCCTCGTGCTCGCAGGCGAACATCCGGCCGGTGCGTCCGAACCCGGTGGCCACCTCGTCGCAGATGAGAAGGGCGCCGTGGCGGTCGCAGAGCTCGCGGACCGCGCGCAGGTAGCCGTCGGGCTGGAGGCGGATGCCGGCGGCACCCTGTACGAGCGGCTCGACGATGACCGCGGCCACCTCCCCGGGGTGGGCCGCGAGCAGGCGCTCGAGGTCCGCGGCGTCGCCCGGCTCGGCTACGAGCGCGTCGAAGAGCAGCGGGCGGTACATCGAGTGGAAGAGGTCGATCCCACCCACCGACACCGAGCCGATGGTGTCCCCGTGGTAGGCGTCGCGCAGGGTCACGAACCGGGTTCGACGGGCGTCTTCACCCGCGCGCTGCTGGAAGTGCTGGAAGGCCATCTTGATTGCGACCTCGGTGGCGGTCGACCCCGAGTCGGAGTAGAAGACCCGCGAGAGGCCGGGCGGAGCCAGCTCGACCAGACGCCGGGCCAGCCGGACGCCGGGCTCGTGCGTGAGGCCGAGCATGGTGGAGTGGGCGACGCGGTCGAGCTGCGCACGGACGGCCCGGTCGATGGTCGGGTGGCGGTGGCCGTGGACGTTGCACCACAGCGAGGAGACGCCGTCGAGGTAGGCGCGCCCGCGGTCGTCGAAGAGACGCGTTCCCTCGGCGCGCTCGATCACCAGCGGCTCCTCCTCCTCCCAGCCCTGCTGCTGGGTGAAGGGGTGCCAGAGGAAGGCGTGGTCGTCGGCGGCGAGGGTCGACGCGAGCTCCACGGTCACGAACGCGACGGTAACTAGCGTTCAGGTCGGAATGACGTCGCCGGCCACAGCCTCGCCGAGCAAGCGCGGCACGCCTTCGGCGGACGACGTCCCACGCCTCATCCCCCCGCTGGGGCTGCTCGTCTTCGTGGTCGGCACCGGGTCGCTCGGCGCGGAGATCGCCGCGGTCCGCCTCCTCGCGCCCTACTTCGGGGCCTCGACCATCGTGTGGGCCAACACCATCGGCGTCGTGCTGGTGGCGCTGTCGGTCGGCTACTGGGTGGGGGGGCGCATCGCCGACCGCCGCCCGCACATGAGCAGCCTCTGCCTGCTGTCGCTGGTCGCGGCGCTGCTGCTGGCCGTCGTGCCCTTCGTGGCCGACCCTTTCCTCGACCTCGCCGTGCGCGCGCTCGACTCGATCTCGGCCGGCGCGTTCGTGGGCTCGCTGTTCGGTGTGCTGGCGCTGGTGGCCGTGCCCATCCTCCTGCTCGGGGCCGCCACGCCGTGGGCGCTGAGGATCGGCGTGCGCGGGGTGGAGGAGACCGGGCGCGTGGCCGGGCGCCTGTACGCGCTGTCCACCGCGGGGTCGCTGGCCGGCACGTTGGCCTCCGCGCTGGTGCTCATCCCGCTGCTCGGAACGCGCCGCACGTTTCTCGCCTTTGCGTTCGTGATCGCGGTGGTGGCCGTGATGGGTCTGCGGCCGGTCGGCCGGTATGCGCTCGCCCCGGTCGCGATCCTCGCGCTGATGTTCCTCCCCGTCGGAACCCTGAAGGCCGAGGCCGGAAGCGGCGAGGTGGTCTACGAGGAGGAGACGCCCTACCAGTACGCGCGGGTCGTCGACCGCCTCGACGGCAGCCGTGCGCTCGAGCTGAACGAGGGCCAGGCCCAGCACTCGATCTACTCGAAGGACTCGGTGCTCACCGGCGACGTGTGGGACGGCCACCTGGTCCTGCCCTTCGCCGTCCGCGACGCCGCGCCCGCGCGGGTGGCGATCCTCGGCAACGCCGCCGGCACCACCTCTCGCGCGTACGAGCACTTCTTCCCGCAGACCGCGATCGACGGCGTGGAGATCGACCCCAAGCTCTCGGAGATCGGCCGGCGCCTGTTCGATATGACCAACCCCCGGCTATCGGTCCACCACGAGGACGCCCGGCCCTTCCTACGCCAGACCGACGCGCGCTACGACGTCATATCCGTCGACGCCTATCGCCAGCCCTACATCCCGTTCTACCTGACCACGCGGGAGTTCTTCGCGCTCGCGCGCGAGCGCCTGACCCCGGGCGGCGTGCTGATCGTCAACGCCGGCCACCCCGAGGGCTCCGACGCGCTCGAGGAGGTCCTCACCGCCACCATGCGCACCGCCTTCCCGCACGTGGCCCGCGACCCGATCGAGCCCACCAACACCCTGCTCGTCGCGAGCGAGCGCCCGATCGAGGTCGGTCGGCTGGCCCGCAACGTCCGCTCGCTCCCGCCCGGGCTGCAGGCGACCGCCTCGAACGCCGCGCTACGCCTCGAGCCGCCCCTCGAGGGCGGGCGGGTGTACACCGACGACCGGGCCCCGGTCGAGTGGCTCATCGACCGCTCGATCGTGGAGTACGCGGCGGGGAGCGGCTGAGCCGGCGTCAGCCCACCCGATCGCCCGCACCCCGGGCCGCCGCCGCCGCCAACTCCCGCTCGAGGTCCTCGGCGGCCTCGCGCAATGCGGCCACGCGCTCGGCCAGGTGGTCGGTGGCCTCGGCCTCCGCTCGCGCGCCCTGCTCGGCCCGGGCGGCCATCCGCTCGATCCGCTCACCCTCGATCTTGCGCGTCTCCTCGAGCGAGTTAAGGACGATCCCGATCAGCACGTTGATGACGATGAACGAGGCGATCAGGGCGTAGGAGACGAAGTAGATCCACGACCAGGGGTGGATCCGCATGCCGGCCTCGAGGTTGTCCGGCAGGTTCTCGAGCGACAGCATCACGAACAGGTTGAGCATCGCCGTGCCGACGTCGCCCCAGCGCTTGGGGTCCTCGGCCCCGAACAGCATCCAGCCGACGATCCCGTAGACGTAGAGCAGCAGGGTGGTGAGCACGGCCATGCTCCCCAGCGGCGCGAGGCTGCGGGCCATCGCCAGCACGATCACCCGGAGGTCGGGAAGGATCCGCACGACGCGCACGATGCGAAGCAGCCGGGCGAGACGCAGCAGCGTCGAGTTCGACGACAGCCCGGGCACGAACGCGGCCCCCACGACCACGAAGTCGAAGATGTTCCAGCCGGACCGGAAGAAGTCGCCGGGACGGCGTCCGTAGGAGGCGATGCGCAGGGTGAGCTCGACCACGAAGACCCCGAGGAAGACGCCGTTCAGCGTCTCCAGGGTCTCCCGGTGGCGGGCCGCGAAGCCCGAGTAGGTCTCGGCGCCGAGAACGGCGGCGTTGGCGAGGATGGCGGCGAAGACGATGACCGTGAAGGCGGTCGAGTCAACCACGCGGGTGACGGTGCTCGTAAGTCCGCCGCCGCGCATCGCCGGGGCATGCTGGCAGACGCCCGCCGCCCGACGCGTGCGGACGAAGTCGCACGAACCCCTGACGTACAAGGGAAAGTCGCCGCTCGTCCCGGCTCCGTTACTAGTTCCCCGGCGGAGTGATCCGCACCATCCGGTCGTCGCCCTCGCGCGGGGTGCCGCGGCCGTCGCGGTTGTTGGTGAGCGCATACAGCGTGCCGCCTGGGCCCTCGACCACGGTCCGCACCCGACCGAGCTCGCCCGCGAACAGCACCTCGTTGACCGCCACGCGGTTCCCCTCGAAGCGCAGGCGGCGTACGTGCTCGCCCACCAGGGTCCCGAACAGAAGGTCGCCGCGCCAGTCCGATCCGCGCCGGGAGACGAACGTCGCGCCCGCCGGCGCCACCGACTCGGCGTACACGGCGACCGGGGCGGTGAACGGGGCGGAATGCTCTGACCCCTGGGCCTCCGGCCAGCCGTAGTTGGCGCCCGGACGGATCACGTTCACCTCGTCGTCGCCGTCGGGGCCGTGCTCGGACGGTGGCCATGTAGAGGCGCTCGTCGGGGCCGAAGCGCAGGCGCCCACCGTTGTGGAACATCGCGGACTCGATCCCGGACACGATCACCCGCTCCTCCACCAGCCGGTCGCGGACGAGGCGGTGGCGGCTGACCACGTTGCCGTCCTCGACCGTGCGGAACAGGTAGACGAACCGGTTGCGCGCGAAGGCGGGGTCGACGGCCACCCCGAGCAGGCCGCCCTCGCCCACCGCGCTCACCTCCACCTCGGCGACGGGCTCGGAGCGCACACGGCCCTCGCGGGAGAGCAGGCGCACCCGTCCAGGGCGCTCGGTCACGAGCGCGCGGCCGTCGGGGAGGAAAGCCATCTCCCACGGCACCTCGAGGCCGGTGGCCAGGGTCTCGAGGCGGGGGCCGGCTGCGCTCGGGGACGCAGCCGGGTCGCCGGTCGCGGGCGGCGGCACGAGCGGATCACCACCGCAGGAGGCGAGCACCGCGGCCAGGAGGAGCGCCATCATCACGAGAGCGCAGCGTCTCGCGCGCCTCCGAGCGATAGAGAGGGCGCCATCCATGCCGGTCACGCTACCCACGCCGGTTAGTGTCCGCGAAGGGGCGCACCGCCGCGGTGCTCCGGAGGTCACGGCCCGTCCGTCGAGGAGGAGAGATGGCATACCGCAGGTACACGCTCGGCTCCTACGAGGAGATGGTCGCCCAGCACTCCTGGGACGTGCCCGAGCGCTACAACATCGCCCGCGACGTCTGCGACAAGCATGATCGCGACAAGCTGGCGATGGTGTGGGCCGATCACCGCGGCCAGGAGCGCCGGGTGGACTGGGGGGAGCTACAGGACCTCTCGCGCCGGTTCGCGAACGTCCTCGAGGCCAAAGGTGTCGAGCGGGGCGACCGCGTGGCCACGCTGCTGCCGTCCCTGCCCGAGACCGCGGCGGTGTTCTTCGGGGTCTACCGCTCGGGCACGATCCTGCTCTCGATGTCGGTGCTTTACGGCGACGAGGGCATCGCCCACCGGCTGCGCGACTCCGGCGCCAAGGTCGTCGTGACCGACACCGCGAACCGCCATCGCCTGCCCGAGGGCGCGGCCGAGGTGGTGATGGTGCTCGAGTCGCCCGACGGGGGAGAGGGAGTCGACGGCGACGTGGACCTCGACGACGCGCTCGCGCAGGCGTCGGCCTCCTACGACGGCCCGGACACCTCCTCCGAGGACCCGGCCCAGCTCTACTACTCCTCGGGCACGACGGGCCTCGCCAAGGGCATCCTCCACGCCCACCGCTACATCCTCGGTCACGAGGAGTTCGAGTTCTGCCACGACGTCCGCGAGGACGAGCTCTTCCACGGCATGGGGGAGTGGGCGTGGGCCGCCGGCATCGCGCCGCTGCTCGGCCCGTGGCGCTACGGAGCCGCCCAGCTCGTGTACGCGCGCAAGGGCGGCTTCGATCCCGAGGAGCAGCTCTCGTTCCTCTCGAGGTACGGCGTGCAGAACATGTTCACCACGCCCACCGCGCTGAGGTCGATGACCGGTATCTCCGACGCCGCGAAGAAGTACCCGCTCGATCGCCTCCGCGTGGCGTGCTCGGCCGGAGAGCCGCTCAACCCCGAGGTCATCCGCTGGTTCCGCGACCAGTACGGGATCACCGTGCTCGACTACTACGGGCTGACCGAGTCCTACCCCCTGTGTGGGAACTTCCCGTCGGTCGAGGTGCGCGAGGGCTCGATGGGCCTGCCCATGCCGGGCTGGGACGTGGCCATCCTGGACGAGGACGAGAAGCCCGTCGTCCAGGGCGAGCGCGGTGAGATCTGCCTGCGCGCGCGGACCAACCCGCACTATCCGCTCGGGTACTGGAACCGCCCCGAGGAGACCGAGGAGGACTTCGAGGGCGAGTGGTTCCACACCAAGGACGCCGCCGAGCAGGACGAGGACGGCTACGTCTGGTACGCCGGGCGCGCCGACGACGTGATCATCTCCGCGGGCTACCGCATCGGCCCGTTCGAGGTTGAGTCGGCGTGCGTCGAGCACCCGGCGGTGAAGGAGGCCGCCGCGGTGGCCTCGCCCGACGAGCGCCGTGGGGACCTGGTGAAGGCCTTCGTCGTGCTTGCCGCCGGACACGAGCCGAGCGACGAGGTCGCCGACGAGATCAAGCGCTTCGTCCGCGACCGCCACTCGGCCTACGCCTACCCGCGCGAGATCGAGTTCGTCGACGACCTCCCGAAGACGCTGACCGGCAAGATCCGCCGCGTCGAGCTGCGCGAGGCCGAGCGCGAGCGAAAGCTCGGGGCGCGCTCGCCGGGCGGCTAGGAGTCCGAGGCCGCGACCGCCAGGCTCGACCGCTCGAGCAGCCAGCGGTCGAGGTCGGCCGCCGGCAGGGGCGCCGAGAGGTGAGGACGTCACCGCTCCCGCACGGTGCCTCCCACGTCCCCGAGCCAGTGTCCGAGGGGCAGGCTCGCCCCCGCTGCGTGCAGCCCGGCCGGCGAGACTTCGGCCAGGGTGCAGATCGGCGCGGCGCCGAGGCGGGCGAGCGTCGCGCGGTTCGACCGCTCGATCGCCGACGGCCGCTCGGGCCAGGGGGTGAGCACCACCGCTGCCACCGCGAGGTCGGCCGCGCGTGCCGCCTCGAGGGTCAGGAGCGTGTGGTTGATAGTGCCCAGCCCGGGCCGTGCCGCGACGACCACCGGGAGGCCGAGCGCTGCGGCCAGGTCGCGCACCAGGAAACGCTCGGTGAGCGGCACGAGCAGCCCACCCGCACCCTCGCACACGAGCGCGTCGGCGCCGGCGGCCGCGGCGAAGGCCGCGGCGAGGAGGGAATCGGGATTGAGTTCCTCCCCGACCTGCTCGGCGGCCAGATGAGGAGAGGCGGCCGGACCGAAGCGGTGGGGGCACACGTCCTCGGGGCTCTGTCCCGCGCCGGCCGCGGCGGCCAGCAGCTGATGGTCGCGCGGCCACTCGCCCGGCGGGTCGTCGAGGCCGGTGACCGCGGGCTTGAACGCCGCGACGCGCTCGCCGCGAGCCGCCAGTCCGGCGAGCACCGCGCCGGCCACCACGCTCTTTCCGCCACCTGTGTCGCTTCCTGTGACGAAGAGGCCCCGCACGGGCGGGACCGCGGGCACGCCGATCGACGGGCGAGCGTGCGTCGGACGCCGAACCCGGGTCGGCGACCCGGGGAACGGTCCTAGGCGGCCTCGGGCAGCGCGTGCGGAGCGCGGTCGCCGCGACGCTGGGTGCCCGAGGCGGCGGGCTCGGGGGTTGAACGACGCCCGAGCCCGAGCCCGACGTCCGGCACGTATGCGCCCGGGCGCGCCGCCGCCGCCAGGACGCCCGCCGCCCACCGAAGCTCGGGGCGGGTGTGGGAGGCCATCACCGCGAGCCGCAGCCGCGCGGTGCCCTGGGGCACGCTGGGAGGTCGTATGGCCTGGGCGAAGACCCCCTGCTCGAGCGCGCTGTCGCACGCCGCCGCGGCCTCGGAGGAGGACCCCACCACGAGCGGCACGATGTGGCTCTCCGACGGTGAGCACTCGACCCCCTCCGCGGCCAGAGCCTCGCGTAGCACCCGCGCGTTGCGGCGCAGCCGGTCGACGCGCTCGGGATGCTCGGCCAAGAGCTCGAGGGAGGCGAGGGCGGCGGCCGCGGCGGGAGGGGGGAGGGCGGTGGAGAAGATCAGCGTCCGCGCGGTGTTCACGAGGTACCGCGCGGTGGCCTGGTCACAGCAGGCATACGCCCCGTAGGAGCCGAGCGCCTTCCCGAGCGTGCCGACGATCACGTCGACCTCCTCCTCCAGCCCGGCGGCGGCCACCGCCCCGCGCCCGCCCGGGCCGACGGTCCCGATGGCGTGGGCCTCGTCGACCATCAGCCGGGCGTCGTTGCGACCGGCCAGCTCGACCAGGCCCTCGAGGGGAGCCACGTCGCCGTCCATCGAGAACACAGAGTCCGTGACCACGAGCGACGCGCGACCCGCCGCCTGGCGCAGGCCCCACTCGAGATGCTCGAGGTCGGCGTGGCGGTAGACGAAGGTCTCCGCCCGAGCCAAGCGGCAGCCGTCGACGATCGAGGCATGGTTCAGCTCGTCGGAGAACACCACCTCGCCCTCTTGCGCCAGCGCCGAGATGACGCCGGTGTTGGCCAGGTAGCCCGATCCGAACAACAGGCACCGGTCCGCGCCCTCGAACTCGGCGAGGCGCTCCTCGAGCCGCCGGTGCACGGTCATGTTCCCGGACACGAGCCGCGAGGCACCGGCACCGGCACCCCAGCGCATCGCCGCGTCGGCGGCCGCCTCGCGTACGCGAGGGTGGTCGGCGTAGCCCAGGTAGTTGTTGGAGCAGAGAAGCAGCATGGGGTGGCCGTCGAGCAGCACGCGCGGCCCCTGCGGGCCCGAGACGAGGCGCATCCGGCGGTAGACGCCGCGCGCGCGGAGCTCGTCGAGGCGGCCGTCGAGGTCGCTCATGTGGCCGGACGCTCCTCGGCGATGTCGGAGCCGCCGGCGCGGACGACGACGAGCGGCGGGTCCGGAGCGCGGCCGGCCTCCCGGTTCGGCGCCCCGTCGGGGCGCGGCGGCACCGAGCGCTTGCTCCGGTGGCGGAGCTGGGTGGAGGGGTCCCACAGCCGGACCTCCTGGTCGCCCTGAACCAGGCGGTCGAGCGGGGTGGCCGGGCTCTCGCCGGCGAGCCAGCCGGATCGGTTGTCGGGTCGGGGATCGGCTCCGTTGTCGGGCTGGAGGGCGGTGTTCAGCCCGAGGTCCTCGAACATGCCCCGGTCCTCCTCGGGCTCGGTGCCGAGCGTGGTCAGGAAGTTGCCCATCATCACCCCGTTCAGCCCTGCCTTGACCGCGAGCGGCTGCAGCTCCCCGAGGTTCTCGATGCGTCCGCCGCAGAGGCGAAAGAGCGCCGAGGGAAGGATCAGCCGGAAGATCGCGATCCACTTGACCGCCTCCCACGGGTCCATCGGCTCCCGGTCGCCGAACTTGGTGCCCGCCCGCGGGTTGAGCATGTTGATGGGGACGCTCGTGGGGTCGATGCCCGCAAGCTCGAAGGCCATCTCCACTCGCTGCTCGCGTGACTCGCCGAGGTTGAGGATGCCGCCGACGCACGTCTCGAGCCCGGCCTGGCGGACCGCGTCGATCGTCCGCAGCCGGCCCTCGTAGCGCACGGTGGTGGAGACCTCGGGGTAGTAGGACTCGGCGGTCTCCACGTTGTGGTGGACGCGCTGGATCCCCGCCTCCTTCAGCTGACGGGCACGGGCCGGGGACATGTGCCCGACCGATGCGCAGCGCTTGAGGTTGGTGTTCCGCGCGACGAGCCGTGCGCCCTCCAGCACGTTCTCGAAGTCGCGGAGGGAGAGCCCCTGACCCTGGGTGACCATGCAGAAGCGGTGGGCACCGGCGGCCTCGGCGGCGTGGGCGTGCTCGAGGATCTGCTCGGGGCTCATCATCGCGTGCATCGGCGTGTCGGCCTCCGCGTACTTCGACTGCGCACAGAACCCGCAGTCCTCGGCACAGCCGCCCGACTTCGCGTTCACCAGTGAGCACAGGTCGGTCGAGTCGCCGAAGTGCTCGACTCGCGCCCGCCACGCCCGCTCGACCAGTGACTCGATGTCCTCGTGCTCCTCCAGCTCGCCGAGCGCGAGCGCCTCCTCCTGGGTGATGAGCGGAGCCAACCGACCTCCTGCACGCGCTTCGGGGACGAGCGGCACGGTATGGGCGGGGCCGGACGGCTCCGCTGGCGAGAGGTGCCTTAGCGCCCCTTCCACTCCGGACTGCGCTTCTCCGCGAACGCCCTGACGCCCTCCTGGAAGTCCTCCGAGCGGAAGCACGACTCGCGCAGCTCGACGAGGTCGCGCTCCACTTCCGGCGGCAGCTCGGCCGCGTGACGACGGAGCGTGCGCATGATGCGCTTGTTGCCGGCCACCGACAGGGGCGCGCCGGCCGCCGCCTCGGAGGCGAGGGAGAGCACCTCTCCCTCGAGGTCATCCGCCGCCACCACCCGGTTCACGAGTCCCATCGCCGCGGCTCGCCCGGCGTCGACGCCCCGCCCGGTGAGGAAGAGCTCGCTCGCGCCCGCGACGCCGCACACGTCCATAAACCGTCGCAGGCCGGTGTGCGAGTAGATCAGACCGAGCTTCACCGGGGGCATGCCGAGCCGGATGCCGTCGGCGGCCAGGCGGATGTCGCAGGCGACGGCCAGCTCGAGCCCGCCGCCGATGGCGTGTCCGTTGAGCGCGGCGATGACCGTGTAGGGGTAGTCCTCCACCGCGTCGATGGCCGCGGTGAACGGGTTGGGCCACGAGCTTCTCGGCGGCGGCGGCGAACGCCTCGCCGTCCTCGAAGTCGCCGATGTCGTAGCCGGCCGAGAACACCGACCCCTCACCGGTGATCACCACGCAGCGGGCGTCGAGGCCCCCGAGCGCCTCGGTCAGGCCGTCGAGGATCTCGTGGTCGAGGGCGCCGCTCCGCCGCGCGTTGGAGATGCGCAGACGGGCCACGCCCGGAGCGGGCTCGTCGATCAGCACCTTGCCCGAGGCCAGCTCCCGTGGCGTCACGTCGGTACCCACGTCCGTCAACCCGGCCTCCGATCGCTCGCTGGCCGCGGCACGTTAGAGGTTGAC
>JBPCQB010000040.1:0-7531 GCA_050998555.1 Thermoleophilaceae bacterium
TGTTGTGGACGAACAGCAGCGGCACGTCGATCTGGTTCGCGAGCTGGATGAACTGCGCGGCCTTCTCGGCCTCCTCGGAGAACAGGATCCCGCGCACGTTGGCGAGCACGCCGACCGGGAACCCGTGGACCGACCCCCAGCCGGTGCACAGGGAGTCCCCGTAGCGGGGCTTGAACTCGTCGAACGCCGAGGCGTCGAGCACGCGGGCGAGCACGTCGCGGCCGTCGAAGGGAACCTTGAGGTCGGTCGAGGCCACGCCGAGGAGCTCCTCGGCGTCGTGGAGCGGCGGTTCGGGGGCCTGGCTCGGACCGGGGCCGTGCTTGCGCCAGTTCAGGCGCCGCACGATGTCGCGCCCGAGCCTGATCGCGTCGAGCTCGTCGACGGCCAGGTGGTCCGAGAGCCCGGAGACGCTCGAGTGCATCTCCGCACCGCCGAGCTCCTCGTCGCCGGCCTCCTCACCGGTGGCCATGCGGACGAGCGGCGGGCCGCCGAGGAAGACCTTGGCGGCGCCCTCGACGAACACCGTGTAGTCCGACATCCCGGGGATGTAGGCGCCTCCGGCCGTCGAGTTGCCGAACACGAGGGCGACGGTCGGGATCCCCTTGGCCGAGAGGTTCGTCAGGCGACGGAACTGCTCGCCTCCCGGGATGAACAGCTCGGCCTGGGTGGGGAGGTCGGCGCCGCCGGACTCGACGAGGTTGATGCACGGGAGCCGGTTGGACTCGGCGATGTCCATCGCGCGCAGGGCCCGGCGCAGCGTGTAGGGGTTCGAGGTGCCGCCGCGGACCGTGGGGTCGTTGGCGATCACCACGCACTCGACGCCCTCCACGACGCCGATCCCGGTCACCACGCTCCCCCCGACCTTGTAGTCGGTGCCGTAGGCGATCAGCGGCTGGAGCTCGAGGAACGGCGCGTCGCGATCCACCAGCAGCTCGATCCGCTCACGGGCGGGCAGCTTCCCGCGCGCGCGGTGGCGCTCGACGTAGCGCTCGCCGCCCCCGGCCCGGGCCTCCTCCTGCGCGCGCTCGACCTCGGCCAGGCGCTCGAGCATGTGCTCGCGGTTGGACTGGTAGCGGTCCCCGGAGGCGATGGAGCTGGTGGCGAGAACGGTCACGTGAGGGAGCCCTCCGGCGCGATCCACTGGCTCTCGAACGCGAGCACCTCGGCTAGGCGATCGAAGTGGCGGTCGTAGTGAAGGACGCCGAATCCCCGCTCGGCCGCCGCAGCCGCGATCAGCGCATCGGGGACCCGTACACGGTGGCGTCCGGCCGAACCGGTGGCCGCGAGCTCTCGCATTGCCCAGATCGCCGCATCACTGGTCGCGCGCAGGACCGGCGCCTGCCGCAGGCCGGTGAGCGCTCTGGCGACGTCCTCCACACGGTCCCGGTCGGGAGCGTCGAAGAGGAGCTCGAGGGTGACCACGGGGCACCCCACCAGCTCGCCCGCGCGCGCCGCCCGCTTCCACGGCTCGGCGACGGCGGGGTTCATCGCACGCGCCCAAGCGGAAGTGTCCGCCACCCACGGACCGCCGTCCCAGCTCAGCTCCATGCGCGGTCGCGCACCGTCCGGAGGCGCTCGAGATCCAGCCCGGACGTGCCCTCGGCGACCGCTACGAGAAAGTCGCGCGCGCGCTCGTCGGCCTCGCGGTCGGCATCCAGTGCGGCCGCGCCCCGGAGGGCCAGCGCGCGGATCACCTGCGAGGCGGGCGCGCCGGGCCCGACGAGCTCTCTACCCCGTACGACGGCTCGTTGGAGCTCCGGATCGCCGGGCACCTGGATCCTGGGGTGCCGGGTGGCCACGTCGGAAGTGTATCCGCCGGCGGCACCACCATCGCGAGAAGGCGTGCCGGCTACGCCGCCTCTCGCAGGGACTGCAGGCCCTCGTCCTCGGCCAGCTGCCGGAGGGCGCTCTGCTCGAGCCGGCGCACCCGGTCGGGCGAGATCCCGAGCGTGCGTCCGGCCTGCGAGGCCGGGAGCGGGTCCTCGTCCCCGAGCCCGAAGCGCAGGCGCACGACGTTCCGCTCGTCGTCGGAGAGCCTCTCCACCGCATCCTCGATCCCCCGCTCGCGGGCGGCGCCGAGCACCTCGGCCTCAGGAGTCGGCTGCTCGCTGGGAAGGAGGTCACCGAGCACGCCGCCGTCGTCGGTCTCGCCCACGGGCCGGTCGAGGCTGGTTGGCGCCCGGTCGGCGGCGCGGATGACGTCCACCTCCTCGGCGGGCAGCTCTGCGGCCTCGGCGATCTCCTCGATCGTCGGGTCGCGGCCGAGGCGCGCAGCCAGCTCCTGCTCGGTGCGGTTGATCCGGCGGGCCTTCGTGCCGATCTGCACCGGTAGGCGCACCGTACGCGAGGAGTTCGCCAGGCCGCGTCCGATGGCCTCGCGAATCCACAGCGTCCCGTAGGTCGAGAACTTGAAGCCCTTGCGCCAGTCGAACTTCTCGACCGCGCGGATCAGCCCGAGCATGCCCTCCTGGACGATGTCGGCCTGCGGCAGGCCGGTGCCCTGGTACTTGCGCGCGACGGACACGACCAGACGGAGGTTCGCGTTGATCATGCGCTCCTTGGCGTCGAGGTCGCCCTGCTCGACGCGCTTCGCCAGCTCCACCTCCTCGGTCGCGGTGAGCAGCGGATGGCGCTTGGCCTTCGCGACGAAGGCGTCCAACGAGTCGGCAGCGACATCGACGGCGGTTGCGGGCTGGGTGCTGCTCGTAAGCGTGCTCGTGGTGGTGCTCCTTCGAGAAACGTGGTGCGGGGAGGCGCATGGGCCACCCCGTATTTGCTTACGAAAGGTTAGCAGCGGACCGGCCGCGCGACTACCTTCTGCGGGCCTGTGCCGCCTCCCAGAGCATGCTCTTCTCGCGATGGGAGAGCATCCGCCACGTATCGGCCTCCGGGCGCCAGACGTATACCCCCACGTCGACGATGCTCCGCGCGTCCCTCAGCACCCCGACCGTCGTCCGTGCGTCGGCTCCCTCCGCGAGCACGCGCCGGCTCATCACGTCGATGACCTTGAACCGGCGCGGCGTAGGCTGCTTTTCGGCCGGCGGTCGTTCCGGCTTGGGTCGAACGATGACCGGCGCCCTCGGCGGCGAACCGTCCTGGATCTTCTCGATCGGCACCATCTGCGCGCCGGTGCCCTTGGTATCGGTGTCGAGGATCCACGTCCTACCCATCTCCTCTGACGATAGGCCGGGCGGGGAGCGCTCCGGCCTCGTCAGGATGGAGACATGAGCACCGCCGCGTCCGACTGCCCCCGCGGCGGGTCCGAGACCTGACCGTGGAGGCCGGCGCGGGCGCCGCCGGGCGCGCTCCCGGGCTCGGCTACGCGACCGCGGCCGGACGCTGGGTGCTGCTGGCCACCGTGCTCGGCTCGGGGCTCGCCCAGCTGGACGCGACGGTGGTGAACGTCGCGCTACCGGCCATCGGCCGCGAGCTCGACGCGCGGGTGTCGGACCTCCAGCTCGTGCTCACCGGCTACTCGGTCACGCTCGCGGCGCTGATCCTGCTCGCCGGCTCGCTCGGCGACCGGCTGGGGCGCCGGCGGGTGTTCGTGGTCGGCGTGGTGTGGTTCGTGGCCGCGTCGCTGCTGTGCGCACTGGCGTGGACGGTCGAGGTGCTGGTGGGCGCGCGGATGCTCCAGGGCATCGGCGGCGCCCTCCTGACCCCCGGGAGCCTCGCGATCATCGAGGCGAGCTTTCGGCCCGCCGACCGCTCGAAGGCCATCGGCGCGTGGGCGGCCCTCGGGGGCATCGCCGCGGCCATCGGGCCCCTGCTCGGCGGCTATCTCATCGAGGCCGTCTCCTGGCGGGCCATCTTCCTCATCAATCTCCCGCTCGGCGCCGTCGTGGTGTGGACGGCCGCGCACCACGTGCCGGAGAGCCGCGACCCCACCGCCACCGGTCGCCTCGACGTGGCGGGCGCGGCGCTCGTGACCCTCGGGCTCGCGGGCACGACGTACGCGCTGGTCGAGCTCCCCGCCCGGGGTCTCGGATTCCTCCCCGCGGCCGCGAGCGGGATCCTCGGGGTGGCCGCCCTCGCCGGCTTCCTCGTGCTCGAACGCCGGACGCCGAACCCGATGCTCCCCCTCACCGTGTTCGCCTCGCGTCAGTTCGCGGCGGCGAACCTGGTGTGCCTCGCGATCTACGCCGGGCTCGGCGGAGTCTTCTTCCTGCTGGTCGTGTTCCTCCAGACCTCGCTCGGGTACAGCCCCCTGCAGGCCGGAGCGGCCACGCTCCCGGTCACCTTCGTCATGCTCGCGCTCTCGACCCGGGCGGGCGCGCTCGCCCAGCGGATCGGGCCGCGGGTGCCGCTCACCGTCGGGCCGCTGGTGGTGGCCGCGGGGATGATCCTCATGGCGTTCATCGAGCCGGGCGAGACCTACGTGGCGGCCGTGCTGCCCGCGGTGACGGTGTTCGGACTCGGGCTGGCCGCGACGGTGGCTCCGGTCACCTCGACCGCACTCGCCGCAGTGGACGATCGCCACTCGGGAGTGGCCTCGGGGGTGAACAACGCCGTCTCCCGGGCGGCCGGCCTGCTGGCCGTGGCCCTCCTCCCCCCGCTGGCCGGGCTCTCGGGCGAGGACTTCGAGAACGGCGCGGCGCTGGCCGAGGGCTTCCGGACCGCAATGTTCATCGCCGCGGGCCTCGTGGCGCTGGGAGCCCTCGTGGCGTGGACGATGATCCGCAGCGACGTCCTGGAGGACGACGACGGCGGGCTCGACGAGGCGGTGCCGGACGAGAGTCACCACCGCAACTGCGCGGTGGGCGGCGCTCCGCTGCGGCCGGGCCGCCGCCGGCGGGCGGTCAGGGAAGTCCGGCGTGTGGTGCGTCGACCCGGGCGGTGAGCAGGACGCCCTCCCGGGCGTCGCGGCGATTGTGCTCCTGGAAGTCGGGCGCCGCGCAGAGGAGCAGGGTGCGACCGTCCTCGCCGCCAAGCATGCAGGCGAAGATCCCGAGCCCCTCGGGGGCCGGCAGCTCGTCGACCACGTCGCCGCCGGGGGCGACGCGTATGCACCGACCGCCGATCGCGTCCGCCGACCAGATGTGACCCTCGACGTCGAGGGTGCAGCCGTCCGGCCCGACGGTGACCTGAGGAAGGGTCTCCTCGAGGGTGCCGAGCTCCGGCGTGGGCGGGAGCCGTGCCCATACGCGACGGTCCGAGAGCTCGCCGTCCTCGTCGATCGTGAAAGCGGTGTGGCGGCAGCCGAGGGTCTCCCCCACGATCAGCGTCAGCCCGTCCGGGGTCACGACCGAGCCGTTCGGGAACAGCATGTGCTCGGCCGCCACCGCCGCGCGGCCGTCGGGGTCCACGCGCACGACCCGCGCGGGCGCCGGGTCCTCACCGCCCATCAGGTCGAATCCGAAGCTCCCCACCCAGGCTCGACCGGTCGAGTCGACGACCATGTCGTTCAGGTGCCCCTCGCAGAGGCCGGTCAGGTCGGCGTGGGTGGCGAGGTGACCGTCCTCGGAGACGCGGAGCAGGCGGTGGTCGCGCATGGAGACCACGAGCATCGAGCCGTCGGGCATCCAGCCGAGGCCCGAGGGCTGGCCCTCGACCGCGAGCACCTCCTCCTCGTGCCCGTCCGGAGTGACCGTGGAGACCACGCCGCGGTAGAAGTCGGAGACCCACCAGCGGTCGCCCTGCCAGCGCGGACCCTCGAAGAAGGCGCCGCCCTCGAGCAGCGTGGAGAGGGTGCGCTCCGCCACGGCTCGAGGGTATGGCTTTCGGAGAGCGTCCGTCGCGGACGCTCCCGGAGGGGCCTCAGGCTGCCCGCAGCGCCGGCAGCACCCGCTCCCCGTAGGTGCGGATCGATCCCATCGGGTCGGCGCTGCCGATGAGCTGGAGGCAGGTGACCGTGCCGCCGATCGCGTCGATCTCGCGGATGCGCTCGACGTGCTCGTCGGGGTCGGAGGCGATCAGGAAGCCCTCTTTCGCGAACTGCTGGTCGGTCATCTGCTCGTCCGCGCGGCGCTGCATGTCGTCGGGGTCGGAGATGTCGTCGCGGTAGAGCTCCGGCAGCTGGGTGGGCTTCCAGCGCCGCGAGCCCTCGATCGCTGCCTGCTCGTCCTCGGCCCAGGCGAAGCCGGCCTGGAGGATGATCTCGCCCTCCTGCTTGCCGTTGTCGCTGCACGCGGCCCGGTAGGCCTCGATGATCTCGGGCGCGGCGTCGGGGTCACCCAACGTCCACAGCCCCTCGCCGAACCGTCCGGCGATGCGCGCCGCCTGGGGCCCGAACGCCGACACGTAGAGCCTCGGCCGCGAGCGCGCCCGCGTGTAGAGCTTGGCCTCCTTGAGGCGGAACCAGCCGGCGTCCATCGAGACGGTCTCGCCGTTCCAGAGCCGGTCGATGGCCTCGAGGCCGTGCTCGAAGCGCTCGAGCATCTCGCCGGGCTCGGGCCAGTCGAGGCCGAGCGGCACCTCGTTGAGGGCCTCGCCGGACCCGGTGCCGAGGTACACACGCCCGGGATAGAGCTCCTCGAGGGACATGAAGGCCTGCGCGATCAGCCCGGGGTGGTAGTGATGGATGACGGGCGTGACCCCCGTGCCGATGGGCTTGGTGGTCACCTGCCCCACTGCCCCCAGCCAGACCCAGGCCTGCGATCCGCGCCCGTCGGGGAACCACGGCGCGAAGTGGTCGGAGGCCCCGAGGCCGTCGAAGCCGGCCTCCTCGGCCGCCTTCGCGTGCTCGATCATCTCGGAGGGCGTGAACTCCTCGGTGGAGGCGGCGAACCAGTACTGCGTGCCGGCCATCGGTGCTCCCTTCTGCTCGCGGACGGGCGCGCGCGCCGGTGGTGGGGCCGTACTCCCCGTTCTCCGCGCTCCCAGCCTGCATCGTGGCGCGCGGCCGCTCGGCCGCCCGGCCGCTAAGCTCGCGCCGCGGGGGAGTAGTCCCATTGGTGTCGCACGCTGAAGATCCGCAGCGTCGTGTAGGGCCGCACGGTGATGAGCTGACGGCGGCGCTGGCGCTCGCCCGCGACCAGCTCGAGATGGACGTCGCCTTCCTGGGCGAGCTCGCGGACGGTCGGGAGGTGATCCGGGCGGCCGCCGGCGACGCCGACTCGTTCGGGCTCGTGGAGGGGACGTCGGTCGAGATGTCGGCCACCTACTGCCAGCACGTGCTCGAGGGTCGCCTCGACGGCGCCGTGCCCGACGCCGCGCGCGAGCCGTTGACCGCCGGGCTCGAGATCACACGGCGGGCCGGTATCGGGTCCTACGTCGGCGTGCCGCTGCGGACGCGCGACGTCCGCCTCTACATGCTCTGCTGCCTGGCCCACGAGTCGCGGCCCGCGCTCGGCCATGCCGACCTGCGCTTCATGCGCGGGGTTGGAGAGACCGTGCTCGCCGCCCTGGGGCGCGAGGGCTGACCGCGCGCGCTCGTCGCGGGTGACTCCTCGTCGGGCCGGGTATACCTCTCGCTCATGCAGATCAACGAGCTCGACCAGAGCACCCTCCGCCGTCTGACCGACGCACGGCCCGAGAAGGGCAAGGTGCTGTCCATCTACCTCGATCTCGACCCCACCGAGTTCGCCACCCC
>JBPCQB010000097.1:0-1955 GCA_050998555.1 Thermoleophilaceae bacterium
CCCTCGGCGAAGGTGGGGAACTGGCGCACGGTGTCGAGCAGCACCTCCACCGGCACCTCGGCGCGGATGGACACCACCGCCTCGTGGATGAACTCGCTGGCGAGCGGGGACACCGCCCAGGCGCCGACCAGGACGCCACGAGCGCGGTCCGCGACGATTCCGAGCTCCCCGCGCGGGTCGCGCTCGTAGGTCACCGGCCGGGCCAGCGAGGCCGCCAGGTCGACCGTCGCGGTGGCCACGTCGATCCCCGCCTCGCGGGCGGCCTCCTCGCTGAGGCCGACCGCGGCGATCTCGGGGTCGGAGAACACTACGCGTGGCACCGCCCGGTAGTTCGCGCGACGCGAGCCGCCGAGGATGTTCGCCGCGGCCACGCGGCCCTGGTACTGGGCGAGGTGGGTGAACATGGCGACGCCCGTGGCGTCGCCCACCGCCCATAGGCCCTCCGCCAGCCGGCAGCCCTCGTCGATCGGCAGGCTCGCCCGCCCGGGCTCGATCCCGACGGTCTCGAGGCCGATGTCATGGATCCGCGGCGTCCGGCCGGCGGCGATGACCAGACGGTCCACCTCTACCTCGCTCCCGTCGCTCAACCCCACGACGGTCGTGCCGCCGGAGGCGCGGGCGGACTCGGCGCCCACTCCGGTGCGCACGTCGATCCCATCCTCGCGCAGCGCCGCCTCGATCAGCTCCCCGACCCGTGGGTCCTCGCGGTTCACCAGCCGGTCGGGGTACTGGACGAGCGTGACCCGCGCGCCGAAGCGCGACATCACCTGGCTCAGCTCGACCGCCACGGGACCGCCGCCCACCAGCATCACGCGGTCGGGCACCTCGGCCAGCGTGGTGGCCTCGCGGTTGGTCCAGTAGGGGACGTCCTCGAGTCCCTCGATCTGGGGTGTGTTCGAGGCCGAGTCGGTGGCGACGCTCACGTACTCGGCCTCGAGCACCCGGCCGGCCACGTCCACGCGGCCCGGTCCGGCGATCCGTCCGCTGCCGCGCACGATGGTCGCGCCCTTGCCCTCGTAGGCCTTCACCGAGCCCGCGTCGTCGAGGCCCCGGACGATCCAGTCGCGGTAGGCCGCGGTGTCCTTCCAGTCGAGCTCGGGCGTCGACACCCCGAACGCGCGCCGAGCCTCGTTCTGGGCCTCTCCGGGTCGCAGGAGCGCCTTCGACGGGATGCAGGCCCAGTACGGGCACTCCCCGCCCACCAGCTCCCTCTCCACCATCGCCACGCGGCGGCCGGCGTCGATCAGCTCGTCGGCCACCACCTCGCCGCCCGGGCCGGCTCCGATTATCACCGCGTCGAAGGTCTCGCTCATGGGTGCTCTCCGTTGCTGGGGGTCTCGAACGCTCCGCCCGGCCAGGGCGCGCCCGCGTAGCGCTCGAGGACGGGCCCCGCAGGTGGGGAGACCGGGCAGAAGATGTCGCTGCGCAGCACGCGGCCGGGGAACAGGCGCGCGAAGGGGTCGTCGGCGAAGGATCGCGCCGTGCGGGTGACCGTGATCGCTCCGGCGCAGTGCACGGCGTCGACCGAGAGCGTGCTCAGGCAGAGGAGGTCCTCGCCGAGCATCGGCACCCACCAGGCCAGCGCGTCGCGGCGGGCCTGCTGCACCTCGGGCTGGTCGTAGGGCACGCGGGCCTCCTCGTCGGCCAGTGCGCACAGGTGGACGTGGGCCGCCGCCACCGGCTCCCCCTCCACGCAGCGGCGGTCGACGCCGACCCGACGGCCGGGGCCCCCGTCGAGGTGCAGGCGCTCGCCGTCGAGGAACAGGTACCGAAACGGCGGCGGACCGCTCACACCGGCCACCAGTCGGGGCGGATCGCCCGCGAGATGGCCCGCAGGTCGACGCGGAGCTCCTCCATGGTCGCGCGGCCGAGGTACCAGTTGCCGTGGTAGGCGGCGTGGACGGTGAGGTCGGGGAACAGGCAGAATGCCGCGGGCAAGTAGGGGCGGTGAACGG
>JBPCQB010000015.1:0-4487 GCA_050998555.1 Thermoleophilaceae bacterium
TCGGGCCCGAGCAGCGGCGTGAGGCCGATCAGGGAGGCGATGATCACCGCGTTCCACGCGAGCGGGGCGAGCGCGGGGACGCTGAAGTGCTCGAACGAGTTGAGCATCCCCACCACGAGGCCCGACAGCGCGAGCAGCGTGACGATCGGGAACATGAGCTGGGTCAGGGAGATCGTGAGCCCGGCCAGCGCGGGGTCGTCGTCGAAGCCGGGCGCCAGCAGCGGAACGAGCACCGGAGCCGCGAGGACGAAGGCCAGCGTGATCCCGCCGAGGCCCAGGCAGATGAGCGACAGCAGGCCCGAGGCCACGCGAAAGGCCTCGCGGCGCTCGCCCTTCTCGAGCAGCTCGGTGAAGACCGGCACGAAGGCGCCTTGAAGGGCGGAGTCGGCAAACAGGGCACGGATCAGGTTCGGCACCTGGAACGCGATCGTGAACGCCGACATCGCGGCCGAGACGCCGAACAGGCTGGCGGCCACCACCTCGCGGATCAGCCCGGCCACACGCGAGAGCCCGGTGGCGAACGAGAAGAATGCGGTCGAGAGGGCGAGGCGCCGGCCGCGCGGCGCGCGGGCCGGATCGGCGGGCTCGGGGCCGGGCACCGGCTCGGCGGCGGGCGGTCCCGGTTCTTCAGGCGGGACGAAGCCCTTCCCGGTCGCGCGAGCTCCGGGGCCTTCGGGCGGTGCCGCACCCTCCCCGGCAGCGGGCGCCTCGGAGGCCCCGGAGGGCCCGTCTTCGCCCTCGCCGGCCGTCACTCGGCGGCTATAGTACGCGCCCGCCGCGCCGGGGCCCGACCCGTCGCAGCTCGTGTCTGTCCATGGCCAACATCGCCTCCCAGAAGAAGCGCAACAACCGCTCGCTGCGGGAGCGCTCCGAGAACCGCCAATTCACCTCGCAGGTGAAGACGTGGTTCCGCCGTCTCGAGTCGGCGGTGCAGGACGGCGACGCCGACCGCGCCGACGGCGAGCTGCGAATGCTGCACTCGCGCATCGACCGGGCCGTGGGCAAGGGCGCGCTGCACCGCAACAACGGCGCGCGCAAGAAGTCCCGCGCGGCCGCGCTGCGCGCCCGGCTGTAGCGGGACGCCGACGCATCGGGTCGGCCCCGAGCGCTCGAGAGAGCCGGCCAGACGTGCGCCGGGCGGTCGGGACGGTCTCCTACTCAGTCGCCGCCACCAGCGTCTTCGTGAACGCGGTGTCCTCGTCGAGATCCGCGCCGCCGCGGAGCTCGACCTCGAGGTCGGCGAAGAGGCAGATGGCCCGCTCGAGCGCCTCGGGATCGGCCTTCCGCGCCTTTGCGATCGTGCGCCCCCGCTGCCACGGCGGCATCCGCATGGTGCTTCCGAGCTGCGTCTCGGACACCCCGGCCTCGAGCAGCTGGGCCGCGCGGTGCACCTCCCGGAGACGGCGGACCACCCCGAACACCAGGCGACCCGGGCGCTCGCCGGCGCCCACCAGCTCCTCGGTGACCGCCAGCGACGCGGCGACGTCGCCCGAGACCACCGCATCGGCCAGATCGAAGGCGCGACGCGTGTCGCCCTCTCCGGCCAGGCGCTCGACCTGCTCGGCGGTGAGGCTCTGGCGCGGATGGGCGAGCAGCGCAAGGCGCTCTACCTCGCGTGCGAGGCGCTGCTGGCGATTGCCCACCGCGGCCACCAGCGCCTTGGCCGCGCCCGAATCGAGGGTCAGACCCTCCTCGCGCGCGCGCTCGACCACCCACTTCGGCAGCTCCCACGGCTTTGGGGCGTCGTAGCTGCGCACCTCTCCGCCGGCCTTCTCGACCGCCTTGGAGAGGCGCTGCGGCGGCTTTCCGCGGGCGATGAGCACGAGCACGGTGTCGGGTGGAGACGCTCTCAGCGCCCCCTCCAGCGGATCGAGGTCACCGGCCTTCCAGGCCTCCACGCCGTCGGCCATCAGATAGCGCGTGGACTCCCCGAAGATCAGGGCCATGAGCGTGGACGCGACGTCCTCGGGCGCCGCGTCGCGCGCGTCGAACGCCTCGAGCGCGCCGGGTCCGCCCACCTCCTCCGCGCGGGCGCGCACGCGCCGGCGCCAGAGGTCGATCTTGGCGTCGTCGTCGCCGCAGACGAGGTAGGCGGGAGCCGGAGCGGCCACCGGTCAAGTCTAGGTTCGGGTCAGACGGCTGCGTCGCGTTCAACGAGCCGCCGCGCCCGAGCGCGCGAGTTCGCCTCTGGCCGGAAAGCAGAACGGGCGGCTTGACCAGCGGTGACGGTCGCCGTAAAGGTGCTCCCGGTCGCTCCGGCGAGCCTCGGCCACGGCGTAGGGGAGCACCGCCACCAGAGAGATCAGCGCGATGGGCAGGAGGATCAGCGTCGGTCCGAGCTCGAGCGCCCTCGCGAGGACGGGGCCCGGAACCGCGGGTGCGGCCGCGGCGAGGGCGAGTCCGGCTCCGACGGACAAGTGCTGCGGGGTCATAGCCGCACGGCCCGCTCGCGGCTCACCGCTCGGTCTCTACGTCGATCGCTTCCCCGGGCCCGACCGACACCGTGATCGTCCCGTCGCGGTCGGTGCGCCGTACGACCGGCACGGCACGGCCGAGGGCGGCGAGGGTGCTCGGCGTCGGGTGGCCGTAGCCGTTGCCCTCCCCCACCTCGACCCCCGCGACCTGCGGGCGCAGTCGGGCGAGGACTCCGGGCAGACCCGGGTCGGCACTGCCGTGGTGCGGGACCTTCATGGCCTCGACATCCGGCAGGGGGAGACCTGCGAGGGCCTCGCTCTCCGCGTCGGCGGAGAGGAAGAGGTCGAAGGCGCCGGAGGAGACGATGGCCACCAGCGCCCGTGGATTCGGGTCCTCGGGCGCGGGCCCGGGCGGCCGGGGCCCGGGAGCGATCACCCGGACGGTGAGCCCTCCGGCGCGGAGCACGCGACCCGCCCGGGCCGGGGCCCGCGGGATCCGTCGGCGGTCGGCCTCGGCCAGCACCGCTCGGAAGGCGGGATCGGGGTTGCCGTCGCCGCCGTCGAGGAGGAGGTCGGTGGGCACGCGACGGAGGACCTCGACGAGACCGCCGTGGTGGTCGGCCGATGCGTGGGTGGCCACCACCGCGCTCAATCGCTCGACTCCCGCGCCGCGCACGAGCCGCGCGACCCGCGCCTCCTCGGGACCGCCGTCGAAGAGGATCGCCGAGCCGTCGGGGTGTTGCACGAGCGTGGCGTCGCCCTGCCCGACGTCGAGGAACGAGACGGTCAGACGCTCGGGCGGACCCCCCGGTGAGAGGGCCGTCGCCATGCCCGCGAGGGCCAGGGCGGCGACGCCCGCCCCGGCGACCACGCGGCGTGCCCGCGGCAGGCGGCGCCACTCGGCGGCAAGCGTTGTGGCTCGCGGCTCCGCGAGGCGGGCGATCCGACGGGCCGCGAGCACGCCGAACGCCAGCGCCCCGTAGGTGGCAGCGACTCCGGCCGGCCGTGAGAGCGGCACGGCCAGCTCCGCACCCGGGGCCTCGGCGAAGGTGGCGGCGAGCCCCTCCACGTAGCGGAGGGGTACGGCGTTCAGGGCCCCGATGACCCCGTTGAGCGAGTCCGCCATGGCGCTCGGCACCGGGCCGAGCGCGGCGAGCTGCGCCACCGCGGCGCCCAGCATCCCGAGCCACATGATCGGCGCGACGGCCGGTAGGGACAGCACGTTGGCGGGAAGGGATGCGAGCGACACCGAGCCGAAGTGGTGCGCGAGCAGCGGGGCGGTGGCGAGCGTGGCGGCGACGGTCACCGCGATGCCCTCGGCGAGCGGCGCCGGGAGGGCGGCGAGGGGCCCGGGCAGCCCGGCGAGCGCTCGGCGCAGGGGTGAGGCCAGCAGGAGGATCCCGCCCACGGCGGCGAACGAGAGCTGCCAGCCGGGGTCGCCGACCACGAGCGGGTTGAGCGCGAGCGTGACCGCCGCGGCCAGCAGCAGAGCGTAGAGCCGCGAGGCGGGGCGCCCGGCCACGAGGGCCAGCAGCCCGGCGGCGCCCATGACCCCCGCCCGCTGGAGCGAGGGGCCGGCACCGGCCAGCGGTACGTAGATCGCGATCAGCGCGAGTACGGCGATCACGCGCCCGCGTGAGCCGACGCCCGCCGCCGCGAGGATCGGCAGCGCGAGCGCCCCCAGGAGCATCACGTTCTGACCGCTGACCGCGAGGAGCGTGAGCCGATAGGGCTAGCCATCGACGGGGAGCAGGCTCCGGGCGAGAGGGCTGTGGCATGACCTGGCTCGAGCAGATCGACCACGCCCTACGCGAGGCAGACGAACTGCGCGGTCAGGCCGAGGAGGAGTGGCAGGAAGGCTGCTACGGCCTGGCCTCGTCCCTCTACCGCAAGGCGGCCGACCAGCTCGAGCGCGCTCACTACCTCGACCAGGACCGCTCTTCGGCTCGCGTGGCGAGGATCAGTCGCGAGGAGGGCACCGATGCGTCGTAGCCCCCTCACCAGAGGCCCCGGCCCCAAGCGCACTTCCCCCCTCCAGCGCACCACCGGGCCGAAGCCCCGCCGCTCCATCTC
>JBPCQB010000102.1:0-14210 GCA_050998555.1 Thermoleophilaceae bacterium
GGCGGGTCGCGCGCAGGTCGTCCACCTGCACGGCCACGTGGTCGATGCGGGCGGTGGCGCCGTCCTCGAGCGGGCGCAGCGGCGAGTCGGCGTCGACGATCTGGAACACCTCGATCATCGCCGGGCCGCACGCGAAGAAGGCGGCGATCAGCCCGAGCTGCTCGAGCTCCGCCTCGCGCGCCACCTCGAGCCCCATCGCATCGCCGAGGAAGCGCTTCACCTCCTCGAGGTCGGCCACGAGGATCCCCACGTGGTCGAGTCCGGTGACGGTCATGTGTGCCTCTCTCTCGTCGGCGGCGCCTCGTGCTCCGCTCCAGTCGAAGCTATGCCCGACCAGGCCGCGGCGTCAAACGCACGACCTTCACCGATTCTCCCCCGGGACCCGGGTAATAGGTTGACCGCTGAGATCGCCGAGCAGAGGAGAGGACCATGGAGAGAGACCTGAACGGACGGGTGGCCGTGATCACCGGGGCGTCGAGCGGGATCGGCGAGGCCACCGCACGCGCGCTCGCCGACCGCGGCGCGAAGGTGGCGCTGCTCGCGCGCCGGGCCGAGCGCGTCGAGTCGCTGGCCGAGGAGCTGTCCTCGAACGGCGCAGGCAACGCGATCGCCGTCGAGGCAGACGTGACCGACCGCGGCTCCCTCGAGCGCGCGGCCGAGCGCGTCCGGGAGGAGCTCGGGCGCCCGGACATCCTCATCAACAACGCCGGCGTGATGCTGCTCGCGCCCATCGAGCGCGGCAAGACCGGCGAATGGCGCCAGATGCTCGACGTCAACCTGATGGGCGTGTTCGAGACCACCGACGTCTTCCTCGAGCAGCTCCTCGACGGCGGCGGGGACATCGTGAACATCTCCTCGGTGGCCGGCCGCATCGGCATCGCCGGCGCCGGGGCCTACAACGCCACCAAGTGGGGCCTCAACGGATGGTCCGACGCCCTGCGCCAGGAGATCCTCGGCAAGGACGTGCGCGTGATCACCATCGAGCCGGGCGCGGTGAACACCGAGCTGCCCGACCACATCAGCGACGAGAAGGCCAGGGAGCGCGTCGAGAGCATGCCTGAGAGCTTCGAGATCCTCGAGGCCGAGGACATCGCCTCGGCGATCGAGTACGCGGTCTCGCGGCCCGAGCGGGTACAGATCTCCGAGCTGCTCATCCGGCCCACCGGGCAGCCGAACTGACCTCCACTCGATCGCCTCACATAGGGTGATCCCGACGGACTCGAACCCAAAGGAGCTCCAATGACCGCCGAGCACGAGCACTCCGGCCCGGGCTACGCCTCGCCGCGCGAAGCGATGGCCCAGCCCCCCGAGGAGGTGGCCTACGTCGCCTGCCTGTACGAGGGCACGGGCATCGAGGAGCCCGACTTCCTGGCCACCGTGGACGTGCAGCGCGGCTCGGACACCTACGGGGAGATCGTGCACCGCACGCCGATGCCGAACGTGGGCGACGAGCTCCACCACTTCGGGTTCAACGCCTGCTCATCGGCCTGCCACTCCGAGCTCTCGCGCGACACGCTGATCGTGCCCGGCATCAAGTCCTCGCGCATCCACATCGTGGACATCTCCGATCGCCGCCGCCCGGAGATCACCAAGGTGATCGAGCCTGAGGAGATCAAGGAGAAGACCGGCTACTCAGGGCCGCACACCGTGCACTGCATGCCCGGGGACATCGTCACCGTGTCGATGCTCGGCGACGAGAACGGCGACCTGCCGGGCGGCTTCGCCGTCCTCGACGCCAAGGACTTCTCGGTGCTCGGACGCTGGGAGAACGACAAGGGCGACCAGGAGCTCATGTACGACTTCTGGTACCAGCCGCGCCAGAACACGCTGATCTCCTCGGAGTGGGCGGCGCCCAATACCTTCGATCACGGGTTCAACCCGGCCGATGTGGCGGAGGGCAAGTACGGCCGTCGTCTCCACTTCTGGGACCTCGAGAAGAAGGCCAAGGTCCAGACGATCGACCTCGGGGACGAGGGCCTCATCCCGCTCGAGATCCGCTGGCAGCACGACCCCGACTCCCGTCAGGGGTTCGTGGGGGCCACGCTGTCGAGCAACATCATCCGCTTCCACTCCGAGAACGGGTCGTGGCGCGCAGAGAAGGTGATCGACGTGGAGAACCGCGAGCTCGGCGGATGGCCGCTCGAGGGTGGCGTGCCGGGGCTGATCACCGACGTCGTGCTCTCGATGGACGACCGCGACCTGTTCTTCTCGAACTGGCTGCACGGCGACCTGCGCCATTACGACGTCTCCGACCCGACCGCGCCGAAGCTCGTCTCCCAGGTCTGGCTCGGTGGGCTGCTGGGCGAGGAGGGTGGACACCCGAAGGCCGACGGACCGCTGAACGGCGGGCCCCAGATGGTGAACCTCTCGCTCGACGGCAACCGGGTGTACCTGACGAACTCGCTGTACTCGAGCTGGGACAACCAGTTCTACCCCGACCTCCGCGGCTGGATGGTCACCCTCGACCGTCAGGACGACGGCACGTTCGCACTCGACCCCGACTTCTTCGTCGACTTCACGAAGCTCGACACCGGGCCGGCCCGCCCGCACGAGATGCACCTCCCGGGTGGGGACTGCACCACGGAGATCTTCCAGTAGCGATGGCGGGCGCCGTCGCGTACCGGCCGGTGACCCGCTAGCGATGGCGCGCCGCCCCGGGCGCCGGCGGGTCGTGCCGCCCGAGCCTCCGCCCGGCCTGCCCGAGGGCCGGGTCGTGGCCGTGCCCGGCGTGGGGGAGCTGTTCGTGCGCGACACGGGCGGCGCCGGCCCTGCGGTGCTGCTGCTGCACGGCTGGCTCTTCCCGGCGGACACCAACTGGTTCACGGTCTATCGGCCGCTGGTCGAGGCCGGCTACCGCGTGCTGGCGGTGGACCACCGCGGGCACGGCCGCGGCCTGCGCTCCGAGGCCCGCTTCCGGCTGGTGGACTGCGCGGACGACTCCGCCGCGCTCGTCCGCGAGCTCGAGTGCGGACCGGTGACCGCGGTCGGCTACTCGATGGGAGGGCCGATCGCCGCGCTGATGGCCCGCGACCACCCCGACGCGGTGTCCGGCGTCGTCATGTGCGCGACCGCTCTCGAGTGGCAGGACCCCAACCAGCGGGCCCTGCTCATGGCCGCGGCGTCGCTGCGGCTGTCGCTCGGTCTCTTCCCCGGCCTCATGTGGAGGCTGGGGGTGCGTAGGACCGGGGTCCGCGACGCCCGCATGCGCTCGTGGATCGTGTCCGAGGTCTCTCGCGGCTCGGCCCGTGACCTGGCCGATGCCGGCCGGGAGATCGGCCGCTACGAGGCCGCCTCGTGGATCGGCGAGATCGGCGTGCCGGGCGCGGTGGTGGTCACGACGCGCGACACCTCGGTCCCCCCGAGCAAGCAGCGCGAGCTGGCCGCGGCGCTGCGCGCTCCCACGTTTGAGGCGGAGGGCAACCACTTCGCGGTCATCGACCAGCCGAAGCGCTTCGTGCCGCCGCTGCTCGATGCGCTCGGAGCGGTGAGCGTGCCGGGAGCGGTGCGGGCGGCGTAGGGCACCGGCGGCCGGGCGCAGCCGCTCGCCACAATGGTGCCGTGGACCCGGGCACGGCAGCGACGGCAGAGGCGGACGCCTCCGCGCACGAGCGCGACGGCCCCGGCGAGGGGTCCGACGATCCGGCCGATCGCCCCGGGCGGCGCCTCTCGCTTCGCCCCGGGCGCGCGTTGGTGATCCTGCTCGCCACCGCGTTCCTCGTCCTACTCGGCTACGGGCTGGTGAGCAAGGCGGACGACGACGGCATCGACCAGGCGCTGGTCCGCGGCCTGGCCGCGCCGGCGCCCGCCTTCGAGCTGTCGGTGCTCGGGCGGGGGAGCGGTCCCATGCCCCCCCGCGCCACCGGCGCGCTCGCCGACGGGCGCCTCGGGCTGGGCGAGCTGCGCGGCACGCCGGTGGTGGTGAACTTCTGGGCGTCCTGGTGTCCGCCGTGCCGGTCGGAGCAGCCCACTCTCGAGCGCTCCTGGAGGGCTGAGCGCGGGCGCGGCGACGTCCTCTTCCTCGGAATCGACCAGCAGGACCTCACCCCCGACGCCCGCGCGTGGATCGACGAGTTCCGCGTCACCTACCCGCAGGTGCGCGACCCGAGCGACCGCACCGCCCGCTCCTACGGCGCGACCGGCCTACCGGAGACCTACTTCATCGACGCACGGGGGCTCGTCGTGGGCCACGTGATCGGGGAGATCACGCCCGGGCAGCTGACCGCGGGGGTCGAGGCGGCCCGGTCGGGAAGGCTCCTCGGCTCACGCGCCGGGGGCGAGCGGCGGACGTCGAACTGAGCGCTGTGCAGGTCGAGGTGACCCTTGCCCCTATACCGACTGGAAGAAGTTCAGCCCCAGTCGCTCGAGGCCCTGCTGCACCTCGATGTTCAGTCGGAACAGCGTGCCGGTGAGCACCAGCACGCCCATCCCGATCAGCAGCACGCCGGACACTGCCTGGACCACCGCGTAGTGGCGCTTGAGCCATCCAAAGCTCCGCTGCGCGGCGTCGAAGGCGACCGCGGCGAACAGGAACGGCACCCCCAGGCCCGCCGAGTACACGGCCAGCAGCCCGGCTCCCTCGAGCGTCGACTGCTGGGTCGAGGCCAGGCCGAGGATGGCGCCGAGGGCGGGCCCCACGCACGGCGTCCACGCCAGGGCGAACGCCGCGCCTGCCACGATCGGGCCGCCCCGGCCGGCGCGCTCCACCAGGCCCGCGGGCCGCACCTCCCGGTTCAGTCGCGCCACGAAGATCGAGGCCACGAACAGCACGCCGAGCGCGATGATCACCACGCCGGCGACCTTGCGCAGCGTGAGCTGGTTGTCGAAGAGAAGCGCTCCGGCCGCGGTCGCGGTCAGTCCGAGCAGGATGAAGATGGCCGAGAAGGTGGCCACGAAGAGCAGGGCTCCGCCCACCGTGCGGGGGTCGACCCGCCCGGCCGGCCGTCCGCCGCGCTCGGCCGCCGGCCGGCCCGACACCGCGGCCAGGTAGCCCGGCACGAGCGGCAGGGTGCAGGGCGAGAGGAACGAGACGATCCCAGCCGCGAAGGCGAGCGCGACGGAGGGGGTGTCGAGCACGGCGGAGACGCTAGAGGCTTCCCGGGCGCGCCCGGCGTTCGTCGTCGGACGCTGTGGTAGAAATGCCTCCGGGAGGCGCCTTGAGCAACGCATCGCCGGAACCACCGGCCGCGACACCGGAGAACGTGCATTCCTCGTGCAGGGGCGAAGGCTCCCACGCGGACCGGGCCGCTGCCGGCTGGGGCGGGAAGAGCGACAAGCCCTACGACGCCCGGTGGGAGATCCTCATGCAGTCGCGCGAGCGGACCAGATGGGGGAACTTCGCGTGGTTCAGCCCCGCGCCGCTGCTCGCGTCGGTCAACGACGTGATCGCCAAGGGCCTCGACGATCTGGTCAACGCCCGCCGGCCCGTCTGGGTAGCGGGTCAGCGGGCGGCCGGAAAGACCGACCTGGTCATCCACCGCCACCGCGCGCAGGCTAAGGCCTCTTTCCTGGTGATGGGCGATCCGGGGGAGGCCGACGCCTCGCAGTACGCGGTCGTCGCTCCCCTGCTCGCCGAGGGCGGCGACACCGACTTCATGCTCATCGCGAGCGACGTCATCTACCCGGCCGGTGACATCAACGACTACGTCGATGCGTTCTATCTGCCCTACGCCGGCTACGGAAAGCCCATCTACGCGATCCCGGGGAACCACGACTGGTACGACGGGCTGAACGGGTTCATGTGGCACTTCTGCGGGGCCGAGGCCTTGCCCCCGAGCGTCCACCGCGCCAGCAGCTACTCGATCCGCGAGCGCATCGCCCGCCGGGTCTGGCGAAAGCCGTCAAGCCCCCACCGGGCACAGCTGCTGCGCCACCAGGCCACCCACTCCCGCCATCCCCGTGCACGCCGGGTACCGCCGCAGCCCGGGCCCTACTTCGCGGTCGAGGCCGGGGAGCACCTTCTCGTGGTGGCCATCGACACCGGCATCACGGGAGTGCTCGACCGCGAGCAGGCCGAGTGGCTTCTTCGCATCTCGGACGATCCCCGGCCGAAGATCCTCGTGACCGGCAAGCCGATCTACGTCGACAACGAGTACCACCCGGGCCTGATCGACTGGGGCGCCCGGGACGAGTCGGGAGACCTGGACGAGCTGCCCACCGCGGAGTCGAGGGGCCGTGCGCACCGGACGGTGGACGACATCGTCCGCGACCCCCAGCACCGCTACGTGGCCGCCATCGGGGGCGACATCCACAACTACCAGCGCTACTCCGTGCGCGTGCGCGACGAGTACGTCGAGCCGCACTGCATGCCCGTCTCCGGGAAGCCGAGGAAGATCGAGTACGTGGTGTCCGGAGGCGGCGGTGCCTACCTCAGCGCCACGCACACGATCCCGAAGGTGGACATCGACCACCGGCCGGGGCGCAACAGCCTGAGGCGACTCGCCGAGCGGGTGACCCGGCGCGAGCCGGCGCGGTTGCGTGACACCATCGAGCCGGTCACCGAAGCCGACTTCTGCTGCTACCCCCTCCGCGGCGACTCGCTCGCGCGCTTCATCCTGCGGTTCGGTCGGGTCCTTCTCATCGTGTGGCTCCTTGCGATCCTCTTTCTCGCCGCGGGCTTGCTCGCCCTGCTTCCTCGTGGGCTGTTCGTGGAGGGCCGGCTCATCGACCAGACCGCGCGGATTCCCGGCGAGCCGACCTACGGGGAGGTGCTCACCTCGGTCCCGGTCGTGCTTCTCGTGGTCGCGGTCCTCGGCGTCCTCGGCGTGCTCGTCGGACGTTCTGCGCCACGGGGGTACAAGGCCCTCGTCGGCACGCTGGTGCCGGTCGGCGTCGCTCTCTTGCTCGGCGCGGGCTTCGTGGAGATATGGCACGCGTGGACGGCCGTGGTGATGGCGACGGTCCTGGCCTTCGGGGCGGCCGGAACCGCCGTGTGGGTCGTGCTCCGGGACAGCGGCCGGGTGGGGAAGGACCTCGCCCTGGCCCTCGCCGCCGGAGGACTCACGGCGCTGCTCTTCGTTCCCACCTACCAGCTCCTCGGTGTCGTGTTGCTCGCGGTCGCCCTTCTGACCGTGGTCCTCGGGGTGTTCCGGCGAAGGCGTCCGGTCGCCATGCGGTGGCTCACGAGGGTCCTGGCCTGCGCGGTCGTGGTGCTCTTCCTCGTGCTCCTCACCCGCTCCTTCCTCGAGCCGCTGGTCCTGACCGTGGGTGCCTTGGCGATGGTCTTAGCCGCGGCGGTGATCCTGCTCTGCTCGCGCGTGGCCCTGTCCTCCCCGATGCTGGTGAGAGCGCAGCTCGATCCCGACGAAGCGGTGCGGTTCATGGCCGACCGCCTCGATACGCCCGTGGAGCGCCCCGTGGGAGACACGCGGCCGGGATTGCGTGCCAGGGCGCTCGCCTGGACCTTCTTCTCCTGGATCCTGAAGCGGTGGATATCGGAGATCGCCGAGGCCACCCGGCCGCCCTTCTTCAAGAGCTTCCTCCGCATCGACGCCCACCCGGATCGCGCGACGATCACCTGCTTCGGGGTGACCGGCTATGGCGACGTCGAGCACTCGCCGTCGGTCGAGGATCGGTTCGGGGTGCCCTACCCCCCTCCGGCTACGGATAGGGGCGCATCCGTCGCCCTCGACGGGGCCACGGGCCCAGGGCAGGGGCGGTCACCCGATGCCCCCGACGGATCGTCACCGGAACCCGCCGGCAGTCCAAGGGGTGCAGTTCGCGCGTAGCATCGACGCGATGGAAGTCACCGTCCGTCTGTTCGCCATGCTCCGCGAGCGCGCCGGGGCCCGCGAGGTGACCCTCGAGCTGCCCGACGGCGCCCGGGTGTCCGACGCTCTGGCCGCGCTAGAGGGCGTGGCACCGCCGGAGATGCCGCTGGTCATGGCCGTCAACCGCGAGTACGCGCGTGAGGACCACGCCCTCGACGCTGGCGACGAGCTCGCTCTGATCCCCCCGGTTAGCGGCGGCGAGGCCGCGGCGGCGCCACACTCGCGGGTGACCGGGGAGCCCCTCTCGCTCGACGCCGTGGCCGCCCGCGTCCGCGACCCGCGGGCGGGCGCGGTGGTCACCTTCCAGGGCACCACGCGCGACGTCGACGCCCTCCACTACGAGGCCTACGCCGAGATGGCCGAGGAGCGGATCGCGGCGATCGTGGCCGAGGCCATCGAGCGCCACGGCCTGTGCGCGGCCGCCGCCGAGCACCGCGTGGGCGAGGTGCCGCTGTCGGAGCCGAGCGTGGTGGTGGCCGCCTCCTCGCCCCACCGCGGTGAGGCCTTCGCGGGCGCGCGCGAGATCATCGACCGCGTGAAGGCCGAGGCGCCGATCTGGAAGAAGGAGGTCGAGGGTGGCGAGGAGCGCTGGGTCGAGGGCACGCGACCCTGAGCTCGAGCGGCGCCTGCGGGCTCTGCCGTCGGTGGAGGAGGTCGCCGCGGAGCTCCGTCGCGGGCGCGCCGCTGAGCATTCTCCGGCGGTGACGGCCGCGCGCCAGGCCGTAGACGCGCGCCGGGCCGAGCTGGTCGAAGGCGCGCCTCCGGCGAGGTCGAGCAACGGCGACACCGACCAACGCGCCGCCGAGCGCGACCTCGTGGTCCGCGCGGCCGCCGAGCGCGCCGACGCCGCCGCCCGACCCAGCCTCCGCCGCGTGATCAACGCCACCGGCGTGATCGTCCACACCAACCTCGGTCGCGCGCCTCTCGCGCGTGCGGCCATCGAGCAGGTCGTCGCCGCCGCGGAGGGTTACTCGAACCTCGAGTACGACCTCGAGGACGGCCGTCGCGGCTCGCGCCAGGCGCACGTCGAGCACCTGCTCCGCGAGCTGACCGGCGCCGAGGCCGCGCTCGCCGTGAACAACTGCGCGGCCGCCGCGCTGCTCGCCTGCGCCGCGCTGGCGGCGGGGCGCGAGGTGGTGGTATCCCGGGGCCAGCTCGTGGAGATAGGGGGATCGTTCCGCGTGCCCGAGGTCATCGAGCAGTCCGGCGCCCGCCTGCGCGAGGTGGGCACCACGAACCGCACCCGTGTCGCCGACTACGAGCGGGCGCTCGGCCCCGACACCGGCGCGATCATGCGCGCGCACCCCTCGAACTTCCGCACCGTGGGGTTCGTCGAGGAGACGCCCATCGAGGACCTCGCGGCGCTCGGCGCCCGCACCGGCGTGCCGGTCATCGACGACGCGGGCTCGGGAGCGCTCGCCGAGGGCATCCCTGAGATGGCCGACGAGCCGCCCGTCCGCCGCTCGGTGAACGCCGGCTGTGCCGTCACCTGCTTCTCGGGGGACAAGCTGCTGGGCGGCCCTCAGGCCGGGCTGATGGTGGGCACGGCCGCGGCCATCGAGCGCTGCCGCACGCATCCGCTGGCCCGCGCCGTGCGCATCGACAAGCTCTCGCTCGCGGCGCTCGAGGCGACGCTGCGCCTCTACCGGGATCCGGAGGCGGCACGGCGGGAGGTTCCCGTGCTCGCGATGCTCATCGCGGCCGAGCCCGACCTGGCCGCGCGAGCGGAGCGGATGCGCGCGCGGTTGGCGGAGGCCGGCGTCGACGCCACCGTGATCCGCGCCGCCGGCCGTGCCGGCGGCGGCGCGCTGCCGCTCGTCGAGCTGGAGGGGCCGGTGTGCGTGGTGGAGCCGGGCCCGCTGGGCGTCGACGCGCTCGCCGCCCGCCTGCGTGCCGAGGACCCGCCGGTCATCGCCCGCGCCCGCGGCGGGAAGCTACTGCTCGACCCCCGGACGCTGCGCGACGACGGAGAGGCCGACGCCACCGGCGAGTCCGTGACGAGGGCACTCGGGAACGCGTACTGGGGACCCGACGGCCCGGCTTACGACGACCCCGCGATGGGATCCGGCAGCTCCCGATCCACGCGCGGTCCGACCGAGTGAGCTTTCCCTTCGCGGCCACCGACCTTCCGCCCCTCACCCTCGGCACCGCCGGACACATCGACCACGGAAAGACCGCGCTCGTGCGCGCACTCACCGGCAAGGACACCGACCACCTGCCCGAGGAGCGCGCCCGCGGCATCTCGATCGCCCTCGGCTACGCGCCGCTCGACCTGCCGGGCGGCCGGCGCCTCTCGGTGGTCGACGTTCCCGGCCACGAGCGCTTCGTGCGCACGATGGTGGCCGGCGCCTCGGGCATCGACCTCTTCCTGCTGTGCGTGGCCGCCGACGACGGCGTAATGCCCCAGACCCGCGAGCACCTGGCCGTGCTTCGCCAGCTCGGCGTGACGCGCGGGGTGGTGGCCGTGACCAAGGCCGACGTCGGCGAGCCCGAGCTGGCCGCCGAGGAGGCGGCCGAGATGCTGCCCGGCGTCGAGGTCGTGCCGGTCTCCGCCCTGCGCCGCACCGGGCTCGACGAGCTGCTGGCCGCCCTCGAGCGCGCCGCGACCGGCGTGGCGGGACGGGCCGCGCTCAAGAGTCGACCCGCGCGCCTGCATGTGGACCGCTCGTTCACGTTGCGGGGCATCGGCACCGTGGTCACGGGCACGCTGTGGCAGGGCTCGATCGCGGTCGGCGACCAGGTCACCGTGCTCCCGCGCGGCCTCGAGACCCGGGTGCGCTCGGTGCAGGCCCACGACCGCGCCCTCGAGCGGGCGAGCGCCGGCCAGCGCGTGGCGCTCAACCTGGCGGGCATCTCCTGGCGCGAGATGGGCCGCGGCGACCTGCTCGTGCCCCGCGGCGACGAGCTGCGCCCCACCTACCACGTGGACGCCACGGTCGCTATCGAGCCCGGCGCCCGCCCGGTGCGCCGCGGCGAGCGGGTGCACGTGCACCACGGCACCCGCGAGGCCCCGGCGCGGGTCTACCCGCTCGAGGGCGAGGACCTGCGGGCCGGCGAGGGCGGGCTCGCCCAGCTCCGGCTGGAGGCCCCGCTCGTGCCCGAGCGCGGCGACCGCGTGATCATCCGCCAGCTCGCGCCGCCGGACACGATCGGCGGGGGGGAGGTGCTCGACGCGACCGCGCGCAAGCACGGCGCCGGACGTGTTGAGGTGGTGGCGCGGCTGCGGGCGATCGAGCGGGGGGAGGAGCCGGTGGAGGCCCCGAGCGCCGCCGCGGGCGAGTCTTCGGCTGGGTCCGACGATGGCGTCGCAGAGGAACCGCCCCTCGACGACGAGGACCTGCGGCTGGCGGCGCTGCTCGGCTCCGACGGTCGCGAGCCCCGAGCCGACCCCGACCTGGCCGCGGTTGCGGGCCTGTCGGTGGCCGATGCGGGGGAGCGGCTGAAGCGCCTGACGCGCGCCGGTCAAGCGGTGCGGGTCGCGCGCAACCAACACTTTCACCCCGAGCCCCTCGCCGAGCTCGAAGCCCAGGTCGTCGCCATCTGCGAGCGTGACGGCGAGGCGACTCTCGCAGGCGTGCGCGATGAGTTGGGGACGACGCGGAAGTACGCCCAGGCCTTGCTCGAGCACCTCGACGCGACGAAGGTGACGGTGCGGCGGGGAGACGCGCACGCGCTTCGGCGTCGACGCTGAGGCCGCCACCGCGAGTGGACCGGGCCGAGTGCGATCTACGGGCTTCGGCTAGCGGTCACTGAACTCTCCGCCACCGCTCTTCGCGCCCGATGCCGACGAGCCGCTGCTCGGCCGTCCCGATTCGGCCCTGCCTCTGAACTCCCCGCCCCCGGCGGACGAGGACGTCGACGAGGCGGAAGACGTCGACGAGGCCGACGACCTCCGCGTCGGGCTCGTCCGGGAGGAGCTGGTCTCCGCGCCTGCGAACTCGGGCACGGGGGCGGCCGCAGGCTCGCCAGAGGATTCTCGCCGGCGCGCCGAGGAGCGGCGATCCACGTCGGCACGATTCGAGCGAGTCGGCCGTCCGCTCGGTCGCCTCGACTCGTCTCCCCCGGATGAGGGGTTGGCCTCGGCGCGCGGGCTCCTCAGGGTGAATGGTGGCTTCAGCCGCGCCGGAGGCCTCGCCCGACCTTGTCGCGGGCCCGACTCGGTGGCGGTGCTCCGTTCGCGGTCCGGCGCGCGAGATTCGAGTGACTCGACCGCTCCGACGCCTCCGCTCGCGAGCACCGCGGTGGACGCCGCGACGGCCGCCGTCTTTTGAGCCGTCGTCGCTTCGGTAAGCGCTTGTGCCTTGAGGACGATTCCGTACGCCCGTTCCTGCACCCAGTCACTCGCGGACGAGAGCACGCCTCCCAGTCCGCCGCCGGAGTCGCTCCCTGCGACCGCGACGAGCGGAGGAGCGAGTGCGGCCACGCGAGCGGGTGCGGCTCGGTACTCACCGAGCGTCAGCCGGCAGGGGCGACAGCCACGAAGATGTCTGCGCAGCTCGGGCATGTCCTCGGCCACTGCCTCTCCGTCGGCCAGTGCGCAGAGCCTCGAGGACATCTGGTCGCACTCGTCGCCAGACTCGATCCGGGCGACCCCGTCCCGGAACGCTCGGCGACCCTCGGTGGCCAGCCGATTCACTTTCGTATACGACCAACCCTCTGCCTCGGCAATCTGGCGGTAGCTCATCCCGTCGGCGAGGAGCAGGAGGCAGCGAACCTCGTTGGCCTTCAGGTTCGCCAGGGCCTCGGCACCGATCAGGAAGCTCTCGCGCTGCTCGACCTGCTCGTCCGTGGTGACTGGAGCGGCGGCCCACTCGAGAGCCTCATCCGTGCCGGCGCCGAGCTGGTCACGCTGGCGCTGCAGGCAGAAGGCCTCGTGCTTGACCACGGTCTTCAACCACGGGACCAGGTCGTCCTCTTCCGCGCTGGGCGCCTTGGTGAGCAGGATCTCCAGTCCGCGCTGGTAGGCGTCCTCAGCGTCCTCTGCCGTGCGCGAATAGCGTCGGGCGGTGCGCAGGATCTCGGGGCCATGCCGCTCGATGAGCTCGAGCGCCGCCGGCTCTAGTTCTCTCCGTGTCGTAACGCGCGAACGCGCATCCGGCGTTTCGTGGACCGCGTCGAGCACCCCTGCCCTCCTTGCGTCCGTGCCTGGGAGGTCATCTGTAGAGGTCCGAGTCCGCGACCGCAACCGGGAACCGTTCGACGAGGACCCGAAAGTTCGGTAGTTGCGACCCTTTTCTCCTCCCGTTCGCCCCACCGCACCCTTCTAAGGGCTTACCGGGCAGACTTCGCCCCCCGCTCGAGCGAGAGAAGCCGGAAGTAGCGAGCTTCCCGCTACCGTCACCCCTGATGATCATCGACCGACGGAGGATCTCAGAGTGATCGGCTTCATCGTCTTCGGACTATTCGTCGGCGTCCTCGCTCGCCTCCTGCTTCCCGGCCGCCAGCGCATCGGCCTCCTGTGGACGCTGATCCTCGGCCTCGTCGGGTCTGTCGTCGGCGGCACGATCGCCAGCTATCTCGGCACCGGTCAGATCTTCGAGCTGAATTTCATCGGCGCCATCGCCGCCATCGTCAGCTCCCTCGTGCTGCTCGCCGTCGGCGAGTCGATGGGGCTCGGCGCCGGGCGGGATCGCCGGCGCCTCGGGCGCTGACCGGTTGTCGCTGCGGGACTCCGCCTTGTAGCCGTCCCAATAAACAGGTGGTCGAGGCCCCTGTCGACCGCCAGCGCCCGCGGCGCTCCTCAGTTCTCGTCGTCCTCTTCGGTCGCGCCCTCGCCGCGGGATTCCGTCGAGTCCTCGGCCACCTCTGAGTCCTCGGCCGCCTCTGAGTCCTCATCCTCGTCGGACTCGTCGCCCGAGCCGTCCTCCGACTCGCCGCCCCGTGCGTCCTTTGGCTCCTCGTCGTCGGTCCCGTAGCGGTCCTCGAGCGACCCCTGCTCCTGCGCGCCCGGCGTGCTGGTGTCGCCCTGGCGGTTCTCCCACTCGCTCTGCACGCCCTCGGTGTCGCGGCGCTGGCGCTCGATCTCCTCGTCCATCTCGCCCGACTGGCTCTCGAGGTCCTTGAGCGGCGTCTCGTAGTCCTGTTTCTCTTCCTTCATGGGTCCTTTCGGTCGGCGAGGCCCGGTGGCGCGCGCGTCCCGGAGCCTAATGCGGGTCAGCGCCTCCTGACCTGAACAACCTCCCGCACGTCGAGCCACCGTCTCCCGACGGCCTGGCCCCGGCGCCCGGACGCCCCCTCACTCCTCCCGCGCGTCCTCCTCGGCCGCCCGGCGCTCGGCCGCCTCGCGCTCGGCCAGCTTCTCCTTCAGGTATGCGGCGCGCTCGGCGCGGCGGCCGTGCTTCTCGGTGCCCCCCTCGGTGGGCTCCTGCTCGGCGGCCTCCTCCTCGACCCGCTCCTTGTTGAGCTGCTCGAGGCGCAGCTCCTGGGTCGTGGTCATGTCGTCCT
>JBPCQB010000137.1:0-12848 GCA_050998555.1 Thermoleophilaceae bacterium
AAGAGGGTGACGCGGCGTGGCATAGGAGCAGTATGACCCCGATTGGCGACGCGAGGCGGATGCATGGTCGCGCGTCACGCGGCTGCCGGTCGACGGCCGCGATGTCGCTTCGCCGCGACCGCCCCGAAGACATCGCGGAGTGGTAAGTCTGCTCCGAGAGGGCGGCGATGGCGACGTCATCGGGGGCTCGGATCCGCCATACGTGGAGGACTGGGTGGTGCCCGTCTTGCTCACGTCCACCGCGACGAACGAGCAGCACTGCCGCTCGGCGGCGGCGAGCGCCTCGAGCTCGTCGCGGACGCTCGGCTCGGGCTGGTAACGGACCTCCTCGAAGTAGCGGTGCGCGTTGGACTCCGAGTCGAAGTCCGTGCAGTCGCGGGTCACCGCGAGCGCGACGGCTCTGCGCGCGAGAACGCCGGCCGCCGGTGGGCCCGTCTCAGTTCTCGTTGCCCATCCGATCCCAGACGTAGAGCTCCAGCGCCTCGGCGGCCAGCTCCTCGGCACGACCCTCGGACAGCCACGGCAGCACGGTGTCGAGCGCCGACTCCTCGCTCGCGCCCGCCTCGAACGCCTCCTCGCCGCGGAACCCCGCGGCGATCTTCAGGGCCTCGCGACGGTGCTCCCCCAGCCCGGCGAACGCCTGGACGAGGAACTCCCGGCTGGCCACCGGCTGGCCGACGTCGAGCGAGGCGTGCCATGCGGCGAGGAGGGAGAGGTCGTCCTCGTCGAGGTCCTCGAGCGCCTTGGCGTAGTGGGAGGACAGCTCGTCCTCGGGGATGTCGTCGACCCACGCGCGCACGACCTCGCCGAGCAGCTGCCGCCGGGCCTCGCGGCCCACGGACTCCGCCATCACGCGGATGGCCTGGGTGGGCTCGATGAAGCAGAGGGGCATGTCGGACCGTCCCTTCGCGGTGAGGCAGGACAAGGTGGAAGGTACGTCCGGCCCCCGACGGAAAAGCGGCGCCGGGGTCAGCCCCCGCCGGCCTCGGGTGCGGCCGCGGCGCAGAGCGCCTCGACGTAGCGGGCCGCCGGGAGCATCACCGGCGCCTCGCGCAGCTCCCAGCCGGTGCCCGGACGGAGCATCCATCGCGCCACCCGCACGAGTCCGCCGTCCTCGAGCGCCTCGAGGCGGAGCTCGTCGCGCAGGTCGCCGGCGCGACCGGGGCTGGCGCCCGGACCCAGAGGGCCTCCGGCGGCGCCGAGCGCCGCGCGCAGCGCCTCGGCCTCCCCGGCATCGAGCACGCCGCGCTGCGCCGCCGACTCCACCAGGGACGGCAGCCCGGCCGACGCCAGCCGGGGAGCACGGCGCCGGATCTCCCCTCCCGACCACTCGGCCAGGCGCAGGCCTCCGGGCACACGCTCGAGGCGCACCACGTAGCGCTGGCCGTCCTCGTCGACGTAGGGGCCGACCTCCGCGGACGGGTACCCGGGGGAGCGGGCCCCGGTGCGACGGGGGCCCGACCGCTTGGGCGTGGGGGTGCCCGAGGCCGATCGTCCGGACCCTCGACGGGCTCCGGCGCGCTCGGGGTCGAGCAGCGTGCCCTTGGAGCAGATCGGGCAGTCGGCGGTGAAGCGGTTGTGCCGACAGAACAGGGAGCTCACGGCGCTCGAGGCTAGCCCGCCGACGTGCGTGACGGACCACCGGCTCCCATGCTGGGAAGATGCCCGCGTGCGCACCGCCGTCGTCTCCGACCTCCACCTCGGCACGACGCTCGGCTCCGACCTCGTGCGCCGCTCCGAGCCCCGGCACGCACTCCTCTCCGCGCTCGAGGACGCCGACCAGGTGGTCCTGCTCGGCGACGTCCTCGAGCTGCGCCAGGGCCCGGTCGCCGCCGCGGTCGATGCGGCGCGGCCCTTCCTGGAGGAGCTCGGGGGCGCGCTCGAGGGACGCCGGTTGGTCATCGTCCCCGGCAACCACGACCAGCAGCTCGTGTCGGGCATGCTCGAGCGCGCGCGGGTCGCCGGCGAGACGCTCGGCCTCGAGCGGGTGGTCGAGCCGTCGTGCGCCGGTCCTCTGGCCGAGCGGGTGGCGGAGTGCCTGCGACCGGCGAGCCTCGAGCTGGCCTACCCCGGGCTGTGGCTGCGCGACGACGTCTACGCCACCCACGGCCACTACCTCGACGCCCACCTGACCATCCCGCGCGTCGAGTGCCTGGCCGCCGGGGTGGTGCGGAAGCTCGTGGGCCCCCTGCCGGCCGGGCGGGCGAGCGCCTCCGACTACGAGCGCATCCTCGGCCCGGTGTACGCGCTGGCCTTTGCGTTGGCCCAGGGATCGTCGCCGCGGCGCGGCCTCGCCGCCACCCAGCTCTCCACGCGCGTATGGAAGCGCCTCGACGGCGCCCCGTCCCGCGACCTCGGCGCACGGGTGCTCGGCGGGGTGGTGATCCCGGGGGTCGTGGCCGGGCTCAACCGCGCCGGGCTCGGTCCGTTCACCGCGAACCTGACCGGGGAGGAGCTCCGCCGCTCCGGGCTCGCGGCGATGGGCGAGGTGGTCGAGCGCCTGGGGATCGAGGCCGACCACGTGCTGTTCGGCCACACCCACCGACCCGGCCCCCTCCCGGGCGAGGAGGGCTTCGAGGTACTCGGAGGTCCGCGGCTCATGAACACCGGGTCGTGGATCCGCGAGGGCGCGCTGGCCGGGCACGACCTCGAACTGAGCCCCTACCGCCCCGGGCTCGTGTGCCGGGTCGACGAGACGGGCCCGCCTCGCCTCGAGAACGTCCTCGACTCCGCCGTCCTGGCCCGTACCGCGTGAGCCTCAACCCCGCGCTGGAGGATGCACGCTTCTGTCCTCGCTGCGGTGCGGAGGCCCAGGTGCACTACCCACGCTCGCTCTCCTGCCCGGCCTGCGGCTACGGCGCCTACTACAACCCGAAGCCGGTCGCGGCCGCCGTCCCGCGCCTGTCCGACGGGCGCCTGTGGCTGCTGCGCCGGGGACCCGGCGACGGGGCCGGCCGCTGGACCTTCCCCGGCGGCTTCGTGGACCTCGGCGAGTCGGTGGAGGACGCCGCCCGACGGGAGACCATGGAGGAGATGCGCATCGAGGTGGAGCTCGACGCGCTGGTGGGGGTCTACTCGCGCGAGAACGACCGGGTGGTGCTGATCGTCTTCGAGGCTCGGGCGCTCGGGGAGCCCTCGACCACCCCGGAGGCCGTCGAGGTGCGCGCCTTTGCGCCGGCCGAGGTGCCCTGGGACGAGCTCGCCTTCTGGTCCACCGATCGCGCGCTGCGCGACCTGCTTGGCGACGGCCCAGGAGGGTCGCGCGCGGGCGCGGCGGGTAGTTTGGAGAGACCGGACCCGGACCGAGAGGACGCACCCGTGCCCCGCGACGCGAAGGACATCCAGGAAGACCTGCCCTCGACGCTCGAGCGCTCAGGGACCGTCTGACCCGCGCGCCAAGCAGTCCTCGACCGCGGATAAGCGTCGCGGGAAGGGCGAGACCTACGGCGGCGTGGACGCGGAGCAGAACAGCAAGCAGGAGCTCTACGAGCGCGCCCGGGACCTCGACGTGCAGGGCCGCTCGAGCATGTCGAAGGCGGAGCTGGCGAAGGCCGTCGCGCGCAAGCAATAGCCCAGCGGCGGCCGGGAGCGGCGGTAGTCTCCCGGCAGTGATCGCCTCGGTCCCTTCCCTCCGGCGAGCGATGGCCCTGGCCGCGGGCCTCGCGGTGGCCTCAGCGGTCGCGCTCGCGGCCGCTCTGCCCGCCTCGGCGCAGGCGGTCACCTCCCCGAGCAAGCGCGTCCTCTACCGCGACGGTCACGAGGGACGGCTGCTGCTCGACGGCCCGTGGCTCTTTCGCCGCGACACCCAGGACGCGGGCCTCGGGCAGGGCCTGCCGAGCTCGACCTCCGCCGAGGGGTGGAGCACCGTCTCGGTCCCCCACAACTACAACGCCGAGGACCTCTCCGACGAGAGCCAGCGCGGCACGGTCACCTGGTACCGCAAGGACTTCCGCGCCCCGCGCGGCGGCGGGCGGTGGGCGGCCCGCTTCGAGGCCGTCAACTACCGCGCCCGCGTGTACCTGAACGGCCGGGAGATCACGCGCCACGTGGGCGACGACGTGCCCTTCGACGCCTACCTCCCGCGGCTGCGGCGCGGCGTGAACCGGCTGGTGGTGCGGGTGGACAACCGGCGCGTGCCGAGCGACTTCCCGGCCGTTCGCGACCTCGGCCCGAACCGCCGCCCGAGCGGCGGGTGGTGGAACTACAACGGGCTGCTGCGCGAGGTCTATCTGCGCCGGGTCGGAGCCGTGGACGTGGCCTCCTTCGGCGTGCGACCGATCCTCCCCTGCCGGCGCTGCCCGGCCTCGGCGCGGGTCAACCTCCTGCTTCGCAACCCCGGGCGCCGAGCCGTGCGCGTGCAGCCCACCGCGCGCGTGGCCGGCCGGACCGTCTCACTGCGGAGCGTGGTGGTCCCCGGGCGCCGGTCGCGGCAGGTCTCCGGCCGCGTCGCGCTGGGTCGGATGAAGCTCTGGGAGCCCGGCCGCCCGCGCCTCTACACCGCGCGGGCCGCGGCGGGCGGGACCGGCTACTCGACCCACTTCGGGGTGCGCTCCATCAAGGTCGACCGCCGCGGGCGGATGCTCCTGAACGGCCGCCCGGTCCGCCTCCGCGGCGCCGCGGTGCACGAGGAGGCCCGCGGGGTAGGCGCGGCGCTCGGGCCGAAGCAGCGGGCGACGCTGTTCGGGCAGCTCCGAGCCTCGGGGGCCACGGTCACCCGCGCCCACTACCCGCTCCACCCCCACTTCCTCGAGATGGCCGACCGCGCCGGGATGCTCGTCTACGAGGAGATCCCCTTCTACCAGGTGCGCGACGAGTTCCTCGCGCTGCGCTCGATCCGCCAGCGCGGGCTCGACTTCCTCGCCGACACGATCCGCCACGACTTCAACCACCCGTCGGTCTACGCCTGGAGCGTCGGCAACGAGCTGGGCACCCGCCCGGCCGGGGACGGCGACGAGACCTCCACCGCTCCGAGTCGCGGGCAGCAGGACTACGTGACCCGTGCCGCCGCCCTGGCGAACCGCCTCGACCCGAGCCGGCTCTCGGCGCTCGACATCTCCGGCTACCCGTCGGCGCCGCGCCCGCGGCTGTATCGCCGCCTCGACGCCATCGGGATCAACTCCTACTTCGGCTGGTACCCGGGCCCGGGCGGGCAGCTCAACGACCGCACGAAGCTCGGCCCCTACCTCGACTCGATGCACCGCTCCTATCGGCGTCAGGCGCTGTTCGTGACCGAGTTCGGAGCGGAGGCCAACCGCAGCGGGCCGGCCACCGAGAAGGGGACCTTCGAGTTCCAGCGCGAGTTCATGCGCTACCACATCAGCACCTACGACCGGAAGCCCTACATCAACGGGGTGATCGCCTGGATCCTCCGGGACTTCAAGGTGCGGCCGGGCTGGTCCGGCGGCAACCCGCGGCCCGACCCGCCCTATAACCGCAAGGGGCTGTTCGACGACTCGAACGGCCGCAAGCCCGCGCTCGACGACGTGCGGGCGCTGTACCGGCGGGTACGGCCGCTGCGGTGAGCGCTTAGGAGCGCTTGGCGGTGCGGCCGCGCCCGCCGCTCCGCGCGGGGGAGGCGGCCGATCCGTTCGGCGCCCGGCGCCGCCGGGTGGTGGTCGCGTTGGTGGCCGCGGCCTCGGCCGGGCTCGGACTCTCCGGGCCCCCGCCGTTCGCGCCGTCCCCGTCTGTCGCCGCACCGGCGCCGTCTGCCGTCGCGCCGTCTGCCGCCGCGGGCTCGCGCGGCTCGCGCGCCCACTCCTCGTCGAAGTCGACCTTCCACTTCTCGGCCTCGGGATCGCGCTCCATCTTCAGCTTCGCGCGGAACTGGCGGCCGGAGCGTCCCTTGAAGCCCGTGATCGGCTTCTCGGTGCGACCCACGCGGTGGTCGGGATCGGCGGCCACGCTCGCCATCAGCTCCTTGGCCACGGCCGGGGGCAGGCTCTTCCCGGCCTTACGCTTCCAGATGACGAATCCGCAGCCCGGATCGTCCTTGCTCCAGCACGAGTAGCCCTTGCGGTTCTCCCTGACGTCGCGGCCGCACACCGGGCAAGGGCCCAGGTTCGCGCGCTCGATCTTCACTTCCTTGAGCTTGTCGAGCTCGGCGACCGTCTCGGTGGTGAAGCGCTCGATGTCGGCCATGAACGCCGGTCGCGAGTCGGTCCCCTGCTCGATCAGGCCGAGTCGTCGCTCCCACGAGCCCGTCAGCTCCGGGGAGGTGAGCGGATGCTCGCCGAGCAGGCGGATGACCTGGATGCCCTTGTCGGTGGCCGCGAGGGCGCGGCCGTCGCGCTCGACGTAGCCCACGTCGATCAGCCGCTCGATGATCGACGCCCGGGTCGCCGGCGTTCCGATCCCCGAGTCCTTCATCGCCTCGCGCATCTCTGCGTCGTCCACCACCTTCCCCGCGGTCTCCATCGCCCCGAGCAGCGAAGCGTCGCTGAAGCGCCGCGGCGGCTGGGTCTCCTTGCGCAGCGACTCGACCGCGCGCGCGTCGACCTGCTCACCCTGCTCGAGCTTCGGCAGGCGCTGGTCTCCGCCCGAGTCGTCCTCGCCGCCCTTCTCGTCGGCGTCCTCACCGTAGACCGCCTTCCAGCCGGACACGAGCATGACTCGTCCGCTGGTGCGGAAGACGTGTCCGGCCGGCTCCTCCGCGACGGCGCTCGCCGCGACGGTGGTCTCGACACGGGTGCGCTCGTAGACCGCCTCCGGGTGGAAGATCGCGAGGAACCGGCGCGCGACCAGGTCGTAGATCCGGCGCTCGTCGTCCTTCATCCGCCCGAGGTCGTGCTCGGCGCGCGTCGGGATGATCGCGTGGTGGTCCTCGACCTTCGCGTCGTTGACCACCCGGCCGAGCGGAAGCTTCTCGAGGCCGGACACGTAGGCCGCGGCCTCGCGGTAGGCCGGCTCGCGCCCGACGAGCTCGGCGGTGGGGCGGATCTCGGCCACCAGATCGCCGGTCAGGAAGCGTGAGCTGGTACGCGGATAGGTGATGGCCTTGTGCTGCTCGTAGAGGCCCTGCGCGGCCGACAGCGTCCGGCGGGCCGAGAACCCGTACCGGGTGTTGGCGTGGCGCTGGAGGGAGGTGAGGTCGTAGAGAAGCTGCGGACGCTCGCGCTCCTCCTTGCGCTCGACCTTGGTGATGTCGCCGCGCCGGCCGGTGCAGGCCTCGACCACCTGGGCGGCCAGCTCCTCGGAGATTCGCTTGCCGCCCTGGTAGCGGCCGCGGTACGCACGCTCGCCCGAGGCCTCGAACGCGGCCTCGACGAGCCAGTAGGGCTCGGGCGTGAACGCCCGGATCTCCTCCTCGCGACGGGCGACGAGCGCGAGCGTCGGGGTCTGCACGCGCCCGAGGGAGACCGCTCCGTCGAACGCCGAGCGCAGCCGGATCGAGGCGGCGCGCGTGGCGTTCATGCCCACCACCCAGTCGGCCTCGGAACGCGAGCGGGCGGCGGCCTCGAGCGAGGCCATCTCCTCACCGGGGCGAAGCTCCCCGAAGGCGTCGTGGATCGCGCTCTTCGTCATCGAGGAGAGCCACAGCCGCTGCACCGGCTTCTTCGCGCTCGAGGTCTCGTAGACGTAGGCGAAGATGAGCTCGCCCTCTCGACCGGCGTCGCAGGCGTTGATCACGAGGTCGACGTCGTCGCGGCGCATGAGTCGGTGGACGGCGCTGAGCTGCTTGCGGGAACGCTCGTCGTTGGGCACGAGCTTGAAGCCGTCGGGGACGATCGGAAGGTCCGCGAAGCGCCACTTCTTTAGCTTCGGGTCGTAGTCCTCGGGCGGGGCGAGGCCGACGAGATGCCCGACCGCCCACGAGATCACGTACTCGTCGCCCTCGAGGTGCGTCTTGTCCTTCGAGGACTTGAACGTCCCCGGCAGCGCGCCCGATAGATCGCGCCCCACGGAGGGCTTCTCGGCTATGACGAGCGTCTTGGCCACGGGTGGCGGCTCACGATAGAGGTCCCTGCGGGTAGCCGGGCGAGGTCGGTGGGGACGCCGGCGTGCTCGGGCCCGAGAAGACGCGCGAGCGCCTGATGGGGCGCCAGCCCGATCTCGCGCAGGCACGCGAGGAGGCTGAGCTCCGCCTCCGAGGCCTCGACCTGACAGTCGTCGGGACCGAGGAGCCGACCGGGCTCGATCTTCAGGACGTCGGCGAGGCTCAGGTAGAAGTGCAGCGGCGCACTCGCCCATCCACGCTCGAGGCGAGACAGATAGCCGTGGCTGTAACGGCCGCCGTCGGGCCTCGTCATCTGCCCGGCGACCTGGACCAGGGTGAGGCCGCGGGACTGGCGCAGGCGACGGATCCGTCCGCCGATCACGCCCGACCACTCCGTGTAGTACGGCCTGACCCAGTTCGGCGGGGCGCCCGCCCGCGACTGGTTACCGAAGAAGATCCGAGGCCGTCCCATCGACCCGAGCGACCATACGGGGTGAACCCGGAAGATCATCCACGCCGTGCGCGTTACGGCACACGATGTTCGCCTCAGGCAACTCTTGTGCCGGGGAGGTAACTCTTGTGCCGTAGATCGCACGGAGCGGGAGACTCGGCTCGGGTCGCCTCCGGGGCAGCCCCGCGACGGGCGGCCCGGCCGCCGCGGATGACCACGAGATCTTCACGACCTCTCCGCAGCGGCCCCGAATCGCGCGCCTACGCTCGACCGCTGTGGACCTCGGGCTCTTCGACGCGACCCTCTGGCTCTCGACGGGACTCGACCTGATCGTGGCGGTCGGGGCGCTGCTCGCGCTCCGTGTTCGGGGCGGGGCCCGCGGCCGCGCCGCGATCACCCTCCCGCGGGTGGCCGGCGCCTTCGCGCTCACCACGGCTCTCGTCGTCGCGAAGCTGGCCGTGCTCGTCGGCCTCGGCCTCGATCCCCTGTTCGGGGTGATCCACCTCGTATTCCTCGACCTGGTGATCGTGCTGCCGGCCGTGGCCGCGGGCGTCCTGTGGCTCGGCAGGCGCTCGCCGCGGCCGGCTACACACACCGTGCTCGCGCTCGCCGCGCTCTGCTGCCTGGCCGCCCCCGCCGGCGCCTACGCCTCGTTCGTCGAGCCCTACTCGCTGCGGGTCGAGCGGACGAGCGTCGCGCTGGCGGACGATCGTGGGGCGGCTTCGCCGATCCGGGTCGGGGTGCTGGCCGACATCCAGACCGATGAGGTCGGCGCCCACGAGCGGGCGGCGGTCGAGGCCGTGATGCGGGCGCGGCCCGACATCATCGTCCTCCCCGGCGACCTCTTTCAGGGTGAGTCGTTCGCGCGCGAGGAGCCGGAGCTTCGCGCGCTGCTCGGGCGCCTCTCGGCCCCCGCCGGGGTGTTCTTCGTGGAGGGCGACGCCGACGATCTCGACGACATGGCCCGGGTGACCCGCGGGACGCGCGTGCGGGTGCTCGCCGACGAGATCGTCCGCACCCGCGTCCGGGGACGCCCGGTCACCGTGGCCGGGAGCCGCCTGGTGTGGGACGGTGCCGGCGCGCGGCGGGTGATCCGGCGGCTGGCCGAGGACCCGGGTGAGGAGGACGTGCGCCTGGTGGTGGCTCACCGCCCCGACACCGCGATCTCCCCGGCGGCCGGCCCGCGGATCGACCTCGTGATCGCCGGCCACACCCACGGCGGACAGATCCAGCTCCCGTTCCTCGGGCCGCCCCTGATCGCCTCGGACGTGCCGCGCGCGGTGGGCGCGGGAGGCCTCCACCGGATGCCGGGCGGGCCCCTGATGTACGTGAGCCGCGGGATCGGGGTGGAGCACGGCCAGGCGCCGCGCATGCGGGTGCTCGCCCCGCCGGAGGTGTCGGTGCTCGAGGTCGGCGGGACTCAGCCCGTCGTGCAGGGCCCGGAGTCCACACGCTCGTCGGCGCGGGCGAGCGCCCGGCGGACGATCGAGTCCGGCACCCCGTAGCCCGCGCGCTCGGAGCCGCCGACGGTCGCGGCGAAGATCGTGGTGAGCACACGGCCGTCGGCGTCCACCATCGGACCGCCGGAGTTGCCCTGCCGCACCAGCCCGCGTAGGGCGGTGATGCGCCGGCGGATCGGGCCCCGGCCGTAGGCGTCCTCGCTCCTGACGGTCGTGGTCTGGCCGATGCGTCCGGGACGGATGTCGAACGGGCCGTTCTCCGGGAAGCCGAGGATGCCGCCCGAGGTCCCGACCTGCGCGGAGTCGTTCATCGCCAGCGCGGGCGCGCCGAGCAGGCCGGAGGAGCGCAGCACCGCGAGATCGTTGTCCGGGTCCAACCAGATCACCTCGGCGTCGTGGCGGACCTCCTGGCCGGCCAGCTGGACGGTGGTGTCCTCCTGGCCGGCGACCACGTGGGCGTTGGTGACCACGATGCCGCTACCCGCGACCCATCCCGAACCCGAGACCCCGAGCCCGCAGGCCGTGCCGAGCACGCGGACCGTGCTGCGCCGGGCCGCCCGGACGTCCGGGTCCCGGGCGATCGCCGTGTTGGGCCGGCGCACCCGCGGCGCCGGGCCGCGGATCTCGGGGACCGGGTCGAAGCGGGCGAGGGCGTTCACCACGGGGCCGGCCGCGGGCAGCGTCGCGTTCAGCCGCTGGAGGATCTCCGAGCCACGCACGTCGCGGCGGAGGTTCTGCGGGGCAGAGGTCTGGAGGACGAGCGCCCCGCCGATCCAGGCGATCCCGAGCGCCAGGCAGCCCACCAGGATCCCGCCCCCCAGGCCGTCGAGGGCCCCGAGACTCGCGGAGAGGCGCCCCCGGAGGCGGAACCCGAACAGCTCGAGGATCGTCGCGACGATGCCACCCACGAGCAGGGCGCCCGCCAACGAGAACAGCGGAGTGAGCGGGGACCCGGGATCGAGGAGGAGCGGGGTTACCCGCGAGCCCACCACACTCCCGATCGCGAAGCCGACCAGCGCGCACAGGCCGACGATCAGCCCCTGCGAGTAGCCCCATATGGCGAACAGGAGCGTAACGACGATGATGACCCAGTCGATCGGCGTCACGGCACGGCGAGACGTTACCCGCGCCGACGCCGAGAGGTCCGGTCGCGACGGCTCCCGAGGGGAGGTACCTTTCGGCGTAGAGCAGATGGCGTCGAGCGCTCAGCAGAACGCCCGCCGGCGCCGCCTCACCCACCGCGCGCTCCCTACCGCCGTCGCTGTCGCGGCCGCCGTCGTGGTGGCCCTCCTGCTGGCCTTCGTCGGCCAGAGCGACGCCGAGCAGTCGGCCGAGCGCCTCGCTCGCGCCTGGGAGCGCGGTGATGATCGCGGCATGCACGCCGCGCTCGCCCCGGCGGCTCGCCGGGCGGTCAGGCGGCGCACGTTCGCCCGCGCCTACGCACGGGCCGGGTCGATGAGCACGGCCACGAGCGTGCTCGCCGGCGAGCCCCACGAGGAGGGCGGGCGCGTGCGCCTCCCGGTCTCCGTCCGCACGCGCGCCTTCGGCGAGGTGCGTGGAGAGGTCTCCCTCCCCGTCCTCGAGGACGGCCTGGGTTGGGCGCCCGAGACCGTCTTCCCCGGGCTCGCGCCCGGAGAGCGCCTGTCCCGGCGGACCGAGGCCCCACGGCGCGCCGCGATCCTCGCGGGCGACGGGCGGCTGCTCGCCGACGGGCCGGCCTCGGAGCGCCGCGGGGGCCTCGGGCGGGCGGGGGCGAGCGTGGCCGGAGCCGTCGGGCCCGCTCCGAGCTCCGAGGAGGCCGACGTCATCTTCGCGCGCGGCTTCCCGCCGGGAACTCCCGTCGGCGTGTCGGGACTCGAGCGGATACTCGATCGCCGGCTTCTCGGCACCGCCGGAGGCCGCCTCCTCGCCGGCCGGCGGACCCTGGCGGTCTCACGTCCCCGCGCGAGCGCGGCCGTGCGCACGACGATCGACCCGGGGGTCCAGCAGGCCGCCGCCGCCGCCCTCGGGGAGCGGTTCGGCGGCATCGCGGCGCTCGACCCGCGGACGGGGGAGATCCGGGCGCTGGCCGGGGTGGCGTTCTCGGCCCCCCAACCCCCGGGGTCGACGTTCAAGATCGTGACCGCCACCGCCGGGCTCGAGTCCCGCGCCGTCCGCCCTCGGTCGCGCTTCCCCGTACAGACCAAGGCGGTCATCGACGGCGTCGACCTCGAGAACGCCAACGGCGAGAGCTGCGGAGGCACCTTCGTCGAGTCCTTCGCGCACTCGTGCAACTCGGTCTTCGCCCCTCTCGGGGTGCGCGTGGGCGCGCGGCGTCTGCTGGCCACGGCGCGGCGCTACGGGTTCGGGGAGTCGCCGCCGGTCCGAGGAGCAGTCGAGAGCCCGCTCCCGCGCCGCGAGGAGCTCGGCTCGCCGCTCGCCCTCGGGTCGACAGCCATCGGGCAGGGCAGGCTGCTCACCACCCCCCTTCGCATGGCCTCCGTGGCCCAGACGGTGGCCGCGGGCGGTCGGCGCCTCGAGCCGAGCGTCGTCCCCGTGGCGGGACGACGGGCCCCGGGAGTCCGGGTGACCTCCCCGGAGGTCGCGACGACGCTCGGCCGCATGATGGTCGAGGTCGTCCGCGACGGCACCGGCGAGCGGGCCGCCCTGCCCGGCGTGAGGGTGGCCGGCAAGACCGGCACCGCGGAGCTCGAGGACACCACCTCCGAGGCGCCCGGTGAGACCTCGGAGTCGGCCGCCTCGGACACCGACGCGTGGTTCACCGCCTTTGCGCCGGCCCGGGAGCCGCGCATCGCGGTGGCGGTGATGCTCGTCAGGGCCGGCGCGGGCGGCGAGACCGCCGCTCCGGCGGCGCGAGAGGTCCTGAAGGCGGGGCTTGAGCCCGCCGGCGGGCCCCGTCGCTAGATGTCGAACTCGACCTTGGCCGGGGGTCCCTTGCCCGACTGAGGCTCGATCTCGAGCTCGAGCGGCCGTTTCTCGGTGGCGGCCATGGGAAGCTGGAAGA
>JBPCQB010000098.1:0-5380 GCA_050998555.1 Thermoleophilaceae bacterium
CTCGCTGGAGGTTTCGACCCCCGGCGTCTGAGGGCGGGGCCCCGCGCGCCGTGGTGGCGCGCTGGGCTCGCTCTTCCGGTCAGCGCGCGCGGCCCACGGCCGTCAGCCCGTAGGCGCGGGTCTTCACGGTGCCGAGGGGCACTCCCAGCCGCTCGGCCATCTGGGTCTGGGTCAGATCCTCGTCGAAGTGCAGCTCGAGCACCTCGCGGTGCTTGAGCGAGAGGCCGCGCAGGGCGTCCCTGACGTCGAGTGAGAGCAGCAGGCGGTCGTAGGACTCCCCCGCCGGCTCGTCGACCTCGGCCTCGAGCGTCGATTCCTGCTCGTAGGCGCCGGCGATCGGTCGGGAGGCGGGGCGACGACGGAAGTCGACCGCCGCGCGGCGAGCGATCGTGAACACGTAGGTACGCACGCTCGCCTTGGCCGGGTCGTAGCGCCCGGCGCCGCGCCACAGCCGTACGAAGGTCTCCTGGACGAGCTTCCTCGGCCGCGACCGTGCTCATCGGGCTCCGCCCAGCCGACAGGGCCGAGTCGTAGTCCAACGTCAAGTCGTCCTCGCATGGGGGTGCATCACCAGCATGCCATTCGCAAGTCTGACCCCCGGCGGTTCACGGGCGCGCTGCGCCGCCGGCGCGCGGGTAGTGTGGTGGAACCGTGCCGCGCGAGCCCCTCCACGACGCGCACGGCCGGCGGATCGCGGACCTCCGCGTCTCGGTCACCGACCGCTGCAACTTCCGCTGCCAGTACTGCATGCCGGCGGAGGGCCTGACGTGGCTCGACCGCGACGAGATCCTCTCCTTCGAGGAGATCGAGCGCGTGGTCGGGCTCATGGTCGAGATGGGCGTCGAGGACCTCCGCCTCACCGGCGGCGAGCCGCTCGTGCGCCGTCAGTTCCCGCGTCTGGTCGAGATGCTGGCCGGCCTCGATGGTCTGCGCGACCTCTCGCTCACCACCAACGGCTACCTGCTCGAGCGCGACGCCGACGCCCTGGTGGCCGCCGGGGTCGGCCGCGTGAACGTCTCCATCGACTCGCTCCAGCGCGACCGCTTCTTCCAGATCACCCGCCGCGACTCCCTGCCCCAGGTCCTGCGCGGGCTCGAGGCGCTGGCCCGCCACCCCGAGGTGCATCCCGTCAAGGTCAACGCCGTGGCCATCCGGGGCTTCACCGAGGAGGAGGCGCTGCCCTTCGCGGAGTTCGCCCGCACGTCGGCCTTCCAGGTGCGCTTCATCGAGTTCATGCCGCTCGACGCCGACCAGGCCTGGACGCCGGACGCCGTGCTCACCGGCGAGGAGCTGCGGCAGATCATCCACGCCGTGCACCCGCTCGAGGAGCGCCCGCGCGAGCCCTCGGCCACGGCCCGGATCTTCGGCTTCGCCGACGGTGAGGGCGAGATCGGGTTCATCAACCCGGTGTCCGAGCCCTTCTGCGACGACTGCAACCGCATCCGCCTCACCGCGGAGGGCAAGCTCCGCACCTGCCTGTTCTCGATGCACGAGACCGACCTGCGCGAGCCCATGCGGGCGGGCGCCACCGACGACGACCTCGAGCAGATCGTCCGCGACGCCGTGTGGCGCAAGGAGCTCAAGCACCGCGTTAACGAGCCCGGGTTCCGTCCGCCGGCGCGCTCCATGAGCGCCATCGGAGGCTGAACGGACCCCACGGGGGACCGGCCGGCCCGACGCCGACCACCGGAGCGAGGAAGCTGAGGCGGTACAAGTTCACCGAGCGGCGAGGGCCCAGGGTCGAGCGCCGGCGCTGCGCCTCCCTCGACGAGGCCCTCGGCGCGCTCGAGGAGCGCGGCCAGGCCCTCGCGCGCGACGCCGACGCCCGTCCGGTCGACCTGAAGGTGCTGCGGCGCTTCGAGCCGGTGGCGCAGGTGTCGGCCCGGCTCGAGATCGCCGGTCCGGGCCGGGTGCGCGCGGGCCTCGACGTCCGTGGCGACGGATCGGCCGAGGCCTACACCGGCCGCCTGCGCCGGCGGGTCGTGGAGCAGCGTGCCGGGGAGTCGCCCTACGACGCCCTGAGGCGGGAGCTCGGCGCCGGGCGGCAGGTCGATCCGTGAGCGCCGAGGGCTCGACGAGCGGCGGCTCGCGGGTGCCCCTGCCCGCCGAGGCCGGCCCTCCCTACCGCGTGTGGGTGAGCGGCGTGGCGAAGGAGGAGGGCCGCGACTACGAGGTGCGCGACCGGGCGCTGTGCTTCCACGAGCCCCTCGTGCAGGAGGGGCGGCTCGGGTTCTGGCGCTGGCTGTCGATGTTCCTCGGCCTCGTCGGCACCTACCGCCGCCACGACTCGGTCGACGTGCAGTACCGGGCGGGCGGACGCGAGAAGCTCGCGCCCGACCTCGAGGTGGTGGGCGCACGGACGAGCGCGGAGGGTTCGGGCGAGCGCTCGCCCAAGGGCGGTCGGAGCGACGACGGCTGAACCGACCTCGTCCCCTTCCGCACCATGCGCATAGACCAGATCCTCGAGGAGCGCCGCCCGGTCTTCTCGTTCGAGTTCTTCCCGCCCAAGGACGACGAGGGGATGGAGCGGCTCTTCAACGCCGTCGCCGAGCTGAAGAAGGACGAGCCGGCGTTCGTCTCGGTCACCTACGGCGCCGGCGGGTCCACCCGCGACCGCACGATCGCCGTGGTCAAGCGCATCCGCCGCGAGCTGGACGTCGAGGCCATGGCCCACTTCTCGGTGGTGGGAGCCACGCGCGAGCAGCTCGTGACCACCCTCGACGAGATGCAGGAGGCGGGGATCGACAACGTTCTCGCGCTGCGGGGAGACCCGCCGAAGGGCGAGACCGAGTGGCGGCCCGAGCCGGGCGGCCTCGTGTACTCGAGCGAGCTCGCCGCCCTGATCTCGGATAGCTACCCGTTCTGCATCGGGGCGGCGTGCTTCCCCGAGGTTCACCCCGAGGCCAAGAGCATGTCCGCGGACATCGACTTCCTCAAGGAGAAGGTGGCCGCCGGGGCGCGCTTCCTCATCACTCAGCTCTTCTTCGACAACGACTTCTACTTCGACTTCGTCGATCAGGCGCGTGACGCGGGCATCACGGTCCCGATCATCCCCGGGATCATGCCCATCACCAACTTCAAGCAGATCAAGCGCTTCACGGAGATGTGCGGCGCGTCGATCCCCGAGTCGCTCGAGCAGGCCTTGGCCTCGCGGGCCGAGGAGGACGGAACCGGGGTGTCGGAGCTCGGAGTGGCCTACGCCACGCTCCAGTGCACCGAGCTGCTGGCCCGCGGCGCGCCGGGCATCCACTTCTACACCCTGAACAAGTCGCCGGCCACCCGGGCCATAGTGGGGGCGCTGCGGGCCGCTCGGCCCTGGGACCGAGCGTTGGCGCCGGCGTAGCCCGGGACGTGACGGGACAGCGCGTCGCCGCGCGCCGCCGCCCTACGTCGCTACAGGCACATCTCGATCTCGGGTCCGAGTGACGTCCGGTTCTCGGGCTTGAGGTAGGCGACGACGACGGAGCCGCTGCTGGCGACGGTGTCGTTCAGGCCCAGCGCCTTCTTGGCACGCTTCACGTCGCTCTTGCTCGCGAGGAAGTACGCCACGACGTCGGTGTTGCCGCCGATGGTCACGGTCTCGTGCTCGAGCATCAGACCGCGCGAGAGCGCGACGTCCCCGGAGGTCGACGCCGAGGGCTGCTCGGAGTTCACCTTCTGCTTCTTGAGACAGCGGATGAGCTTCTTGGGGGTGTCGGCCTTCTTCTTCGGCGTGCGCTCGTCCGAGGGCGCATCGGGCCGGCCGCCCTGCTCCTTGGCCGGCGGGGTCTCGCCGCAGCCGGTGACGGCGAGCGCCAGGGCGCAGGCGCCGAGGAGGCAGGTGCGCCGAGCACCGGGGGCCACGCGCCGCGGCTTCGAGCGGATCGGCATGAACTCGGCACCATAGACCGGCACGGCGGTGCCGGACGCCGGCACCCGTGGCCTCCTACCGCCGAATCTGCTCGAGGATCACCGGGTCGGCGATCTTCTCGTCGTCGGCGAGCAGAAAGGCCTTGGAGAGGATCAGCGCCAGCGTCGCGTCGCCCTCGAAGGGAAGGAAGGCTCGCTGCTCCGCGGGCACGCGGTCCCGAACGATGCAGAGGTACTGATCGCCCGGCCCATCAGGATGTTCGAGGAGCCGAGGTGGATCCGGTAGGTGCGGAGCTTGCCCTCGAACCGCAGGAAACGTCCGTCGATCCGGCAGCGATCGGCGATCCGCAGCTTAGGAAGCAGGCGCTCGAGCACCTCTCCGCGGGTCCGCGCCTGCTCGCCGAGGCCACCGAACGAGTAGTCGACCCAGTACTCGTCGAACTGTGGCGCCTCGCCGCGGTCGCGCCATGCGGGATCGTTGCCGACGCTGCAGACCCCCACGAACAGGTCGATGTCGCGCATGGCCTCGGTGAAGGCCAGCCGCGGCACGTCGACGGGCGGGACCGGCTCGCCGCTCGAGCCGGGCCTTCTGCGCACCGAGCATGGTCCGTGCTTCCTTGACCTCACCCCGCAGCCGCTTGAGCGACTCCACGTGGTGGTCCTTCACCGCCCTCGGGGCGGTCTTGAGCGATCTCCCGTCAGCGCGGAGCCATACGAGCTCGACGGAGCTGCGTCCGGTGACCCGGAGCTCGGCGACGTGATCGCCGAGTTTCTCTTGCCGCGCGCCGCCCGAGTCGAGGCCGAAGCCCGGCACCATCGCCTCCTCGAGCTCCTCGGCGCTGACGCCCTGCCGCTCGGCCGCAGCGGCGATTGCCTCGTCGAGGTGATCACGGGTGCTCGCGTGCTTGGCCGCGGTCCGCAGGCGGCCGAGCTGAGCCGCGCCGGCGGGGCCCATCTCGGCGAGGGTCGAGAGGCAGGCGTTGGCGACCTTCGCGGAGCGGGGGCCGTGGTAGGGGACCTTGGTCAGCGTCGACGCTGCGAGGTTGCCGACCGCGGTCGCGGTCTCCGGGTCTGGGAAGCCGCGGGCGAGCCAGACAAGGCCGCGCAGCAGGGTTCCGGTCTCGGGCGGGACGACCGGATGGCGCTCGTCCCCCTTCTGCTCGGCGACGACCTCGAGCCGTTTCACCAGTCCGGCTCTGAGCTGATCGGAACCCAACCGGTCCGTCAGCTCCTTCGCGCGGCGCTCGAACGTGACCGAGGATCGGCTCGCCGAAGCGCTCGCGGCGAGCTCGAGCACCGCGTCGAACGTCGCCTCAGATCCTGGTCGAGACGGCTCGGTCAGGCCCTCGGACCAGGGGTCGGTCTGACGTGGTCCGTCGTCGGCCTCGCCCAGCCCGGGCACGACAGCTGATATGGACGTCCGTTTGTCAAGTGGGCGTGGGTAATCGCGTCCGCGTGGCGGCCGTCGTCGAGGTTGGTCGGTGGGCCGGGACGCCGGGCTCGGTGTCGGCGTCGCCAGTCTGATGATGCG
>JBPCQB010000035.1:0-2519 GCA_050998555.1 Thermoleophilaceae bacterium
CCAGGAGCGCGTCGACCTCGTCGAGGCCGTCGGGGATGCCCACGGTCCCGTTGCCGCCGGCGGACACGTCGAACAGCGACCCGGGCACCATCCGCTCGCCCCGCTTGAGCCAGACCTCGTAGACGCGATCGCCGTTCGGCTCCGGCAGTCCCCGGACGTCGAGCACCGGCACCCCGGCACGTGCGGGGATCACGAGGTCCGCACGGGCCCCCGGGGCGCGGAGGTGGTCGACCTCGGCGGCGACCGCCCGACCGGCCGCCGGCGCCCGGTCGGAGGAGTCGAGCGCCCGCCCGAGCCCGAGTCCCGAGGTGACGCCGGCGGCGAGCAGCGCGACGCCGGCCACCAGCGCGGCGGGCCGAGGAGCTGCGAGCCACCGGGGACGACCACGGGAAGGGCGAGCTCGGGCCGGGCCGCCGGCCGGCTCGCTCGCGATCGGCGGCGCCGGCTCGTGGCCGCGCTCGGCGTCGAGGGCGACCCCGGTCACCGGCTCCTCGGGGGCCTCGGCGCGCACCGCGCGCATCAGCCGATCCTTGAGCTCGGGCGGCGGCGAGAGCGGCTCCACCGCGCCCGACAGGGCCTCCGACGCCCCGCGCAGGTGCTCGAGCTCCGCCCGGCAGTCCGCGCAGCGTGCGAGGTGCTGCCCGAAGGCCTGCGCCTCCAGCTCGGAGAGCGCGCCCAGCAGGTAGGCCCCCACATCGTCCTGATGGCGCTCGTGCCCGCGCCCGGTCATGCCGTCTGCCCCAGCTCTCGACGCATCTTGTCGAGCCCCAGCCGCATTCGGCCCTTCACCGTCCCGATCGGCATGTCCAGCATCTCGGCGATCTGGGAGTGGGTGAAACCGGCGAAGTAGGCCAGCTCGAGCACCCGGCTCTGGTCGCGCGGGAGCGTTTCGAGCGCGGCGCGCACGGTCGCCGCCTCCGCCCGCCGCATGGCCTCCACCTCGGTGACGTTCCGGGTCTCGCGCTGCTCCTCGGCCGCCTCCGCTCCCGCCCGGCGGCGCTCGTGCACCAGCCCGCGCCGCAGCGCGTCGATCCCGCGGTGGTGCACGATCCCGAGCACCCACGAGCGCACGCTGCCCCTTTGCGCCTCGTAGCGGGTGCGTGCCCTCCAGACCGATAGGAAGGCCTCCTGCACGACGTCCTCCGCCGCCGCGCGGCTGCCCACCATGCGGTAGGCGAGCGAGAACGCGACGGCCCCGTGGCGGTCGTACACGACCTCGAAGGCCGCAGTGCTCCCCCTGGCCACGAGCGACATGAGCTCCTCGTCCGCGAAGCGGTGGAGCTCTCCGGTCGAGGAGTCGGTCAAAGCAGGAGAGCTGGGGTCGGCGGTGTAACCACGGGTAGGGTTATTCGTACTCAGGCCACTCACCGGATCAGCTTCCGTGATCCGGTCTCATCGTCCGAGCGAACACCCAGGTGGACGCTCAGGCCAACAAGGAGGTCGCATCATGGGTGGAAAGACTCCTGCCCAGCTGTACTCGCTCGTGTTCGGAGCCGTGCTCCTGCTGGTCGGGATACTCGGCTTCTTCGTCAACGCCTCGTTCGCCGTCGGGGAGTCGGTGCAGCGTGACCAGCTGATCCTCTTCGACGTCAACGGCTGGCACAACATCGTCCATATCGCGAGCGGCATCGTCGGGCTGGCCATGGCCGGCACGCCGGCCTCGGCGCGGCTCTTCGCCCTCGGGTTCGGGGCCGTCTACGCCCTGGTCTTCCTGCTCGGGCTGTTCATGGACCCGCTGCTCGGGCTCCTCCCCATCAATGCCGCGGACAACGTCCTGCACCTGCTGATCGCGCTGGCCGGCATCGGTGCCGGCCTGGCCTCCGGACGGGAGCCGGCCCCCACCACGGCGTAGCCGTCGCGGGAGATCCGAAGCGCAGTGCGAAGCGGGGCCCTCGGGCCCCGCTTCGTCGTTCCTAGCGGCGGACGGCCCTGATGGCGCTGCCCGCCGTCTCCCGCACCCGCCGCTCGAGCCCGCGCAGGCCCCGCGGCCGGCGGCGGCGCTGACGCTGACGGGCCTGGACGACGATCAGCGTGCCCCCGGCCACGCCGCCCACGAGCACCGCGGCGGCCGGACGGGCCCAGTTGCGGGGGTCGCGCATCGCGCGGAGCTCGGTGTCGGCGAGCTCCTCGACCGCGGCGTCGGTGAGCTCGGTGAGGGTGCGCTCGAAGCGGTCGGTGAGGGCCATGGGCGGCTCGACCGGGGCGAGGGCGAAGCGCAGCCGGCGCTCCAGGTCACTCATGGTCGTCTCCCGCCTTGAGCGAGCCCTCGAGCTGACGGATCGCGCGGTGGAGCAGGACCTTGGTCGCCCCCTCCGAGCGGCCGAGCGCACGCGCGATCTCGCGGTTGTCCATGTCGAGCGCGAAGCGCATGATCAGGGCGTCCCGGCGATCGCCGGGAAGTGCGGCCACGCCGTCGAGGATGGCCGCCAGCTCCTCCCGGCCCTCGACCACATCCTCGGTCGCGTGCACGGCCGACAGCCGTGTCGCGTCCTCGAGGTTGGTCTGGGGGCGGCGTGAGC
>JBPCQB010000180.1:0-4480 GCA_050998555.1 Thermoleophilaceae bacterium
TCCAGGTCGTGCGCCTCGGGATCGATCACGACCGACTTGCTCTCGTCGTCGAGGTCGAACAGACCCGGCGCCGAGTCGACGCAGTCGCCGAACCCGAAGCAGAGCTCGCGGTCGATCGCGATGGTCATGCCGTTGCGCACGGAGAGCACGGGCCCGTGTTCCTCGTCGCTCACGGGACGCACGATAGCCCCGCCCCGCCCGCCAGCGGCGCCCCCGCCGCGAGCACAGCCGCCCGTGCCGCCGCCCGTGCCCGTTACCTTCTCCCGGTGACCCGCCGCCTTACCGTGCTCGGCGCCCTCGCCGCGCTGCTCGCCCTGGCCGCCGGCTGCGCCGGCGGCGGAAGCGATCCTCCGCAGCTCCAGGTGAACGCCGACGATGAGCAGGCGCTCGAGAAGCTCGGGTTCCCCGTCGCTGCATCCCGCAACACGACGCGGATCGGTGGCGGCGACGCTGCGGCCGACGCCGCCGGGGCGGCCACGGCGGTTTTCCCGAGCACGAGCGACCGGACGCGCCCGAGCGCGGTGGTCATCGTCGGTGAGGAGGACTGGCAGGGAGCGGTGGCCGCGGCCGCGCTCACCTCGGCCCCCATCCGCGCCCCGATCCTCCTGTCCGGCTCCGAGGAGCTTCCGCCGGTCAGCGCCCAGGCCATGGAGCGCCTCGAGCCGAAGGGCGCCAAGCTCGCCCGCGGCGCCCAGGTCATCCGTGTCGGCGACGTCCCGGCCCCCGCCCCCGAGCTCCGCACCGGCCGCCTACAGGGGAAGGACTCCTACGAGACCGCGGCGGCCGTCGACCGCTTCGCCACCTCCGCCCGCGGCGAGCCCTCCGACGACGTGGTAGTGGCCTCGGGGGAGCGCCCCGAGTTCGCCATGCCCGCGGCCGCCTGGGCGGCCAACTCAGGCGACTCGGTGCTGTTCACGGCCAAGGACCGCGTACCCGAGGCCACGAAGAAGGCCCTGGCCACCCACAAGCGACCGAACATCTACCTGCTCGGGCCACAGTCCGTCGTCAGCCCGGGCGCCGAGAGTGAGCTGGCGAAGATCGGGACCGTCCGCCGGGTGGGCGCGCCGAACCCCGTGCAGAACGCGGTCGAGTTCGCGCGCTTCGAGCAGGACGGCTTCGGCTGGGGCATCAAGGTCCCCGGCTACAACTTCACCCTCGCCAGCACCGCGAGGCCGATGGACGCGGCTCCCTCCGCAGCACTGGCCACCAACGGGGTCTTCGCCCCGCTATTGCTCACCGACCGGGCGGACGCGCTCCCGAACCCGCTCGAGTCCTACCTGCTGGACATCCAGCCCGGGTACGAGAGCGACCCCCGCCAGGGCGTCTACAACCGCGTCTGGGTCCTCGGTGACGCCGAGACGATCTCCACCGACGTCCAGGTGCGCCTCGACGAGCTCACGGAGCTGATCCCGGTCGAGGCCGAGCCCGCGAAGGGCAGACCCGACGGCGACGAGGGCGGCAGGGACGGTGACCGCCGAGGTGGTGGCCGGAGCGGACGAGGCCGGCGCGGCGGCGCGGGCGGTGGCGGCGCCGGCGGCACGGACTGAGCCGGCGGCCAGGGCGACCGCTAGCGTTGCCGCGATGAGCGAGTACGAGCGCGTCGACCGCAGCCACCGCGAGCCCACCGTCGAGGACGTCCGCCAGCTCATGGGCGCCTCGACCCCGCACTTCGCGCTCCACCTGCGCAACCGCATCCGGGCCCTCGTCGAGCGGCTGCCGGAGGGCCATCCGGCACGCCGCGAGGGCGAGCGGGAGATGAGCCGGCTCGATGACGTCGCGTTCGGCGCGGAGCAGCGCGGAGCAGCGCCCGACGACCTTCGCGGCCTGCCCAGTGAGCGCATCCGCGGCCGAGCTTGACCGCGCGGTCGCGGCCGAGCGCCGAGGACCTCGTGTCCACTCCCGCGGAGCGGGCGTGCCTCGACGCCCTCCGCGACGCCGCCGGCGAGCGCGACGGGCCGATGGAGCGCCACGGGATCCGGGTCTTCGTGATCGTCGAGCGCCTTGCTCGCGACGACGGCCTCGAGCTCGACCGCGAGGTCCTGCTCTGCGCGTCGCTGCTGCACGACGTCGGGCTCTACCCCCGGGCATCGGAGGGCGGCGCCTACGTGACCGACGGGCGCCACTACGCCGCCGGGATCCTCGCGCCGGGACGGTGGTCCGGCGATCGGCTCGAGCGCTGCCTCGACGCCATCGAGCTCCACCACGAGCTGCGCCCGCAGTGGGAGCGGGGAGCCGAGGTCGAGCTGGTGCGCCGCGCCGACCTCGTGGAGGTCAGCGCCGGGCTGGTGCGCTTCGGTCTGCGAGGCGGCTGGCTGCGCGGCCTGTTCCGCGCCGTCCCCCGCGCCGGGTTCTACCCGGAGATCGGGCGGCTCCTCGGCCGGGCGCTGCGGGAGCGTCCCGCGACGCTGCCGCAGATCTTCGTGGTCGCGGGCGCCTGACCGCGCCCGGCGAGCCGCCCTACGCGATGGCGATCGCCGGCTGCGAGAGCCCGGCCAGGCCCGCCACCCGGTCGCGGTGTGCGCGGCCGGACCCGAACAGCGCCGCGTCGGTGCGCGCGCGCTTCAGGAAGAAGTGCAGGTCGTGCTCCCACGTGAACGCGATGCCGCCGTGGACCTGTAGGGAGGATCCGGCCACGCGGAAGCCGGCGTCGGCGGCGTAGGCCTTGGCCATCGAGGCCGCGAGCGCCAGCGACTCCGGCTCGTGCTCGGCGGTCCACGCCGCGTAGTAGGCGATCGAGCGCGCGCTCTCCACCTCGAGCATCATCTGCGCGCAGCGGTGGGACACGGCCTGGTTGGCCCCGATCGGCCGGTCGAACTGCTTGCGCTCCTTGGCGTAGGCCACGGCCATCTCCATCGCTCTCTGCCCCACGCCGACCATCTCGGCGGCCAGCGCCACCTCCACCCGGTCGAGTCCGGGCCCGGGGTTGCCCGCCAACAGCTCCCCTCCGTCGGCGTGCACCGAGGCGAAGCGCCGCGTGGAGTCCATGGTCGCCACCGGCTCGACGCCGGCGTCGGCGGCCTCGACCACCATGCCGCCCTCCCCGTCGAGGAGCACGATGACCGCTGCGGAGTCGGCGTCGGGAACGAGCGGCGCCACCCGGTCTCGGGCCACGCCCACGGTGCCCCGCGCCTCGCCGGACGCGATCCCCGGGAGCCAGCGCTCGCGCTGCTCGGGCGTGCCGGAGTGCAGGAGCACGAGGCCGGCGGCGGCGTTCGAGAGGAACGGCGACGGCGCGAGCGCCAAGCCGAGCTCCTCGGCGAGGATCACCAGCTCGACCATCCCGAGGCCCTGGCCGCCGTGCTCCTCGGGGATGAGGATCCCCGGCCAGCCGAGCTCCGACATCTCCGTCCACAACGCGTCGTCGTAGACGCCCTCCTCGGCCAACGCACGCACCTTCTCCGGGCGGAAGCGGTCGGCCAGGAAGTCGTGCGCGGTGCGCTTGATCGCGTGCTGGTCGTCGGTGAAGTCGAAGTTCACGGCGCGGTCCTCCTCACCGCTGGCGCGGCAGCCCGAGCACCCGCTCGGCGATGACGTTCTTGAGGATCTCGGTGGTGCCGCCCTCGATGGAGTTGGCCCGCGAGCGCAGGAAGTGGTAGGTCCAGTCGGAGTCGGCGAGCGGCGCCTCGGGGCCGCGGAAGTCGAGCGCGGCCTCGGTCACCGCTTGGTTTAAGTCCGACCACTGCCACTTCGGCAGCGACCCCTCGGGCCCGGGCACGCCCGTCTTCATGATGTGGGTGAGGCCGCGGTAGGCGTTCAGCCGCAGCGCCTCGGCCTCGATCCACAGCTGCCCGACCCGCTGGCGGACCACCGGATCGTCCTCGAGGGCCTGCTCGCGCACCAGGGCCATGAGCTCGCCGAGGCGCACCTTGAGCTGCACCTGGAGGCCGAAGGCCAGCCCGGCGCGCTCGTGCATCAGCGTGGTGATGGCCACCCCCCACCCGTTGCCGACGCCCCCCACCACGTTCCCGTCCGGGATGCGAGCCTCCTCGATGAACAGCTCGTTGAACTCGGGCTCGTTGGTGATCTGGTGGAGCGGCCGCACCTGAACGCCCTCCTGCTCCATGTCCATGAGGAAGAACGTGAGGCCCTTGTGCTTCGGGGCCTCGGAGTCGGTGCGGGCCACGAGCATGCACCACTTCGCGCGGTGGGCCAGCGTCGTCCACACCTTCTGGCCGGTGACCACCCACTCCCCGTTCGACTTCAAGGCCCTCGTCTTCAGCGACGCGAGGTCCGACCCCGACTCGGGCTCGGAGAAGCCCTGGCACCAGATCTCCTCAGCGGTGAGGATCGGGTTCAGATAGCGGCGCTTCTGCTCGTCGGTCCCGTGGGCGATCACCACCGGCCCGCCCATCACGAGGCCGAGCACGTTGGCCAGCGCCGGCGCGCGCGAGCGCACCATCTCCTCGTTGAACAGGGCCTGCTCGACCAGGGTCGCCCCCCGGCCGCCGTACTCCTCGGGCCAGGAGACCCCGGCCCAGCC
>JBPCQB010000111.1:0-9079 GCA_050998555.1 Thermoleophilaceae bacterium
CTCTTCGAACTGCTCCATTCTGGAACCCACTCTCTCCGTGCCCCCGATCCGCGCCCAAGATGAACGCCAACCGTCAAGGCACGATCGGACGGAGGTGGGGCCAGTTCAAGCCATCACAGTGGGGCCAGTTCAGACCATCGTTCTCATCCGTCATTGGTACTGGGCGAGCGTCTTCACCAACCGCTACTCGGGCTCGGTGGAGTCGACAGCGTCCCGTGACTTCCACGACATCACCTCCTGGTTCACGGACGACGCCAAGGAGCCCGCGCTGCTCGCGGAATTCCGCACGCGGTTCCGCGCCCTGGAACTACGCAAGGAGGTCAAGCGGGGGACCTCTGTCTACAACGGGATCTTCAACTTGCTCGTGCTCCGCGGTGCGCGGGACTGGATGACGGGCAACGTTCCCCAGTACGGCGACCTGGACGACCACCACATCGTCCCCAAGGACTGGGGCAAGAATCAGGACGGCCTCGGCAACCTCATTGACACCATCCTCAACCGGACGCCGCTCACCGCCGACACCAACCGCCATGTCATCAGCAGCCGCCTTCCCAACCAGTACCTCCCCGAGTTGATCGCCGAGAACGGCGAGGCCACCGCTCGCGGGACGCTCGAATCCCACCTCATCTCACCCGCCGCGTTCGACATCCTGCTGCGTGATCCGTTCACGCTCGATGACTTCGAGGCTTTTCTCGCGGAGCGCCAGAGAACGGTCCAGGACGCCATCGAGGACCTGCTCGTCAAGGAGCGACTCGACCTCGCGCCCCAGCTCCGCGAGTTGGATGCGCAGATGGAGCAGGTGGAGCTGCGCCTGCGCCGCACGCTGGTTTATGGCTTGGAGGACGATCCATCGAGGGTCCCCTCCCACATCCAGCAGAAGGTCAGGGAGCGGCTAGAGACGGCGGCGCGGAAGAACCCGGCCCTCGATTCCGACCACTACGAGTCGCTCGGAGGGCAACTCGAATACTTCGACCTCCGCGAACTACAGGACACCATCACGAACAAGACGCTTTGGCCGCAGTTCGAGGCGCACTTTGGCACCAAGGAGGCACTGGCCGCGAGGTTTGGCCAGCTCGCGGAGCTGCGCAACGGCATCCGGCATAGCCGACCGTCGACGAGATCACACGCAAGGACGGGGAGGCCGCGCTCCTCTGGTTTCGCCAGGTCCTTCCGCGCTGACGGACCCGCGTTCGCGCCCGTCAGTCGTCTCCCGGCTCCGGCCCCTGCACGCCAGTGACCTGTCGGTACGATGACCCCAGGCTCAGCTACGGCTCCTTGTGTGTGCCACAGATGTGCCATTGACAATGAACGCGTCAGAGCGCAACTCGGAAAAACGCAGAGCCGCAAGCCCCGATAGCTCAGCCGGATAGAGCGACGCCCTCCTAAGGAGTAGGCCGCTGGTTCGAATCCAGCTCGGGGCGTAGCCGACTAAAGGCTTGGAGTCGGAGAAGGCTGCGACTTCCCACGCTCCAAGCGCTCCGCGAGAGCGAGAAGGACGTCAAAGCAGGCCGAGTGTTCTCGCTCGATGACGTGCGAGCGTCGCGGTCGACCGATCATCCAGAGGGCTGCGCGTAGTCCGCGCATGTACACGGCCGATCTGGCCCGACCAGACGGATGTCGAGGCCCGCGAGCACGTCGTTGATACCGACCATGAAGGCAGGGTCGCCTGGGCGCGGATGCGTCGGCGAATCGGTGATCAGGGCGACGATCATCCCGAGTACGCAGTCGTCGTCATCGATGATGATCGAACCCGAGTCGCCTCCCCGGGCGAAGGGGTACTCCGCGTCGGTGCCGGTAATCAGATATCCGCGCGGGTAGTCGCGCAGAACGCCACGGCCGGCCCACGAAGAAAGCTCGGTCTGGAGTGCGACCGGCTCCGGATCGAGCAGGCCCGAGGTGAGCCCTGGGCTGTTGATCCCTCGCTTGTGCACGACGATCGTGTCGTCCTCGGGCACGGTGCTCATTTCGCGCGGACGTCCGGATGTGACGACTCCGCCTCGGACCTCTTGGCGTAAGTCGACGTGATCTTGCAAGGCGACCAGGCAGGCGTCGAGCTCAACGACATCCGAAGGCTCCGGCGGGTGGCTCGCAACGGCATCACCGATAAGCGGGTCACCCGACAGCGGTGCAGGTCCGCGCCCCAGCAGCACTTCCTTCTGACCGAGCGGGTGTGCGGCGGAGAGGCTCCCGACCACGTGGGCCGCGGTGAGCATCAGCGGGCGATTGCAGCTGGTGTGGCGTACCGCCGCGCCTAGCGAGCCCACCTCGTGTGTGCGGCCGCGGTGGTCGACGCCGCCCGGGTAGATCATCGCGCCCGGGCGGACGACGAGTTCCCTTTGGGACAGCTAGACGACCAGCTCGATCGGGGCGACCGCGTTTACCGCCCTCGGTGTAGGCCGCTGCCTGACGGGCAAGCCCTGAAACGTAGGCTCGACTGGCAGCTCGCCCACGGCGCCCACGTCCACGTAGCACGTCCCGTCGGGGTCACGGCGTACAGCAACTGATCCGAACCCCGGCTGCGACCGATATGTCCAGAAGAACTCCAGACGGATCGCCTCGCGCTCGTCACGTGTGAGGGGCTTCGGCGACACGCGCATCACGTTAGCCAATCGGTCGCTGTGCGGTGTCTTGACGGCGGGCGCTCTCACGTCCTCGGCATAGCGTCAGCCGCTACTCCTCCAACCTCGACTCCTCCAGGTCGAGGTCGCGCTCGATCCGCCGCAGCACCTCGCCGTCCAGCTCGCCGCGCTCACGCATCCCCTGCATGCTCTCGCGCTCGGCCGAGATCAGCTTCGCCCGCAGGCGGCGGAAGGCCTCGGCGCTCTCGTGAGCGCCGCCGTCCTCGCCGTCCGCCAACGGCGCGGCGGCGTGGTGGGCGCGGTAGGAGTAGAGGTCGCGCATGCGCTCGACCACGTCCTCGGGCACGTCCTCGCGGGTGGCCTCCTCCTCGATCGTGGCCAGTGCGGCGTGGGCGCTCTCGACCCGCGCCTCGGCCTCCTCGCGCTCGTCCTCGGCCGGCTCGGCCAGCCCGAGGCGGCGGACGAGCGGAGGGAGCGTGAGGCCCTGGCCGACCAGCGTCAGCAGGATGACGCCGAAGGTCACGAAGATGATGAAGTCGCGCAGCGGGAACGGCGCGCCGGTGGTGACCGTGAGGGGAAGCGACAGCGCGGCGGCCAGCGAGATGCCGCCCCGCATCCCGCTCCAACCGAGCATGAGGCGCTCGCGGGTCGACGTGCTCGCGTCCTCGTGCCGCGTCATCTCGCGGATCGGGAAGGTGATCGCGAACTGCCAGGCCATGCGCACGGCGACGAGCACGAGGGACACGAGCACCGCCGTCCCGATGGCGAGCCAGAGGTCGGCCGACAGCGCCGCGAGGATGCCCGGGAACTGGAGTCCCACGAGCACGAACAGCATCGAGTTCGCGAGGAAGCCCACCACGTTCCAGAACGCATAGGCCTGGAGGCGCGTGCCCGGTAGGAAGAGACCGGCGGACCGCCAGCCGAGGTAGAGGCCGACCGTGACCGTGGCCAGCACTCCTGAGACGCCGAGCTCCTCCGCGAGCAGGTAGGCCGCAAACGGGGTCACGAAGGAGATCGTGATCTCCACCGGCGGGTCGTCCAGGCGCCGGCGTCCCTGCGCGATCAACCAGCCGAGCACGAGCCCGATGAGGATGCCGCCGGCGCTGACGAGCACGAACTCGAGGCTCCCCTGCCACAGCGAGAAAGAGCCGGTGATCACCGCGACGACGGCCAGGCGGTAGGCCACCAGGGCCACCCCGTCGTTCACCAGGCTCTCGCCCTCGAGGATGGTGACCAGGCGCTCGGAGACCCCGAGCCGCCGGAAGACCGCGGTGGCTGCCGTCGGGTCGGTGGGCGAGACGATCGCGCCGAGCACGAAGGCCGTGGTCCACGAGAGCCCCGGCACCACCAGGTGGGCCACGACCGCCACCGCGACGATGCTCGCCACCACCAGCCCGAGCGCGAGCTTCGAGATCGGCCACGCGTTCATGCGCAGGTCGCGCGGGGAGGAGAAGAACGCCCCCGCGTAGAGGAGCGGGGGCAGGAAGAGGAAGAACACGAGGTCCGGCTCGAGCTGGACGGCGGGCAGCCCGGGCACGAACCCGAGCCCGAGGCCTCCGAGCACGAGCAGGATCGGATAGGGCACCCGAAGGAGCCCGGCCAGCGGCGCCAGGAGCGCCACGGCCACGAGCAGGCCGATCAGTACCTGGGCGTTCTGCACGCGGCGCCTACGGACCTCGGGACGCGCTCAGCGCCCGACCGAGCTCATGTCCGCGTAGCGATCGCCCGCGGCGGCGCCCACCGGCATGGCCTCCTCGAGGCGCCGGCGGTCCTCGCCGGTCAGCTCGACGTCGGAGGCCGCGACGTTCTCCTCGAGGTAGGTGCGCCGCTTGGTCCCGGGGATGGGCACCACGTCGTCGCCCTGGGCGAGCACCCACGCGAGGGCGAGCTGGCCGGCCGCCACGCCCTTCTCCTCGGCGATCTGCTTCACCTGGTCCACGAGGCGCAGGTTCTGCTCGAGGTTCTCGCCCTGGAAGCGGGGGAACCGCGACTGGCGGGAGTCCTCGGCGTCGAAGTCCTCGGCCGAGGCGAAGCGGCCGGTGAGCAGGCCCCGTCCCAGCGGCGAGTAGGGCACCAGGCCGATGCCGAGCTCGCGCACGGTCGGCAGGATCTCGGCCTCGAGGGAGCGCTCCCACAGCGAATACTCGGTCTGCAGGGCGGAGATCGGGTGGACGGCGTGCGCGCGGCGAATGGTGTCGGGCCCGGCCTCGGAGAGCCCGAGGTACTTGACCTTGCCGGCCTCCACCAGCTCGGCCATGGCCCCGACGGTCTCTTCGATCGCCACCTCGGGGTCGACGCGATGCTGGTAGTAGAGGTCAATGAAGTCGACGCCGAGGCGCCGAAGGGAGGCGTCACAGGCCTCGCGGACGTAATCGGCGTCGCCGCGCACGCCGTGGAAGCCGCCGTCCTCGGAGCGCACGTTGCCGAACTTCGTCGCCACGACGACCCACTCCCGGCGGTCGCGCACGGCGCGGCCCACGAGCTCCTCGTTGACGAAGGGGCCGTACATGTCCGCGGTGTCGAGGAGGGTGACCCCGAGGTCGAGCGCGCGGTGGATCGTGGCGAGGGCCTCGTCCTCGTCGCGCTGCCCGTAGAACTCGGACATGCCCATGCAGCCGAGCCCATGCTCGGAGACCTCGAGACCCTGCGCCCCCAGTCTGCGGTTTCTCATGGCTCTTCCTTCGGTCGGTGGCAATACCTTGCGAGCGCGCGGCGGCGGCGCGGTGCTGGGCGCCGAGAGGCGCCGTGGCGGAGCGGGACCGGCGCGCCCGCCTCGATCCAAGGTATTACCCCCCGGGGCAGGGACCGGGGCGTCGTCGCGCCCTCGGGCTCGCGGGGCGCCCGCCCGGGCGCCGCGGGGTCAGGACTCGCGCGTTCGGCGCTCGACGAGCTTGTGGATGAGGATCGAGACCGCGACGACGCCGACGACGGCCGCCAGCCAGATCAGGAACTCGGTCCCGGTCCCCACGGAGAACGCGGGGATCACGATCACCGCCACGCACACGAGGACCAGGAGGGTTCGGAGGATCCACTTCCCGCGCACGGCCCGGGCAGGTTAACCGGGGACCGCCGACCCCGTCGGCGGCGACCACCCGCGCCGGGCACGGCCTCGGCACGTCGACCGTCGGCCCGAGCCGCCCGCCCGAGCGGTCGGGTCAGCGGTCGGGGCGCTCCGGGTAGACGTCGTCGATGGTGGTCAGGGCGACGTAGGGCGCCCCGGCCGCCAGCTCGATCGCCTCGCCGCCTCCCGCCAGCCGGTCGAGGACCGATACCACCCCCGCCACCACGAGCCCGTCCTCGCTGATGCGCTCGATAGCGGCGACCGTCGATCCGCCCGTGGTCACGACGTCCTCGACCACCAGGCAGCGCTCGCCGGAGTCGAGGGGAGGCCCTTCGATCCAGCGTTGAAGCCCGTGCGCCTTTCGGTCCTTGCGTACGAAGAAGGCCCGGAGGTCCGCTCCGGCCGCGAGCGCGGAGCAGGCGACGGGATCGGCGCCCATCGTCATGCCGCCCACGGCGGTCGCGCCCGCGGCGAGCGCCTCGGCGGCCACGAGCTCGCCGAGCGCTCTGAAACCGGCCGGCCGCAGGATCGCCCGCTTGGCGTCCACGTAGTACTCGGCCTCGGCACCGCTCGTCAGCGTCACCCGGCCCAGCACCAGGGCGTGCTCGCGTAGCTCGGCCACGAGCCGCTCGCGGGCCTCGCAGGTGCTCATCGAGGGGCACGCGGGAGCGTCACGGCAGCGGGTTATGGTAGCCCGGCCATGAGCCTCGTCGCCCGACTGCTGCGTCTCGTCTCCCTCCTCGCCAGCCTGGTGATCATCATCAGCTTCTCCTTCTTCGCCACCGACCTGGCCAGCGAGGCCTCGGAGGGCCAGCGGGCGAAGCTCGCCGAGGCGCTGGAGCCGACGCCCGCCGCGCCCGACGAGAGCGACCGGGAACTCCGCAGCAGCGGCCTCCGCGAGGTCGTGGACGACGTCAACGACGTCCTGCTCGCCCCGCTCGCGCTCCTCGTCGAGGGTCAGAACATCTGGGTCCAGCGCATCACCACCGGCGTGCTCGGGCTGCTGCTCTACGGCCTCGTTCTCAGTATCCTCGCCAACTACATCCGCAAGACCTGAGCCGCGCCTCAGCGGTAGACGTGGATCCGGTCTCCGAGCGAGATCCACCGTGAGATCGACCACGCGTTCGGGATCGGGACCCGGATGCAGCCGTGGCTCGCCGGCCGTGTCGGTACCGAGCGGTACCCGTGGATCGCGTAGCCGCGGATGAAGTAGCTCGAGTGCACCATGCCCTTGGCGTTCGTACCGGGCGTCTTGCGATAGAAGCGGAAGGTGCCGAACACGGTCGGCGTGGAGGCCTTGCCCGAGGATGCGTGGTAGACGCGCTCGGCGCGACCGTCGCGGGCCAGGACCATCACCTGGCGCGACCAGTCGAACTCGACGTGGCGACCAGCACGCGGGTAGCGCAGGCGGAAGGCGCCCTCGCCCGCCATGACCCGGCCGAGGATGCCCCGGGTCGCGGAGGTGCGTCGCGCCATCCGGTTCACCTTGCGGTAGGCGATCACGGCGCGGGCGGTGGCGGCGTCGAAGCGCCCGCCCGTCGAGGTCACGTACCCCATCGAGCGCAGGCCGTGCTGGAGGAGCCGCACCGCCATGCCCCGCGAGCCGCGACGAGCCCGCGCCGCCACCGCGTGGACCGAGGTCGAGGCCACCGGTGCCTCCTCGCGCGTGACCCTGACCAGGAACCGCCCGGGCCGTCGCGGCGTGAACGCGCTCGCGAAGCGCCCGCCCGATCGGACGGGTACCTCTTCACGGGCGACCCGCCGGCCGCGCGAGGTCACCTCCACGGACAGCGTGGCTCCGGGCGCATGGTCGGAGACCCGGCCGACAATCGGCACCCTGCCACCGGCCATGACCCACCGTCGACCGCCGTAGGCCATCGCCGAACTGGCCTCTACCCCCGGAGCGACGCGTTCCGGGACGCTGCGCGAGTCCGACCGCGCGGCCGACGCGGACACCGCGCCGGCGGCCACCAGCACCGTGGCGGCCACGAGTGCGAGTGACGAACGCCACATGAGAGGGACCCTACCGGACTGGCCTCGACTTCGATCCCCGGTCGACCGACGCCGTCCGCGGCGACGCTTCACCCCGGCGCCGGCGCCGGCTCAGCCGGACCCGTCACCTCGGATCGCCGGGCGAGCCGCGGCAGCAGGAGGCACCCGGCGAGCATCGCCGCGAGCAGGGGAAGGGCGACGGTGGCGGAGCCGTCGGGGGCGTCCGCGGAGACCGAGTAGGCGAGGGAGTTGACCAGGGCGTGCAGGGCGATCACCGGATAGAGCGACCCCGTGCGCTCGACGATCAGGCAGAAGGCCACGCCGAGGACCGCCAGCGGCAGGGTGGCGGCCACGCCCGTGCTGAGGTGAACGGCGCCGAACAGCAGCCCGCCGAGGAGCGCGGCCGCCGGGATGGGGAGCGTCGTTCGCAGGGAGCGGTAGAGGAACCCGCGGAAGAAGAACTCCTCGACGATCGGTGCGACCACGACCAGCAGCACGCCGATGGCCACCAACGCGACCGTGCTGCGACCCGCGCCGAGGTCATCGAGGGTGGTCTGCTTGACCTGCTCCGGGTAGATCGCCTCGTAGAGGCCGCCGAACACGAAGTACGTGCCGATGCCGAGCGCGCAGAAGCCCACGGCGGGCCAGAGCGGGGTCGCCCTGAGCCCGAAGTGGTGCAGACGCGGGCGGACGGTGAGCGCCGCCATGCCCACCGCGCAGCCCACGAGCACGGCGTCGTTCAGCACGGTCAGCACGACCGTGAAGCCGGGGCCCGGGCGAGCGGTCGAGAGCCCGAGGGAGCGGGCGACGAGGACGACGGGGATGGATAGCGCGACCACCCCGACGGCGGACAGGGCCATGGCCGCCAACCCGTGCCATAAGGGCCAGCGCGGCGCCCCGTGGGGCGGCTCGGGCGGCGCGGGCGGCTCGGGCGGCGCGGGCGGCGCGGGGAGCGCGGCGAGGCCGGTGGGCTCCACGTCGTGGCGTCGGTCGGGCAGGGGTCCGGGTGCGGGTGCTCCGAGGGGGCCGGGGCCCGGCGGGTCGAGCTCGTTCATCGGCGCCATCCCGAGGCAGAGAGTAGGGCCGGCAGCTCGGCCAGGGAGCGGATCTGCGCGGTCTCAGGCCCCACCCCGGCGGCGGCGGCCGGCTCTCCGGCGCCGGGCGCGCGGCGCACCAGCACCGCGGTCACCCCGGCGGCGCGCGCTCCCTCCACGTCGTGCTCCACCGAGTCGCCCACGTGCACGGCGCGCTCGCGCGCCACGCCGGCCGCCGCGAGCGCCGCCTCGAACAGGCGCGCGTCGGGCTTCGCCGCGCCGACCTTCGCCGAGGGGACCACCGCGTCGAGCGCCTCGCCGAGACCCGTCGAGCCCAGCACCTCGGCCAGCGAGCAGTCCCAGTTGCTGGCCACCACGAGTCGGATGCCCCGCGCTCTCAGCGCGGCGAGCGC
>JBPCQB010000037.1:0-8041 GCA_050998555.1 Thermoleophilaceae bacterium
GTGTGGTACGTGGAGAACCGCTCCACGCTCCTCGACCTGAGGATCATCGCCCGCACGGCCCGCGTGCTGGCGCACGGCGAGGGCCTCTACAAGGGGGACACCGGCGGATGGCGCGAGCCGGCGTAGCCGTCCTGCTCACCGGGGTCGGCAAGCGCTACGACATCGTCAGCGCGTTCGCCGAGCACGCCTTCACGATCGCCGCGGACCCGAGCCCGCTGGCCCCCGCCCGCTACGCCGCGGACCTCGCGGTGGCCCCGCCGCGCATCGACGACCCGGCCTACGTCCCGTTCCTGCGCGAGCTGGTGGACGCGCATGGCGTGGGCGCGGTGGTGCCGCTCACCGACCTCGACCTCGAGGTGCTGGCCGCCGCGGACCTCCCGGCGTTCGTGCCGGGCCCGGACGTGTGCCGCGCGACCTACGACAAGTACGAGGCCCACCTGCTCCTGCGCTCGCACGGGCTGCCGAGCCCGCCCACGGTCCTCCCCGGCGAGGAGCTCGCATCCTTCCCGGTGATGGTCAAGCCGCGTCAGGGCTCGGGCGCGCGCTCGATCCATCCCGCGGCCGATCGCGAGGAGATGGAGTTCTTCGTGCGCTACGTCGACGAGCCGGTGATGGTGCAGCGCCTCATGGGCGGTCCCGAGTACTCGATCGACCTGCTGTGCGACCTCGACGGACGCTGCCTGAACGCCATCCCCCGGACCATGCTCGAGTCACGCGGCGGGGAGTCGATCAAGGGCGCGGCGGTTAAGGACGCCGAGCTGATCGAGCTCGGCCGCGCGGTGGGGGAGGCACTGGCGGTGCGGGGACCGTGCACGGTGCAGGCCTTCCGCGATCCGGAGATCGGCCTCGGCATCACCGACGTGAACACGCGCTTCGGTGGCGCCTTTCCCGCGCCCATGTACGCGGCGCACCCCGGTCGCACCTACCCCGAGCTGATCGTGCGGATGGCGGCCGGCGAGCGGATCGAGCCCCACGTGGGGGAGTTCGTCCCCGGGCGCACGTTCACCCGCTGGTACTGGCAGATCGAGCTCGACGAGGAGATGCAGCCCACCGGCCGCGACATCGTGGCCGGGGGCCCGCGGCCCCCCCGCCGCGTGGAGGGGAGCGCCTGAGGACCTGCGCCTGAGGACCGCTGCGCCTCCGGCCTCCCTCAGAAGAGGAGCCCGAGCGCCGGAAGCGCGGCGGAGGCCACGAGCAGGCCATCCCGGGGACGCGCCCTCAGTACGAAGGCCGGTGCGTGGAGCACCGCCCTGCGGCGCGACTCTCCGGCAACCCACCGAAGGGTGGCCGCCAGCAGTGCCCCCGGCCGGCGCGGCACCGCGCGCAGGCGCTCGCCGAGGACCTGCGCCGAGCGCACCACCCGCCGCTGTGAGCCCAGGCCGTCGAGCACCTCGATCGCCTCGGGCACCGCAGGAAGTAGCCGCAGACGGCCGAGTGCACGACGGAAGACCTCGCGCAGTCCCGCGTCGCCGGCGCCGGCCCGCAGCCAGGTGGCCGCGACCACGAGCAGGCCCGCCCGCAGACCTCTTCGCAGGGCGGCGTCGAGGCCGACGCCGCCGAGGACGCCGACCGCCAGGGCGCCGAGCCCGAGCACCACCGCGAGCGTCATGCCGATGGCCAGCGGCTCGAGGTCCACGCGCGCGATCAGGAACCCGGCCGCCAGCCAACCGGCCACGAGGGCCAGCGGAATCGGGCTCGTGCCGGACAGGAGCACACCGAGCGCAAGCGCCGTCGCCCCGGTCACCGCCCGTGGGTCGAAGCGCCGCGTGGCGGCGGGCGGGGAGTCGTGTTGCCCCTCGACGGCCTCAGACGCCGTCTCGTCGCCTGCGGCCGACCAGTCCGCCAGTCCGCGCCGGTACACCGCGACCTGCACGATGCTCGCGAACGCGCTCCACGCGAGCAGGCCGACGCCCAGCGCCCCCAGCGCGACGCCCGGTCCCGGGGGGAGCGGGGCGATCCAGCCCACGAACGCGCGGAACGCGGCGGCGTAGTCCTCCACGCCGCCGGCGATCACCACCACGAAGAAGGCCGACACCGCGGCGTTGTGGAGCAGGCGGATGAGCGCGCACACGGCCACCTGCGCGGGCGCTCTCGTGCCGCGGGCCTCGAGCCGTCCGAGCAGCGGTGCGGTGAGCGCCTGGGTGACCGGCACGTTGAACCGCGCCGGACCCATGGTCGCCGTGGTCTCGAGCACGGCCGCGATGCTCGCCCCGTACCCGCGCCGCGATCCGGCCTGCTGCCCGGCTCGCGCGAGCGCTACCCCACCCGCCAACGCGATGAGGAAGCCGCCCGCGGGTATCGCCCTCGACGCGAGGAACGACACGGTGGCCACGTGGGCGAGACCCTCGGTGGTCGAGGACGCCCCGCGGTCGGTCCTCGCGCCCGCGGCCCTGGGGCCGCCGTCCGGCGTCGTGGACCGCCCGGCGGCGCTAGTGCGCGCCGGTGAAGCCGCCGCCGTCGCCCTCGGCGCCGCCGCCCTCGCCTGTGGGAGGCGCCGCGGGCGCGACGCCACCCACCCGGCGGCGGAGGTCCGGTAGCTGCGCGAAGAGGCGGGTCCCCGGGCAGGATGTCTGGTTGCCGTCGCGGTGTCCGGACACGCGGTTGAAGGAGTGCGTCTGCCCACCGGGGTAACGGGTGGTGGCCCCGCCCCTGGACACCAGGCCGACCGAGCCCGCCGTGGGCGCGCCGTGCAGCGGCAGCTTCCAGCGGATGAGGCGCGACATCGAGGCGATTGCATGCGGGGACTGCGGCTGGGCGGTGAAGGTCCCGAGGTTGGCGATCCCAGTGGACTGGGCGTTCCACCCCTGGGCCTGGGCGCCCACCACCGCGCGGTCGACTCCGCCCGCCCGACCCTCGTAGATCGTGCCGTAGCGGTCGACGACGAAGTTGTAGCCGATGTCCCCCCACCCGTTCGAGTTGCGGTGGTAGCGGCAGATGGCGAGCACCGCGGCCCGGGACTGCGCCGGCGAGTACGCGCTCGCGGTGACCGTGTGGTGGACGAAGGCGGCCTTGACCGACCCGTAGCCGATGCGCCCGCGCGGCTTGCACATGTTCCCGCCCCAGGCGGCGCGCGGGACGATGTTCGGCCGTCCGCCCTGCGCCCAGGCGGTGGACGGCGTGAGAGCGGCGACGGCCACGCTGCTCACCGCGCTTCGCATCGCGGTGCGGACACGCTCGACCGGGGTGGTGGAGCCGGTGGTGTTCACGAGCTCGATGCGCACATCCGGCACTCGACGTGACAGGCGGTACTGGAGCTCGTCGGACTCGCCGGCCCATACCGGGGCGGACACGCCGCGGGCGGCGCGCTCGCCGGTGCCGGCGTCCGGGTTGCCGTCCGGGTGAGCGCCCACCGGCGTCCAGCGGCCCCAGCGGCCGCCTACCGGACGCACCCGTACGGCGATGTCCGGCTCGGCGCTGCCGGCCCACCGCAGGCCGAGGAGGTTGAAGCGCTTCGGCGCACGCAGAGGCGGCGAGACGTAGGGCCGGGCGACGCGCAGCTCGCGCAGGCGGCTCGACCGGGCGGCGCTCACATCGCCGTCGGGCGGTCCGGCCATCTCGAACTCGACCGGCTCGGGGAGGTACGGGCGGGCGGAGAGGGCGGGGGCGACCACCGCGAGGAGCGCGATGAGGACGATGCCTGCTGTCAGGAGGAGGAGTCGCTTCATTGGGGCCCCGGAACACGATGGTCGGGGCAAGGTTGCGGACGTCGGTCCGCCGAGGCTCCCCTGCGCATCGTCTCCGACGCTAGCGGGCGACCCCGTGCAGCGACGGCGGTTGGGCACTCGCTTGCAACTCGTGTCAGGGGGCTACCGGCGGGCGCGTGACCACGCGGAGCGGCCCGTCCAGGGTGTCGAGGGTCACGAGCACCCGCCCACCCGCGGGGTCGATCTCGAGGTCGATCCCCGGGGAGCGGAACGGGCCGGCGACCGATTCCGGAGCCGAGACGACGGCTCCCCGGGAGCGCGCACCGCCGCCGCCCGTTCGAAGCGCCCGTTCGGTGCGGCGAGCACGGCGCGGATGGCGTATGGCCCGTAGTCGTCTCCGTCGTCGCGGGGGTCGGCGCCGAGCTCCTCGGCCGCCCGGCTCACCAGGACCGCTCCGGAGGGGGCGACGGCCGCGCTGATGGTCGTGTCGGTGCCGGCGTCGCCCACGGTGTCCACGCCCCCGAGCTGACCGCCGGAGAGGACGCGGGCCGCGACCCGCCGTTCTCGGGCCCAGGCGACGGCTACCCGGCCGCCGTCGCCCACCGCGACGTCGAGCTCGGCCTCACCAGGACCCCGGGCCACCCGCACCGGGCGCCCGAAGGCGCGACCCGCACGACGGACCACGAGATAGATCGAACGGCGCCGGAAGGATCGCGAGCTGCCGGAGACCTGGAACAGGACTGCCTGGTCGCCGCGCCGGTTCGAGTCGACGGCGCTCCCGGCGATCGGCTCTCCGAGGCCGATGTCGCGGCGTCGCGACAGAGGTCGACCCAGCGCGCCGCTCGCCGCGATGAGCCGACTCCCCGAGCGGGTGCCCTCTGCGCCGACCGCCGATACGCGCCCCGCGGCGTGGTCTCATGGTCCTGATGAAACCGGAACGGGCCGAAGGTTGCGCCCGGCCGGCGCGCGGTCTACGGGATGAACTCCGGACCGCGGTCGCGGTACGCCGCCTTGAAATCGCGGATGGCGTCGTACACGCGGTCGTTGGCCCGGGGGCAGGCGAGGGTCTTCGTCCAGGTGGTGGCGGCGACCTCCTGGGGCATGCCGGTCAGGTTGGGGGAGAGGACCATGTGGTAGGGGTCCTCGTCGTAGAGCGCCTTGAGGCTGCCCTTCAGGGCGTCGGGGGCGCCCGGCTTGTACTGGATGTGGATGCGGCCGTGCTCGAGCACGTGCACGAACTTCTCCTTGGGCTCGGCGGGCGTCGTGTACGCGCCGTCCTCGGCCCAGTCCGGCGTGTGGTCGCCGGAGTGAGGGGGGTTCGCCTTGTAGCGGACCGGGTTCGTGACGTGGTCCCCTCCCTCGCTCTTCGCGTTGGTGAGCTGGCACCCGGCGGCCTTGGCCGCAGCGTCGAGGTTGCGCTCGCGGGGCGGGGGCACCGAGCCCTCCGGGAAGGCCGGGTTGCCGGCCGGGGTCGGAGCTCCACCGCCGCTCGACGGGTTGGCGAGCGCGACGAAGACGATCGCGGCGATCGCGGCCACGGCGATGACTCCACCGACCCCGTACCCGAGCACCTTGCGCCGGCGCTCCGAGGAGACGGCCGACTGCTCCTGCTCGAGGCGCTGCTGACGGAGCGCCTCCTTCTCCTCCTTGCGGCTGGCCACGCCCTCAGGTTAGACAGCCGAGCGCTCCGCGGAGGGTGTCCAGACCTCGTCGAGGAAGTCGGCCACCTTGGCGGTCAACCGCCCCGGGGCGAAGCGCATCTCGAGGAAGGTGCGAGCCCTCACCAGCCGCGCGTTCGGCATGTCGCGCACCACGGCCTCGGAGTCCGCGAGCGCGTGCAGGGGATCGAGCGTGTGCGCGATCACGAGGGCCGGCGTGGTGATCCCCTCGCGTTCCCTGCGCGGCGGCGCGGGGCGCCCGTAGAGCAGGCCGTGGAGCACGTCGGCGGAGGCGTCGGGGTCCTGGCTCGCCCAGGAGAGCAGCGAGTCACCGAGCGCGGTCGCACCCCGGGGCACCCGCCGCGCCAGGGCTGCGAGCGGCCGGAGCACCCGGGCCCCGCCGCGGAGGGCGAGGATCGCGGGCGGGAACACGAACATGGCGGCGACGTAGCCGCCCTCGAGCACCGGCATCTCGAGCACCAGTCCGCGCAGACGCTCAGGCGCGAGCACGGCGGCCTCGAGCGCCACGTTGGCCCCCAGCGAGGTGCCGCCCACCACGGCCTCGTCGACCTCCAGATGGTCGAGCAGGGCCACGGTCTGCTCGGCGAAGGTGGCCATCGAGTAGCGCCCGACGCCCTTCGCCCGGTCGGACTCGCCGTGCGAGAGCAGGTCGAGGGTGAGTACCCGGTTGCCGCGCTCGGCGAGCCGCCGCGCGACCGGGTCGTGCATCCGGCGGGGAAGCAGCAGGCCGGGAAGGAGCACGATCGGGCGCTCTCCGGACCCGGTCTCCTGGTAGGCGAGTCGGTGGCCCCGGTGCACGAACGAGCCGGAGCGGGAGGCGGCCATCGCCGCGGGCACGATACCCGCGCGCCCCGAGTCGGTATAGGGTGGCGCCCGGGGCTGGGAGGCGACCTCCCGCCGCACGTAGCGAGGAGAGCGATGTTCGGGCTGGACGAGGCGATCGCCGGACTGGGGGGCGGAGGGTCGGTACTCGCCGTGGCGCTCGTGGCCACGCTTCTCGGCCTGCGGCACGCGACCGACCCCGACCACGTGACCGCGGTCTCCACGCTGATCGCCTCCGAGGGGGAGCACGCCCCCCGCTCGGCCGCTCGCCTCGGGCTGTCGTGGGGTCTCGGGCACGCCACGACCCTCCTCCTGCTCGGACTGCCCTTCGTACTGTTCGGGAGCCTGCTGCCCGAGCCCCTCCAAGTGGCCGCGGAGGTGCTCATCGCCGCGGTCATCGTCACCCTGGCCGTGCGCCTGCTCGTCCGCTGGCGCCGCGGGGTGTTCCACGGGCATGCACACCGGCACGGAGATCTGGTGCACGCACACCCGCACGGGCACGAGCGCTCCCATCGGACGGTGCCCAGGGTCGGAGCGCCTGCGCACGAGCACCCCCACGCGGAGGTCGTCCGCCGTACGCCGGTCGGCGCCTACGGGATCGGACTCGTTCATGGCGTCGGCGGATCGGCGGGGGTGAGCCTCCTGCTGCTCGCCGGCATCGACGATCGGGCGCTGGCCGTAGCCTCGCTCGTCCTCTTCGCCGGGTTCACCGCGGTGGCCATGGCCGCCGCCTCGACCGCCGTCGGCTACGGACTCACCCGCGAGCGCGTGCGACGCAGCCTCCCGCGGCTCGCTCCGGTCCTCGGCACCCTCTCGCTGGCGTTCGGCGTCTGGTACGGCATGGGCGCACTCGAGATCGTGCCCTACGTGTTCTAGGCAGGGCTCGACCGGCGCGCGTGGACGGCCCATCGACGTCCTCGGTCGAACCTGGCGCACGGCCCCACGGGGAGCGGGCGCTTCGCGCGTCACCGGCCAACGCCGAGCCCCCGCCCCCGGTTAGGATCGCGCCTTCGTCGGTCCACCAACCTGCCTGGGGAGGCGAGGAATGAATCCAGAGGTCCCCGTGCGCGTGAGCGTCAACGGTGAGGCGTACGAGCGCCGCGTCGAGCCGCGCCTCCTGCTCGTCCACTTCATGCGCGAGACGCTCGGGCTGACCGGCACGCACGTGGGCTGCGACTCCTCGAACTGCGGCGCCTGCACCGTCCAGGTCGACGGCGAGGCCGTGAAGAGCTGCACGATCCTCACCGTCCAGGCCGACGGCTCGGAGGTGCGCACCGTCGAGGGCCTCGCCTCCAACGGCGACCTGCACCCCATGCAGGAGGCATTCTGGGCCAACCACGGACTCCAGTGCGGCTACTGCACGCCGGGGATGATCATGGCCGGGGTCGACCTGATCGAGGAGAACCCCGATCCCTCGGACGAGGAGATCCGGCACGCGCTCGAGGGCAACCTCTGCCGTTGCACCGGCTACCACAACATCGTCAAGGCCGTCAGGGACGCGGCCGCCAAGACCCGTGAGGGGGTGACCGCGTGAGCACCGTCGAGAGCAAGGCCACGACGCAGAACGGCCACGTCGGTCGGAGCCTGCGCCGCAAGGAGGACCCCCGGCTCATCACTGGCCAGGGCATCTACGTCGACGACATCCAGCTCCCCGGGATGCTCCACGCCGCGATCGTCCGCTCGCCCGAGGCGCACGCCACGATCACCTCGATCGACGTCTCCGCCGCGCTGGCCCGCGACGACGTCCGCGCGGTCATGACGGGGGAGGACCTGGCCGAGGACCTCGAGGCCCCGCTGGCCATGCTCTGGGCCCCTCCCGGAACCGAGATCAAGGCCCCCGAGCACTGGCCGATCGCCCGTGGGAAGGTGGGCTACGTCGGGCAGGCGCTGGCCATC
>JBPCQB010000166.1:0-12638 GCA_050998555.1 Thermoleophilaceae bacterium
TCGCCCCGCTCGCCGGGCGCAGCGGACGCGGGCCGCGTGGCGGCCGCGTCGTCGTCCCAACCGCGGCTCCCGACGCGCGCGCCCTGCGCCTCGCCGCCGCCCACGACTCCGAGGGCTTCGTCCGATCCGAGCTCGAGCGCCGCCGCGCGCTGCGCTACCCGCCCTTCGGCCACCTCGTGCGCATCGTCTGCTCCTCACCGGAGCCCGGGCCGGAGGCCCACGCCGCGCAGGCCCTCCGCGACCGCATGGCGGCCGCCTCCGGCGAGGGCGCGACCGTGCTCGGGCCGGCCCCTCTCTTCCGCCGGGGGGGCCGCCACCGCGTCCAGATCATGGTCAAGTCCACCGAGCGCATCGCGGCCCTCCGCGCGGTCCGCGAGGCGGTGGAGGCCGCGGCCCCGAGCGCCCAGCGCGCCGGCGTGGCCCTGTCCGTGGACGTCGACCCGCACTGACGGCGTCAGCCCGCGGCGCGAGGTCGACGCCGAGACCGGCCGCGCGAGAGCGCGGTCGACAGCGCGCCACGGCGCTCCGTCTTAGACTCAGGCGGCCATGTCCGACGAGCCCCGCGTCGACCCCGAAGGACCCCCGCCGGAGGAGCCCCGTCTCGACCCGGAGGTCGAGGCCCGGCGCCGCGCCGCGCTCTCCTTTCTCCGCACCCTCGGGGACCCGGTCCTGAAGAGTCGCGCAACGCCCGTCGACCGCTTCGACGAGCGGCTGAGCAACCAGGTGCGGCGGATGGGCGACCTGATGACCGATGCCCTCGGCGTGGGCCTCGCGGCCCCGCAGCTCGGCGTCTCTCAGCGACTTCTGGTCTACCGGGCGGGGGAGGGTGCACCCGTCGTGGCCCTCGCCAATCCGGAGGTCGAGTGGGCGAGCCGCGAGGCCGAGGAGATGGAGGAGGGGTGCCTGTCCATCCCGGGCATCACGATCGACGTCGAGCGCCCGGTGCACGTACGGGTCCTCGGCCGGGACGAGACCGGTGAGGACCGGCTCATCGAGGCGTCGGGCTTTGAGGCCCGGGTCATTCAGCACGAGATCGATCACCTCGACGGCGTGCTCATCCTCGACCGGGCGACGCGCGAGCAGCGCAAGCAGGCCATGCGCGCGCTGCGCGAGGCCGAGCGTGGCGAGCGCGCCGCCTGACCCGGTGCGCGGTCTCGCGGCCGTGGGAGCAAGCGCCTGAGGGGCGCGTCGTGCGCACCGTCTACCTCGGCACCTCGCCGTTCGCGGCCGCCGTCCTGTGGCGGCTGGCGGCCTCCGACCACCGTCCCGTCCTCGTCGTCACCCGTCCCGACGCCCCGCGCGGGCGGGGACGTCGCCTGGCTGCGCCGCCCGTCGCCGACGCCGCCCGAGAGCTCGGAATCGACGTGGACCAGCCCGAGTCCGTGAACGCGCCGGACGCTCGGGGCAGGATCGCCGCCGCCGAGCCCGAAACCGTGTGTGTCTGCGCCTTCGGCGCCCTGATCAAGGAGCCCCTGCTCTCCGAGCACCCGATGCTGAACGTCCACCCATCCCTGCTCCCGCGCTGGCGCGGTGCCGCGCCCATCGAGCGGGCGATCGCGGCCGGCGACGAGCGCACCGGCGTTGCGATCATGCGCCCCACGCCAGAGCTCGACGCCGGTCCCGTGTGCCTCGAGGCGGCCGAGGCGATCGGCCCCGAAGACGACTTCGGCTCACTCTCGACTCGTCTCGAGGCCCTCGCCGGCCACCTCCTGACGCGCGCCCTCGACGAGCGCCCGCCGTTCCGCGAGCAGCCGGAAGAGGGGGTCACCTTCGCCCCCAAGATCACTCCCGCCGAACGGGAGCTGCGCCCCGACGAGGGCGCCGTGGCGCTCGAGCGCCACGTGCGCGCGCTGAACCCGCACGTCGGCACTCACGTGGCGGTCGACGGCGGGGAGCGACTGGGCGTGCTGCGCGCCCGGGCCCGCGCCGCCGATCCCGACGCCCCGGCGACCGGCGAGCTCCGCGGCCGGGGTGAGCACCTTCTCCTCGGCACCCCCGACGGCGCCCTCGAGCTCCTCGAGGTCAGGCCGGCCGGGGGCCGGCCGATGGACGCGGCCTCCTACCTCCGCGGCCACGGCGCGGCGCTGGCGGCGAGCGCATGAGCTCGGCGCCCCGCAACGCCGGCGGGTTCGCGCCGGTCATCGACACGGGGCCGGAGTGTCCGTCGTGCGGCGAGCCGTGGCTTCGGCTGTCCACCAACCTTCCCGGTCGCTACCGCTGCGTGTACTGCCTCAGCCGCTTCGAGCTCCGCTCCGACTGCCCCGACTGCGGCGCTCACTCCACGATCGCCCGGATGTCCGACACCGCCAACCTGCTCTGCCGATCCTGCGGGGGGAGCATGCTCAGGGGGATCTGAGGCCCGCCGCGGGCCTTCCTACACTTTGATCGTCATAACCCGTCTACCTGGACGCCGCTACTCCTGGAAGGCGACCGTGTTCCACCTTCGAGTCCGCCGCCGCCCAACCCTTTCCCGCGGGCTCGACCGCCGCCCTCTCGACAGAACAGGAGATTCTGTGCGTTCCAACTCAAGACGCTCCGTGCTGCTGGCCACGGCGCTCACCGCCCTCTTCATGGTCGCCCTCTCGGTGCCCGCCTCCTCGTCCGCCGTCATCATCGGCATCGGCGACCAGAAGTCCGAGGTATTCCAGGACCCCAACTTCAAGGCGCTCGGCGTCAAGCGCACGCGCCTGTTCACGCCGTACGACTCGATCTTCAAGGAGCCCCAGGCCCTCGAGATCTGGATCCGCGATGCTCAGCGCAACGGCCTCGAGCCGGTCATCTCCTTCTAGAAGCCGCGGTCGATGACCTGCCCGGGAAGCGGTTGCCGTCCCCCGAGCGTCGCCGACTACACGCGAGCCTTTCGCGCGTTCCGCGCCAAGTATCCGAACATCCGCAACATCAACCCTTGGAACGAGGGCAACAGCGGGACGCAGCCCACGGGCAAGAACCCGCGCCGCAACGCCGAGTACTACAACGTCGTCCGGCGCAACTGCAGCGGTTGCCGGATCATCGCCGCCGACGTGCTCGACATCCCGAACATGCGTGCCTGGCTCACCACGTTCAAGCGCTTCGCCGACGGCAGCCCGCGCAAGATCTGGGGCCTCCACAACTACGGCGACACGAACCGCTTCCGCACCTCTGGCACGCGCACCCTCCTCAAGGAGACCCAGGGCCCGGTGTGGAGCCTCGAAACCGGCGGCATCGTGACCTTCCGCACCGCGGCCGGCCGCACCGCGCTCCCGACCAGCGAGGCCCGCGCGGCCCGCTCGCTGCGGTTCCTGCTGAGCCGGCTCGTGAACCTCGACCGCCGGCGCATCCAGCGGGTGTATCTCTACAACTGGAAGCCGCTGGCCGACGGCGTCGACCGCTTCGACGCTGGAATCGTCGGTCCCAACAACGCGCCCCGGGCGTCCTACTCGGTGCTCAGGTCCTACGGAAGCCTCTTCCGCTAGCCGGTCGAGCCTCAGAAGGTCTCTGCGAAGGAAGGGCCCTCTCCGCCACGGCGCGGAGGGGCCCCTTTCTCGTTCAGGGGGAGGGACTCGCCGGGCGCTGCGTCCGGCGGACCCCGTAGAGGCGCAGCAGCAGGGCGCACAGCAGGAGCGCCGCCCCGGCGAAGCCGGCCTCCACCTGGAGCACCCGGTCCTCGAAGCCGGGGGTGAGCAGGAAGGCCACGAACGCGGCCGCCGAGCCCACCCAGCACACCGCCGCCCGAGCGGCCTGCCCCCGGGCGAGCGCGGCCTGGTTGAGGGTCGCCGCCGCGAGGTAGAGACCCATGCCCACGGCCACGAGCACGAGGCCGAGCCGCCCGTAGGGGAAGTCGCCCCCGAACAGCAGGCCCATCACCCACGGCCCGAGCAGGAGCATGCCCAGGGCGACCGTCGCGCCAAAGGCCCCCACGGCGACCAGCGTGGCGTTCACGCTGCGACGGAACGGATCGGCCTCGCCGGAGGCGAACAGGCCGGTGAGGTGGGGGAGGATCGAGGTCTGCACCGCCTGGAAGAGCTGGAGCGGCGCGCGGGCGATGAGCAGCGCGTTGAACACGAAGCCCGCGAGGGCGGTCCCCGCCGCTCCCTCGGTCGCCTTGACCAGCAGCGGTCCCGCGTTCAGGAAGGTCTGCTCCGCGACCATGATGAGGAGCACCGCGGCCGCGAACCCGCCGCCGCGGGCCATCGTGAACTCGGTCTCGGTGGCCGGCGGACCGGCGCTCGGCTCGGCGGGAGAGGCGGGCTCGAGCGTCGTGATGTCCTCCACGGGACCGGCGCTCTCGACCGGACCGCCGTCCCCGACCCCCGCCGCGGCCGGGACGCTCCGCGCCCGCTCGCCCCGGACCCGCCGGCCGAGCGCGAACGGGACGACGAGCAGGGACACGAGCGGGGCCGCGGCCAACCCCAGGGCCACGACGGTCTGTCCGGAGAGCAGCCCGAGCACGACCGCGAGCGCGAACAGGCAGCGCGAGACGGCCTCCATGAACACGAGCCCCCCGTACAGCGCGAAATGCCGGTGTCCGGCGAGGAACCCGCGTGCGAAGTAGCTGGCGGCGTAGGCGAGGACGGCCACCACCAGCACCCCGTAGAGCGCGCTCGAGCCGCCGAACAGTCCCTCCTGGACGGGCTCGCGGAGGAGGAGCACCGCCATCAGGAACAGGACGCCGAACCCGATCTGGATGGTCGCGGCCACCCGCAGGTGGGAGGACCCGGTTCGCCCGTGGGCGTCCCGGTCGGCGATCGTCCGGGAGAGGAGCTGCTCCACCGGGCGGTAGAGCACCGAGACGACGAAGAACACGCTCGTCCACAGCAACGTGATCCCGCCGTAGTCGGCGGCCGAGAGGCCGTAGCTGGCCAGCGAGAAGTACGCGTAGGTGACGAGGCCGGTGACCCCGATGCCCACCGACAGCACCGCGGCGCCGCGGCCGTACTCGTCAGCCGGGCGGTCGGCGGGTGCGCCGGCCGGGGCGCCCTGCTCGGGCGAGCCGTCGCTCGCGGTCAGGGCGCGGCGGTCATCTGGACTAGCCGACGCGCACGAGCGCCATCGTCCACGGGAACGGCGAGCGGGCCTCCTCGACCCTCCCGTGGCGGGCGAGCATGGCCACGAACGATCGCCGGGACCAGTGGTTCACGTGGCCCGGGGTGTTGCCGAGCGAGCGGACGTAGGCACCGCGGGCCACGTTGAGGCCGCGCCACAGCGGCTCCCGCGGCACGGAGACCAGCACGTGACGTCGGGCCACGCGGGCCATCTCCGCCACGGTGGCCTCGGGCTCGGGCACGTGCTCGAGCACCTCGATGGCCGCTGCCAAGTCGAACTCGCCGTCGGCGAAGGGGAGCGAGGTGGCCTCCTCGACGCGGTACTCGAGGTTCGACCGCCGGCGCTTGTCCCACTCGGCCCGGAGCTTCGGGTCCTCGAGGTCGATGCCCACGATCCGCCGCTCCCCGAGGCGCTCGGCCCACTCGTGGGTGAGCACCCCCTCGCCGCACCCCACGTCGAGCACCGACTCCGGGGCCGCGCGGCCCCACATCTCGTCGAGGGTGCCGTGGAAGTTCGTCATCAGGCGCCGCACCACCGGGTTGGTGGACCCGTACTTGTCGAAAGTGTTGCCGGTGGGCACCGCCTCGGCCGGCGAGAGGCCCACGGCGGGCTGGCCGCTCATCGGGGCGCCCCGGACGCTGCCTGCGCGTCGTGCGGCACGCTCGCGGACACCGGGGCCGGCGCTCCCCGGTGGGCGCCGTTGCCGGGCAGCGCGCCGGTCCCGTGGGCATCGTCGGGATCGGGCCCGGCGTCGGCGCCGGTCGTGGCCGGCCGGCCGCCGGCCCGCGGCGCGCCGGGCTCGTAGTGGGAGGGCGCGACCCCGAGCTGGAGCTCGACGCGCCGCACCCGCTCGAGCGTGCGCTGCTGGAAGTTCCGGATGCCCGCGAGGAGATCGCCCATCACTCCGAGCGCGGCCAGCACCGCCGCGACGTTTATGAGCACCGCGCCGAGGATGAGCGACTGCACGTGCCCCGCGCCCTCGCCGGCGAAGTAGAAGTAGAGGAAGCGGGCGAAGATCGCGCCGGCGAAGATCCCCACGACGGCCGCCGCCGTCATGAACACACGCAGCGGCTCGTACATCGTGTAGACGCGGAAGATGGCGACCGCGTTGCGCCGCACGTAGGACCACGTCGAGGCGAAGAGGCGCGAGTCGCGTGTCTTCGGGTTCACCCGGATCGCCACGTGGTCGATGGCCACGAGCTGGCGGCCGGCCTGGATGATCGACTCGAGCGTGTAGGTGTACTTGCCGACCACCTGGAGCTGGAGCGCGGCCTCGCGGTTGTAGGCGCGGAAGCCCGACGTGGTGTCGGGCACGTCGGTGCTCGAGGCGCGGCGAACCACCGCGCTGCCGAGGTGCTGGAGGCGCTTCTTCAGCGGAGCGAACTCGGGATGGTTGGCCACGTCGCGGTCGCCGATGACCATGTCCGCCCGACCGGCCAGCACCGGCTCGATCAGCTTGTCGATGTCCCCGCCGTAGTACTGGTTGTCGGCGTCGGTGTTCACGACCATGTCGGCCCCGAGCTTGAGGCAGGCGTCGAGCCCGGCCTGGAATCCGGCGGCCAGGCCCTTGTTGTTGGTCAACCGTACGATGTGGTCGACGCCGTTCTCGCGGGCCACCGCGATCGTCCGGTCGGTCGAGCCGTCGTCGATCACGAGCCACTCGACCTCGTCCACCCCGGGCAGCTCGCGGGGGAGGTCGGCGAGGGTGTCGGGCAGCTGCTCTTCCTCGTCCTTGCAGGGAATCTGGATGATCAGCTTCATCGCGGAGCGCCGGAGGCTAGCGACTGGGGCGGAGGGCGTCGCGGCGCCGGAAGCCCCGTCGCACGCGCCCTCCCAACCCCGTCCGAGGCGGTCCCGAGGCCCGGTCCCACTGGTACGCTGCCCTCCCGCGTCGGCTCACGTTGAGCGCGCCGTCGCCGTGATCGGGCGCCGTTCCTGCGCCTCCGCCCGCCGTCCGAGCGCCTTCTCTCCGTGAACCCAGCGGTCACCTCTCCCGACCCGGGCACGGCCCGCCCGCCCGCCGCGCCGCCGGCTCCCGACGAGCGCTCCTCGCGCGGCGCGCGGCTGGCCGCCCGCGTGGAGGCCCTTGCGACGCCCCGGGCGGCGGTCACGGTGGTGGCTCTCGCCGCACTCGGCGCCGTGGCCGTGTTCCTCGGGCGCGCCACCTATCCGAACTACGACTCCTACTACACGCTCCTCTGGGGACAGGAGCTGGCCTCCGGCCGCCTGCCCGACTACGACGTCTTCCGCACTCCCACCCCGCACCCGCTGGCCACGCTGTTCGCGGCGCTGCTCTCCCCGCTGGGCGGTGCCGCCGACCGCACGCTGGTCTTCCTGGCCCTTGGCTTTCACCTCGCCCTGCTTGCGCTGCTCTTCCGCTTCGCCCAACTGCTGCTCGGCACGCTCGTGGCCGTCGTGGCCGTGGCGGTGCTGCTCACCCGCATCGACCTCGAGCTCTTCACGCTGCGGGCCATGGTCGACGTGCCGTTCCTCGCGCTCGTGTTCGGTGCGGCGGTGCTCGAGCTCTCGCGCCCGCGCCGGGGTGGGTCCGTGCTCGCGCTCCTCGGGCTGGCCGGCCTGCTGCGCCCCGAGGCGTGGGTCCTCGCCGGTCTCTACGTGCTGTGGCTCACCCCGGCCGTGGGCTTCCGCGGCTTCGTCCGCTACGGGCTGATGGCGGCGGCCGCTCCGGTGGGGTGGGCGCTCGCGGACCTGGTGGTCACCGGCGACCCGCTCTACTCGCTCACCTCCACGCGCGAGGTGGCCGGCCAGTTCGGCCGCCAGCGCACGCCGCTCGAGGCGCTGGCGCTCCTGCCCGACTTCTTCGGGGACAACGAGAAGATCGTCAACGTGGCCGCCGGCGGCCTCGGCGGGGTGCTCGCCCTCGTGCTCCTGCGCCGGCGGGCGGCGCTGCCGCTGGCGCTCGCGCTCGTCGGGATGGGTGTGTTCCTCGCGATCGCCGCGGTCGGCCTGTCGGTCATACCGCGGTACCTGCTGATCCCGTCGCTCATCTTCAACCTGTGTGTGGCCGCGGCGCTCGTGGGGTGGACGCTCGCGCGCGACCGGCGGGTGCGTGGCGCCGCGATCGCCCTCGCCGTGCTCGCCCTCGCCCTCGTGGCGTTCCGCACGCCGTCGTACGTCAGGGACCTCGCCAAGCTGAACGCCCAGGCGGTCTTCGTCCGCGAGCAGCACCGCCAGCTCGAGGAGGTCCTCGAGCGCCCCGAGGTCGTCGCCCTCCTCGGGCGCTGCGGGCCGATCACGGTGCCCACCCACTCGACGCTGCCCGTCGTGCGCTTCCACACCGGGCTCGGCAAGGACGCGCTCGAGGCGTCGATCAACCAGCCGGGACCGCCGAGCCGGGGCCTGCTGGTGATCTCGGATTTCTTCAACTTCGAGCCCGAGGCGGCGCGGTCGACGTCCGGCGTCTCGCCCGCCTCGGCCCGGAAGTGGTGGTCGAACTACCCGCTCGCGGGGTTCGAGCGGGTGGCGGAGAATGACCGCTGGGCGGTCTACGCGCGCTGCGGGTGAGCGTCGCCCCGGGGAGGGGACGACGCGGGCGAGCGCGTTCGGCTCCTACGGGCTCCGCGCTACCCTCGGGAACACTGGTGGTTCGCTCATGGTCGAACAACCGGATGGCCCGGGCATGAGGATGGTCCGGCATCCGCCTCCGGAGGAGATAGAGCTCACGGACGTGCTCCATGCGCTCAGCGATCCGGTGCGGCTGCGTATCGTCCGCAGCCTCGCGGCCTGCGACGAGGGCCGATGTTGCAACGGTCTCGGAGTTGGCGTGTCGAAGTCGACGCTCTCGCACCACCTGAAGGTTCTGCGCGAGTCCGGGGTCACCCGAACGCGGATGAGAGGCACACAACGGCTCGTGTCACTCCGCGAGGATGATCTCGAGGAGCGCCTTCCCGGCCTCCTCGCCTCGGTGCTCGGGGCAGCGCGCGCCGCAGCCTGAGTCCCTCCCGCGGGTTCAAGGGGTTAGACCCCCACCGCGCGGCGGGTATCCAGCAACGGCGGGAGCACGGCAGGACACACGAGAAGCGGGCACGCGGCCACTCGGCCGGACGTGTATGCTTCGACGGCTATAGAACTATCGAAGTAAGGGAATCGCCCTCATGGCAACCAAGAAGCGGGCCGCGGTCGCGGCCACCAAGCACACAAGCGAGACGGTCTATCACGCGGACGCCCCCGATCCGGCGGCCGACTCCCTCCAGCTCTTCCTCGCCGAGGCGCGGCGACATCCGCTGCTCACCGCGGCCGAGGAGGTCAACCTCTCGCAGCGCATCGAGAAGGGCGACATGGTGGCGAAGGACCGCATGATCAACTCCAACCTCCGCCTCGTGGTCTCGGTGGCGAAGAAGTATCAGGGCCAGGGGCTTCCCCTGGGCGACCTGGTGCAGGAGGGCATGCTCGGGCTCATCCGGGCCGCCGAGAAGTTCGACTGGCGCCGGGGATTCAAGTTCTCCACCTACGCGACCCTCTGGATCCGTCAGGCGGTCCAGCGCGGGCTACAGAACTCCTCGCGCACGATCCGCCTCCCGGTCCACATCGGGCAGCGTGAGCGCAAGATCGCTCGGCTCGAGCGGGAGCTGGCCACCAAGCTGGGACGTGACCCCACCGAGGAGGAGATATCCGAGGCGGTCGAGATCCCGGTGGAGGAGGTCGCCGAGATCCGCGCTGCGGCGCGGCCTCTCGCCTCGCTCGACCAGCCAGTCGGAGAGGACGGAGACACGGCGATGGGCGACCTGCTGCCCTCGCAGTCGGCCGCCGATCCCGGCCAGGAGGTCGTCGAGTCCTTCGGCGAGCGGGCGGTCAAGAGCGCGGTCGAGTCCCTGCCCGACGGTGAGCGCAAGGTCGTCGAGCTCCGCTACGGGCTCGGCGGGTCCGCGCCCACGCCGTTGCGGGAGACCGGCCAGCGTCTCGGCATCTCCGCCGAGCGCGTCCGCCAGATCGAGGAGCGTGCCCTCGAGCGCCTCTCCGAGGAGGCGGACCTCGCGGCGCTGCGCGACGCGGCCTAGCACCAAGATCACTGCGGCGCGGCGCGGCGTCCGGGCTCCTCGAGCTCGGGCGCCGTTCGTCGTTCCAGGGCCGGAGATCGACGTCGTGCCTCGACTACCGGCGGCTACGGCGGGAGGACGAGAGTCCCCAAGGTCCGAACACGAGCAGGCCCCCGGCGATCATGGCCGCCAACCAGCCGTCGTGCGCCCCTGGCAGCCGATCGGCCTCCTTGCGTTCCTGCCGGACCGACTCGCGGCTGGGATTCTTCCTACCGGCCCCAGGATCAGGAGGGGAACCGTCGTGGCGAAGCAGAGGACGGCGGCGATGAGCGTTGTCGCGGTGCGGCCCCGCGTCGCGACCGGTTGCGATGGGACTTCCTCGAAGCCCCCGTCGTCGACGTCGCCGAGCGGGGCGTCGCGCTTGGTGCGACGGTTACGGCCGACGAGCAGCCACCATCCGAGCGACCAGGGCGCGACTCCACTGGCCAGACCCACGGCGAAGCCCCGATTCGAGTCCCGGTCCACGAGAGGGACCAGCCAGTCGATCAACGGCTCCTCCACCCAGCGCCCGACCAGCGCCAGGGCGACGATGACGGCGGCCAGGCCGCCGACCACCACCGCGAAGTATCCCCTGAAGCCGAGATCGGCGATGCCTCGGTGATTTCGCCAACCCCTGGCCTGTGTACGACCCGCTTGCGTCAGCGAAGCTCGGGACCGAGTCCCACGCCGGGACCGTGACATCCGGCGGAAGGTCCTACTCGAAATCCGCCGCGGTATGCGGTCCCACGCACGCGACGCCCGGCGCTCCGGCGATGTCGCGCGCCACGTCTCGCACCTGCGCGAAGGAGACCGCGTCCAGGGCGGCGACCATCTCGTCCGGCGAGCGGACCTCCCCGAAGGTGACCTTCTGGGCGGCCGCCGACCGGGCCACCGCGCCGGTGCCCTCGAGGGCGAGCACGCGCGAGCCCGCGGCGTAGGCACGAGCGCGGTCGACCTCCTCCTCGGTCGGGCCGACCTCGGACAGCTCGGTGACGATCTCGCCGATCCGGCGGTAGGCCTCGAGGCACTTGGCGGAGTCGAGGCCCGAGGCCACGCCCAGGTTCGGCGTGTCGGTGTGGCTCCAGGAGGAGGCGCGGATCGCGTAGCAGAGCCCGCGCTGCTCGCGGATCTCGTCGAACAGGCGCGAGCCCATCGAGCCGCCGAGCAGGGTCGAGTAGACGGCGAGCGCGGCGCGCTCGGCCACCGACGCCGGCCGGACGGACGGGCGCCAGTAGAGGCGCAGGTGCGACTGGTTGGTCTCGCGCGGCTCGACGAGCACCTGGCGCTCGAAGTCGGGCGCATCCTCGACCGCCGGCGGGTCGGGCTGCGCCGCGAACCGCCCGAACAGCTCTCCCAGGCCGTCGACGTCGACGCTCGAGAGGTCGCCGGCCACGAACGCGCCCCCACGCTGTGGCGCCCAGCGGCGCTCGCGGAAGGCCACGAGGTCATCGCGGCTGAAGCCCCGGAGATGATCTGCCGGGCCGAGCACGGCTCGTCCCAGCGGATGCTCCCCGAAGGCCGCGCGGTCGATGAGCTTCGAGGCCACGCTGGCCGGCTGGTCGTCGGAGCGGGCGATCTCCTGGATGACCACGCCGCGCTCGCGCTCGAGCTCCCCGGCGTCGAGGTGCGGGCGGCCGACGAAGTCGGTCAGCAGGTCGGCGGCCTCCATCGCCGCCTCGGCCCGGCAGGTCACGTGGAAGGCCACCAGATCGTGCGAGGTGTAAGCGTTCAGCTGCGCGCCCAGGCGCTCCGCGGTGTTGCTCACCTCTCGGTGGTTCGCGTAGCGCTCGCCGCCATTGAACACCGTGTGCGCGAGGAAGTGGGCCATGCCGTTCTCATCGGGGCGCTCCGTGCGGGCGCCGGCGTCGAAGGCCACGAGCAAGGTGACCGAGCGGGTGCCCTCCATCCCGAGGCGCACGAGCGGAAGCCCGTTGCCTACGCGGGTCTCTTCCACGGAGATCACTGTCCAGACGGTACCGAGCCGAGGTCAAGCATTCCGGTCGCCCGGCCGATTCACTGCGAGACTGCATCGAACTCGGGAGACTGCTTTGACAACGACGGTGGAGGACGACGGATGAGGCATCGGATCAGCTTGGGGGCACTCACGGGGCGGTCGGGCGCTCGCATGCGCCTGCTCGCGCTCGTGCTGGGCAGCATGTTGGCGCTGATCGCGCTACCCGCCGCCCTGACGTGGGCCAGCGATGTCGTTGCGCCCCCCGACGATTCCACCGAGGTGGCCGAGCAGCCCTCCGGGGAAGCCGAGGACGGCGGCGAGGACGCGGAGCAGGGACCTGCCGAAGACGTGCCCGCCGAGGAGGCACCCACCGAGGAGGACTCTGCGGAGGAGGAGCGTCCGGAGGACGCCGAGGACGGCGCGCCTGCGGTGAGCGAGCCCACGCCCGACCCGGCCGCCGCGCCGGCCGACGAGCCCGCGGTCGAGATTCCCGAGGACACCGAGGCACGGGACGGAGAGATCCTCGTGCGGTTCCGTCGCGGAGCCGAGGTCGACGAGCGTGAGGAGGCTCGCGACGAGGTCGGAGCCGAGGTCGAGGAGAGCCTGCCGGTGCCGGATCTCCAGCT
>JBPCQB010000080.1:0-1695 GCA_050998555.1 Thermoleophilaceae bacterium
GCGCCGGCGCGGCGAGCACTCGCCGCGCTCGGAGACCTGGGCCCGGATCGCGGTGGCGGTGCCGGCGGCCATCGGCGCCATCCTCATCGTCTACTGGGGCGGCATGGTGTTCGCGCTGGCCATCGGCCTGCTCGGCCTCGTGGCGCTGCACGAGCTCTACGGGATGATGGACGGAGTCCGGCCGCCGAAGCTCGCCGGCTTCCTCACCGTGATCGCCCTGGCGGTGGCCGCGGCGCTCGGAGGAACGTGGTGGGTGCTGGTGGTCGTGGTGGCCTCGATCCCCGTCACGTTCGGGCTCGCGCTCCTGCGCCCGGGCCGCGAGGGGGTGACGTTCGCCATCGCCGGCACTCTCCTCGGCGCGCTCTGGGTGGGTCTCGCGCTCGCACACGCGATCTTCCTCAGGGACCTCCCGGACGGCGGGGGCCTCATGCTCGACGTGCTCGTAGGCACCTTCCTCGGCGATGTCGCCGCGTACTTCGGGGGCCGGGCCTGGGGCCGGCGCCAGCTCGCACCGCTCATCTCTCCGTCGAAGACCGTCGAGGGCGCCGTGGCCGGCGTGATCGGAGGAACGCTCGCGCTCTTCCTGTTCGCGGTCGCCTATCAGGACTTCTTCGACGGACGCGAGGTCGACGCGCTCGTGATCGGCCTGTGCGTGGCGCTCGCCACCCCGGTCGGAGACCTGTTCGAGTCGCTCGTCAAGCGCGACCTCGGCACCAAGGACGCCGGGCGCTTCTTCGGTGTCCACGGGGGAGTGCTCGACCGCCTCGACGCGGTCTTCTTCACGGTGGTCGCCGGGTACTACGCGGCGGTGGCGGTGGGGTTCTGAGGTGCGGGCTCCGGGACGGCGCTCTGGTCCCTACCCGCCGTCTACCGTCCCGGCCGTGATCGACGGCGCCGAGCGCTCCGCCAGGGCGGCGGGGGACATCGCCACGCGAGCCGAGCGGGAGCTCGAGGCGCTCGTGGCGATCTCCTCCCCGTCGGGTGACCGCGACGGAGCGGAGGAGGCGGTGGCGGTGGCGAGCGCACTCCTGCCCTCCGCGGCCGAGATCGAGCGCCCGCCGTGCTCCTCGCCGGGCCACGCACCCGACCTGATCGCCCGCGTCGGGGGTACCGGGCGGGGCCGGATCCTCCTCCTCGGGCACCTCGACACCGTGATCGCGCACTCCGCGCATCGGCCGCTCGAGCGCGCCGGCGACCGACTGGTGGGCTCGGGCGCCAACGACATGAAGGGCGGTGTGGTGCTCGCCCTCGGCGTCCTGCGCGCCGTGGCGGCTGCGCCGGAGGGACACGAGGAGGTGGCGCTGCTCCTGGTGACCGACGAGGAGTGGCGCACCGCCCCCTTCGCGCACGCCGCACGCTTCGAGGGCTTCGACGCGTGCCTGTGCTTCGAGGCCGGCCAGCTCGACCCGGAGGGCAACGAGGCGGTCGTGGTGCGTCGCAAGGCCGCCGGGACCCTCCTCGTGAATGCGCGCGGAGTGGCGGCCCACTCGGGCTCGGCTCCCCACCAGGGCCGTAATGCCCTGCTGGCCCTCGCCGCCGCGGCCGAGCGTGTGGCCGCGCGTCACGATCCGGCGGGAGCCGACCGCCTGACCGCCGTCCCCACGATCCTCCGCAGCGGCGAGGCGTTCAACGTGGTGCCGGCCGAGGGCGAGCTCTACTGCGACCTGCGGGCCGACCGCCTCGAGGCCGTCGAGG
>JBPCQB010000070.1:0-11580 GCA_050998555.1 Thermoleophilaceae bacterium
CCGCGAGGCGATCGGACGCGGCCTGGCGAACTCCGGCCGCACCGTCCGCCTGCCCGTGCAGATCGGGACGAAGGCCCGCAGGATCAACCGCGCCGAGCACGAGTTGGCTGCGCGGCTCGGGCGCGACGCCACCGTCGAGGAGATCGCCGAGGCCGTCGAGCTGCCCGCCGAGGAGGTGGAGGTCATCCGCATGGCCGACCGGGCGCCGACGAGCCTCGACCGGCCCGTAGGCGAGACCGATGACGGCGGTGTGCTCGGTGATCTCCTTCCCAGCCAGCAGCCGACGCCGGAGGCCGAGGTGCTCGAGGCCGCTCGCGAGCGAGGGATCGAAGATGCGGTCCAGAGGCTCCCCGACGACGAGCGAAACGTCGTGCGGCTTCGCTTCGGGCTCGGCGACGCGGACCCGCTCCCGGCCTCGCAGGCGGGACGCACCCTCGGGGTGTCGCCCGATCGGGTGCGGCGGCTCGAGCAGAGCGCACTCCGGCAGCTCTCGGGGGACGAGGGACTTCAGGCCCTGCGAGAGGCGGTGTAGGGGCCGTTCCCCTCGCCGTGGTCTCCGACCGCCCGGGAGGCTGGGCGGTCGGCGACCGTCTTCCCCTCGCTCGTCCGGCATGCGAATAGCGTTCACGCGCCGTGACCGTCCTCGCCGCCAGCTCCATCGCCGCCGGGGACCGGTACCAGGCCAACCGCGCGCACATGCTCGAGCGCCTGGTCGAGGTCGAGCGCGCCCAGGAGGAGGCCCGCGCCGGGGGCGGCGAGCGCTACGTCGACCGCCACCGCGCACGCGGCAAGCTCCCCGCCCGTGAGCGGATCGAGCTGCTGGTGGACCGCGACGCGCCGTTCCTCGAGCTCCAGCCGCTGATCGCCTACGGGACCGACTACAGGGTGGGGGCGAGCGTGGTGACCGGGATCGGCGTCGTGGAGGGCGTCGAGTGCGTGATCATCGCCAACGACCCCACGGTGCGCGGCGGCACATCCAACCCCTACACGCTGCGCCGCGCCCTGCGCGCGATGGACATCGCCGAGTCCAACCGGCTTCCCTGCATCAACCTGGTCGAGTCCGGCGGAGCGGACCTCCCCACCCAGGCCGAGCTGTTCATCCCCGGGGGCGAGCAGTTCCGCCGCCTGACGAACCTCTCGGCCAAGGGGATCCCGACCGTCGCGCTGGTGTTCGGCAACTCGACGGCCGGAGGCGCCTACATCCCCGGGATGTCGGACTACACCGTGTTCGTCGAGGGCGCCGCCAAGGTCTTCCTCGGGGGGCCGCCGTTGGTTCGCATGGCCACCGGTGAGGAGGCCGGCGACGAGGAGCTGGGCGGCGCGGAGATGCACTCGAGCGTCTCCGGGCTCTCGGACCACCTGGCCACCGACGAGCTCGACGCGATCAGGCTCGGACGTGATGTCGTGCGGCGGCTGAACTGGCGCAAGCACGGCCCCGGCCCGAGCCTGGCCCCCGAGCCGCCGCTCCACGACGCCGAAGAGCTCCTCGGCGTGGCCTCGACCGACCTCAAGGTCCCGTTCGACGGCCGCGATGTCCTCGCCCGCGTGCTCGACGCCTCCGCGTTCGACGAGTTCAAGCCCCGCTACGGGGCCTCGCTGTGCACCGGCTGGGGGTCGATCCATGGGTTCCCGGTCGGCGTGCTCGCCAACGTGCGCGGAATCCTGTTCTCCGAGGAGGCCGAGAAGGCCGCGCAGTTCATACAGCTCGCGAACCAGATCGACGTGCCGCTGCTGTTCGTCCACAACACGACGGGGTTCATGGTCGGCTCGGAGTACGAGCAGGGCGGGATCATCAAGAACGGGGCGAAGATGATCAACGCGGTCTCCAACTCGACCGTGCCGCACGTCGGTCTGATCGTCGGCGCCTCCTACGGCGCGGCCAACTACGCCATGTCGGGGCGCGCCTACCGGCCGCGCTTCCTGTTCTCGTGGCCGAGCGCGAAGTCGGCGGTGATGGGCGGCGCGCAGCTGGCCGGCGTCCTCTCGACGGTCGCCCGGGCGCGCGCGAGCGCGTCGGGTCAGCAGATCGACGAGGAGGCCGACCGCAGTCGGCGCGAGGCCGTCGAGGCCCAGATCGAGGCGGAGTCGACCGCGCTGGCCAACACCTCGCGCGGCTACGACGACGGGATCATCGACCCGCGCGACACGCGGACGGTGCTCGGCCTCGCGCTCAGCGCCTGCCATTCCGCGCGGGTGGGCGGCGCCCCGGGCTTCGGCGTCTTCCGGATGTGAGCGTGGGAGCGAACGCCATCGACCGGGTGCTCGTGGCCAACCGCGGCGAGATCGCCCGCCGGGTCTTCCGAACGTGTCGCGAGCTAGGAATCGCCACGGCCGCGGTCTTCTCCGATCCCGACGCCTCAGCACCGTTCGTTCGCGAGGCCGACCGGGCGGTCGCGCTCGGGGGCGCGACCCCGGAGGAGTCCTACCTCCGGGGGGACGCGATCATCGCCGCCGCGAGGCGAATGGACGCCGACGCGATCCACCCCGGGTACGGGTTCCTCGCCGAGAGCGCGGACTTCGCCCGGCAGGTGATCGACGCCGGCCTCACGTGGATCGGTCCCTCGCCCGAGGCCATCGCCGCGATGGGCTCGAAGGTCGAGGCGCGGGCGCGCATGGAGGCGGCGGGCGTGCCGGTCGTGCCCGGGTGCACGCTCGACGATCACTCACCGGACGGCCTCCGGGGCGCGGCCGAGGCCGTGGGCTACCCGCTGATGGTCAAGGCCTCCGCCGGGGGAGGGGGGAGAGGGATGCGCGTGGTCCGCGGCGCGGACGATCTCGAGGGCGCGGTCGAGGGGGCACGGCGGGAGGCGTCCGCGGCCTTCGCCGACGACACGCTGTTCCTCGAGCGCCACGTCGACTTCGCCCGCCACGTCGAGATCCAAATCGTCGGCGACGCCCACGGCACGGTGGTGTCCCTGTTCGAGCGCGACTGCTCGGTCCAGCGCCGGCACCAGAAGGTGATCGAAGAGGCGCCGTGTCCGGTCCTCGACGCCGACACGCGAGCGAGGATGGGCGACGCCGCGGTGGCCGCGGGGCAGGCCATCGGGTACGTGGGGGCGGGGACGGTCGAGTTCCTGCTCACCCCGGACGGGGAGTTCCTCTTCCTCGAGGTCAACGCGCGCCTCCAGGTCGAGCACCCGGTGACCGAGGCGGTGACCGGGCTCGACCTCGTGGCGCTCCAGCTGCTCGTGGCCGAGGGCGCGCCCTTGCCCCGCGAGGCGCTCGAGGCCACCGTCGTCGGTCACGCGATCGAGGCCCGCCTGTACGCCGAGGACCCCGAGCACGGGTTCCTGCCGGTGAGCGGCACGCTCGAGCGGCTCGCCATCGGCGAGGGGGTCCGGGTGGACTCGGGCGTCGAGAGCGGATCGGAGGTCTCGCCGTTCTACGATCCGCTGCTGGCCAAGGTCGTCGTGCACGCCCCGACGCGTCTGGAGGCGGCCCGGAGGCTCTCCCGGGTCCTGGAGCGGGCCGAGATCGACGGCCTCGTGACCAATCGCGATCTCCTCGTGGGGGTCCTGCGCCACCCGGAGTTCCTCGAGGGCCGGGCCGACACCCGGTTCCTCGAGCGCCACGGCCCCGCCGAGCTCGGAGCGCCCGCGCTCGACGCGGACGGGAGGGACGCTCACGGGGTGGCGGGGGCGCTCGCGCTCCAGGCGGGCCGCCGCAGCGACGCCCGCGTCCTGTCCACGCTCCCGAGCGGATGGCGGGGTGAGCGGGGCTCGCTCCAGCGGGTGACCTTCGAGGCTCGGGGCGGGGCGCTCGAGGTCGCTTATCGCCTCGATCGCGCCGGAGCGATCGACGCGCTCGAGGTCGATGGCCGGGCGTACACGGCTCCGCGGCTGTACGGCTGCACGCCGACCGAGGTCGATCTGGAGCTCGACGGCGTCAGGCGCCGCTACGGCGTTCGTACCGGCGTCGGCGCGGTGTACGTCCGCTCCGAGCTCGGGCAGTCCGCGCTGGTCGAGCGACCCCGGTTCCCCTCCGCGGTCACCATGGCGGCGCCCGGTTCGTTGACCGCGCCGATGCCGGGGACCGTCCAGCGGGTGCTGGTCTCGGCGGGGGAGGCGGTCAGCCGGGGGGATGTGCTGCTCGTGCTCGAGGCCATGAAGATGGAGCACGAGGTGAGCGCACCGGGGGACGGGACGGTGATCGACCTCCAGGTGGGCGAAGGCGACCGGGTGTCGAGCGGGGCGGTGCTCGCCGTGATCGGGACCGCGGGCGAGACGGCGTGATGGACGCCCGCGTCGAGCCTCAGGAGCGCCCGGTGATGCTCACCTTCGCCCGCGCGTTGTTCACGTAGCCCTTCGCGTTCCACAGGTGCGCGGGGTCCTCGGGCTGGGTCGCCGCGGCGCTGTCCCACGCGCGGGCGAGGATGTCGAGCGGCCCCTCGCCGACCTCGACTTCGGTCTCCCAGAGGCGCCAGGCCCAGGGCCCCTGATCCTCGAGGAGATCGGCCTGGCGCCAGGTCTCGCCACCGTCGGTCGAGACGTCCACCCGCACGATCGCGCGATCGTCGCCGGCCAGCGCGTAGCCCGAGACCCGCAGCGCCCCGGCCGGGACCTCGGCGCCCTCGTCGGGCACGAGGATGTCCGAGTTCACCGCGACGGCGCCGAGTGCGATGCCCTCTCCGGGGGCGATCGAGTCGGGGTCGGTCTCCGGGGTGAGGAGGCGGTAGGTGCTGGCCTGGAAGAAGCTCTCGGAGGCCTCGGCCTGGGCGGTGACCCGCTCGAGCCACTTCACGCTCCGCGCGCCGATGTAGCCGGGGACCACGAGGCGCAGCGGGGCTCCGTGGACGGTGGGAAGCGGCTCGCCGTTCATGTCCCAGGCGAGCAGGACCTCCGCGGCCGTGGCCTTGTGGAGGGGGATCGAGGCCCCGAAGGCCTCCGGCGGGTCGGGCTCCTCGGAGACGTCGGCGCCGAGGAAGGCGACGTGCTCGGCGTCATCGGTCAGGCCGGCCGCCTCGAGCACGTCGGTGAGCCTCGCGCCGCGCCAGACCGCGTTCCCGGTGGCACCCGGTCCCCAGGGTGCCTCCCCGGTGATGTCGCGGACCTCGAGGAAGCCCACGCGGCGGTTGCCGGCGCACTGCAGCGTGGCCGTCACCTCGTGCTCGGCGAAGCGCTCCCTGAGCTCGTCGAGCGAGAGCTCGAGCTCGTGCTCGACGAGGCCGTCCACGCGCAGGCGCCACGACGAGGGATCGAGCTCGGGCACCGGGCCGTGGTTGCGCACGTAGAAGGCCTCGACCGGGGTGACGGGGGAGTCGGCCAGTGCGCCGCGTGGTGGCTCGGCGTTGTAGGGCTCGTCTCCATGGACGGTCATGTCCTCGTGCTTACCGTGGCTCATCCGGGACTCCTACCCGCTCAATGGGGTTCGGTACTCGGGTCGAGCAGGCGAGTCGTCGTGAGGCCGGCGTCGGCGGTCAGACGACGATCACCGCGGCGAGCAGGCCGGTCGCGACCGAGATCGCGGTCAAGCCGGCGTGCGCGACGCTCGGCGCGAAGAGCCCGGCGCGCCCACTGTCGGCCCGGCGGTAGGCGCCTCGCCCGTAGAGCCAGACCGCGAGTGCCAGGGCCAGCAGCGTGGCGCCGGCGAGGAGTCCCGTCAGGAGCGACCCCTCGTCGGCGCCCGCCTTGACGAGAAGGCCGCCGGTGCTCCCCACGGCCAGGGCGGATCGGTTCCAGGCCAGGGCGGTGCGCTCGGCCGCTCGGCCGCCGCCCACGCGGACGCCGGAGCGCTCCACGCTCATCGAGGTGCCCGCACCGGTGCGGCGGGAGGAGAGGGCGACGCCCCGGAGAGGAGTACGTCGGCCACGGCGAGGACGGCCGTGACGACGGCGATCACGGCGACGCCCCACCCGAGGAGACGGCTCAGACGGGTCCGGTAGGGAAGGGGTTGGTCGAGCCGCAGGGCGTGCTCGTTGTGCTTCCACTCGCGGTAGCTCGCGAAGGAGAGGACCGAGCCGAGGAGGATGAGGGGGAGGGCGACGATCAGGCGAGCGCCCCCGAGGCCCACGCGGAGGAAGGCGGCGGCGGCCGCGCCCGCGGCGATGAGCGAGAGAGCGGTCCGGTTCCACGCCAGGAAGGTCCGCTCGTTGGCGAAGGAGAAGCGCGGGTCGGGCTCCCGGCCGACGTCGCCGGGCGAGGTGTCGTCGTCGCGCGGCTCCGTGGCCTGGCCCGGGAGGGGGTCGCTACCGCCGCCGCTGCTCACCCGCGGCAGGCTACTGCCGGCGCGCGAGGCCTGGAGCCCGAGCCAACCGAACCCGACGCCCTGCGCGGCCAGCGCCGTGTGCACGAGGTTCTCGCGCGTCGAGCCGTAGAAGATGTCCGACGACGAGACCGTGGTCTTCTCCTGGATCGTCTACGAGTCACGCGAGGCGCGTGACGAGGTCAACAAGAAGGTCATGGCCGACCCCCGTATGGCGGGCGGCATGTCGGACATGCCCTTCGACGGCAAGCGGCTGATCTACGGCGGGTTCAGGACCCTGGTGGAGGTCTAGCGGTCGGTCGTGCTCCCGCGCAGGACCCCGCGCAGCCGGGCGGTTACCAGCCGACGTATTCCAGGCATTCGCGCAACCATCGACAAGGCAGGACGCCTGGTGATCCCGCAGCCGTTGCGTGAGCGCCTGGGCCTCCGTCCGGGTCCGGTCGAGGTCACCGCGGACGGAGCGGGCATCAGGGTCGAGGCGTTGACCGAGGAGTCGGTGGAAGAACGTGACGGCCGGATCGTGATACCGGCCTCGGGCGCGGTCATCGACGATGACACCGTGCGCTCGCTTCGTGATGCCGGTCAGCGCTGACGAAGCTCCCGCGTTGACCTCGCCGACAGCACCGCGAGGCGATCCTCGACCGTGGCCTAGGGTGTTCGCGCATCGGCATCGGCGCTGATCCCAGCCCTGGAGATCTGCCTGCTCCTGCACCGTCGAGCGTCTCACCGGACGTCGTGCGCAGTTACCGGTCGGAGTTGACCCAGGGCGAAGACGTCATCGACACCTCCACCTGGGCCGGTTCGGTTCCCCACGTCAACGGCATCGCCCCCCGTGTGCGCGTCGGCCGCAGCCGGTGGTTCAACCTGCTCTGGCTGCTCCCCATCGGCTTCCTGCTTCTGATCTCCGCGATCGCCGCCGCCAAGGGCCTGCGCGGTGACCCGTCGGTTCAGCAGTTCATCGGACGCTACCCCGGGACCATCGAGTCGTCGCGGCCCGAGACGACGGCAGGCTTCCCGGCGTGGGCGCGATGGCAGCACTTCTTCAACCTGTTCTTCCTGATCTTCATCATCCGCTCCGGCGTTCAGATCCTCTCCGATCACCCCCGGCTGTATTGGACCCGGCACTCCACGCCTGGCAGGGACTGGTTCCGGATCCAGAAGCCGGTGCCCACGGACCCGCTGTGGACGGCCAAGCAGGACTCCATCAGCCTTCCGGGTGGGGTCGGTCTTCCGGGGCTTCGCCACTCCATCGGTCTCGCGCGCTGGTGGCATCTCGGCGTCGACGCCTTCTGGCTGCTCAACGGCGTGGTCTTCTTCATCCTGTTGTTCGCCACCGGCCGGTGGGAGCGCCTCGTGCCGACAAGCTGGGAGGTGTTCCCCAACGCCCTGTCGGCGCTGATCCAGTACCTGTCGCTGGACTGGCCGGCCGAAAATGGCTTCGTGGCCTACAACAGCCTGCAGCTGATCGCGTACTTCGTCACCGTCTTCGTCGCCTCACCGCTCGCCCTGGTGACCGGCCTCGGGATGTCACCGGCCCTGTCGACTCGCTTCAAGCGGGTCAGCACGATCTTCAGCATCCAGACCGCACGCTCGTTGCACTTCCTCGTGCTCGCGTGGTTCCTGGTGTTCATCGTGATCCACGTCTTCTTCGTGTTCACCACGGGCCTGCTCACCAACCTCAACCACATCCACGCGGGACGAGACGACGAGAGCTGGATCGGGTTCGGGCTCTTCGCCGCGTCGATGGTCGTCGTCACCGTCGGATGGGTTGCTGCCACACCGTTCACCATCCGCCATCCCCGCGTCGTGCAACGCGTCGGCCAGGCGATCGTCGGACCGCTCCAACACCTCTTCGAACACGTCGACCCAAAGCCTGGCCAGTACGGCGAGAAGGACATCTCACCGTACCTCTGGCACAACGGGCAGTACCCCGACTCCGAGGAGTACAGGACGCTGTTCGACGGCCACTTCGCCGACTACCGGCTGCGGATCAACGGCCTCGTGGACAGCCCCGTCGACCTCGACATGGCCCGACTGCGGGCGCTACCCCACCACGAGCAGATCACCCAGCACTTCTGCATCCAGGGATGGTCCGGCGTCGCCAAGTGGAGTGGCGTCTCGATGCAGACCATCGTCGACCTGGTCAAGCCGCAGCCCGACGCGAAGTGGGTCGTCTTCTATTCCCTCGGCGACGGACCGGACAAGGGCATCTACTACGACGCCCACCCGATCGAGCACATGAGCCACCACCTCACGATGCTCGCCTACGACATGAACGACCAACCCCTGTCCTTCGGTCACGGCGCCCCGCTGCGGCTGCGCAACGAGAACGAGCTCGGCTTCAAGCAGGTCAAGTGGATCAAAGGCATCGAGTTCGTCGCCCACTACTCCGAGATCGGCGGCGGCTACGGTGGCTACAACCAGGACCATGAGTTCTTCGGCTACCGGCAGTCCATCTGAGCACTCACGCCCCGCCCACGACCAAGGAAGCACGATGAACAGCTGGAACGTCAACGATTTGGAGCTGAAGGCCCACCATCCGCAGATCCTCTCATCGACGAAGGATGCCCGCGCGATCGCCTTGGCCATCCCGGCCGGGGAGAGCATGCAGGACCATCAGGTCCACGAACGCGCGTGGGTCTCGATCCTCAGCGGCGAGGCAGAGATCACGACCACGGCGGGCGGGCGCATCGCCGGCACGCCAGGACTACTGGTGGAGTTCGATCCCGGCGAGCGCCACGCCGTTCGTGCCGTCTCAGACACTCGCCTGCTGCTGCTGTTGACCCCGTGGCCGGGCGCCGGGCATCCAGGACCCATGTCGCTCGAAGACAAAGACCACGCGGTGGCGCGCGCCGCCGAGCACCGCGACCGATCCGAAGCATCCGGCTGACACCGCTGGGCCTAGCCAACCGCCCGGAGCACGACTCGCCGTGATCATGAGACTTGCCTCGGCGTAGGGATACATAACCTCCGTTATCGAGCGCTCCCGAAGGGACACAGCATCCATCCCGCGCGTTCGGACGTCGGGAAGCACGCCTTTGAGAGTGGTTAAGCACGTTCCGAGAGCGTCCGCGAAGCACGTGGCGAGAGCGGACTAAGCGGCTCAATGGGACCGGCGCTCTACGGGTGCTCGTCGAGGAAGACTCCGCATGCTCTGGATGACGGCAGCGACGCGAGCGTCGCTAACGGTTGTGCCGTCCGGGCGGAGCCTGTCAACCCGAATGAGACGGTTTCCGCTGAGATTTAGTGAGCAGCCAGCGGGTTACGAGGCGTTGGGTCAAGCGCATTCACGCCTTCTGGAGTGATCCGCAGCGTGTCGACGCCGTCCTCGCCAAGGCGACCCGAGATAAGCCCCGCTTCGAGTATCGCGCTCCTCACTCGGCTCGACGACGAGGCGCCGGTGCAGTCGCAGGCGATACGCCTCGCCGCTCGGTCGGGTGGGCGTGTGACTCGTGAGCAGGTCTACGAGCTCGGCGGGTTTCCCGACATCGTACTTCAGCGTGCCTCCGGAGATTCCCACCCTATTCGGAGTTGTCCGGCCCCCAGGTTGGGCCTGCCCACCCTACGGACATGGAGCCGCGCTAGAGCTGAACACCAATCCAGGGGGATGGGCCGGGTCGACGACCAGCGTCGACCCGGCCACGACCGACACGACATCGCTAGCGGCGTAAGGCGACGAGGCGTGTTGCCAATGCGCCGCCGGAGCGGTGCCCGGCGAGACTCGGCGAGGGTGCCGTCGGAGGGATGCCTGACCTACGGCGTCGCGCTGATCAGTCCGGGCGCCAGCCGGTCGCGGCGGCCCACCGCTTGGCGCGGTCGGTGATCTGCTGGATGAGGTCGCACTTCGCCGCGGCGTAGGCGTTCATGTCGGACCAGTCGCGACGTGCCAGGTCCTGCTTGAGCGCGGCGTAGGCGGTACGGTCGCGGGGATCGGTGCGTAGCCAGTCCCGGAGCAGGAGGTGACGGACCTCCCAGTCGCTCCCGGCCGCGCAGACGTGGACGTGCACGTCCAGTGTGGGGGTGCGCAGGCATCGGTGTCCGGGCTCGCGGACGCGGAGGCGATACCCGGCGTACTCCAGAGCCGGCACGTAGGCGCGCTCGTCGTCGGGATCGTCGACGCTGAGGTCGATGTCGATGATCGGCTTCGCCGCCAGTCCCGGCACGGCCGTGGAGCCGATGTGATCGATGCGTCGGGCGCCGGCTCCGAGGGCGGCGGCGATCCGCTGGCGTTCGTGCTCGAACCGTGCGGCCCACGCCGGGTTATAGGCGACGACCTGGATCGCCCGCCGCTCCTGTCCGCCGATCAGCTGCACCTCGTCGCCCACGTCCGGGGATGATCCCAGCCGGCGATCCCTTGCGGGACACGCGCCGGCGGCGATCGTGTCCGTAGCCTCCTCTCGGATGTTCACCGTCGACGATCGCAGGCGCCTGCGCGGGCAGCTGGTGCGGGATGGCCGTGCTGACGCTCGCGTAACCGCCGCCGCCTTGGTCGGATCAGCAGCCGTCGGCCGGGAGGATGCCTGGTCTGACATCGACCTCGCTCTGTGCATCTCCGCCGACGCCGACCCGGGCGAGGTGATCGAGGAGTGGACCGACCGGATGTACCGCGAGCACTCTGCTCGGCGCCGACGCGACGGACCGCGCATCGACCAGTTGGTCGCCTCACTCATCGACGGCCGCGGCATCCCGCCCGAGGACGATCACGGGCACACCGGCGCAGGCTGCCGAGCGGTTCGCGGCGTACGCCGACGGCGGCGCGACATGGCTCTGCGCCCGCAGGGCGCGATCATCCGGGGGCCGGTCCCCGCGCCGGGCGCCCCCTCGGAGCACCAGGGTGCGCTCCCCGGGCGTGCGAACATGCGTTCGTGTCGATCGAGGGCTCCCCGTACGCGTGGTTCCGGCGCTCGATCGAGGCCGGCCGCGGCCTCGACGCCTGGGCGGCGGCGCACGAGCTCGAGTCGCTGTCGCTCGCCGACGCGCTGGCGCTCTGCCTGGTCCTCCTCGACGAGGACGCCGCCCGCTACGACCGCGCCGCGGTCCGATGGGTCGGGCGGCTTGGCTCCGACGCCCGTGGGCTCGACCTCGCCGGCCTCTCGTTAGTGACGGACGCCCTCGTCGCCCTGCCCGGGCCCGATCCGGGTCCCGCGATTGCGGCGCTCACACTCGTGCTCGAGCGCCGCGGCGAGCGCGATACGCGCGAGCTGCTCGAGGGGTGGGAGCGCCGGCGCCGTTAGGCCCTCGCCAGCGTTCGAACGTCAGACGCCCGCATTCGTTCGCTGTTTCCGGCGCCCGCACCCGCATGGCCATGGGCCGCCGTGAGGGCTAACACCTGCGGGAAAGGGAGTTCCCTGAGGGGTCGCCGACATCGTTCCTTATGGT
>JBPCQB010000139.1:0-3739 GCA_050998555.1 Thermoleophilaceae bacterium
CCGCGGACGAAGGTCGTCTTGCCGGCGCCGAGCTCGCCGGAGACCACGACCACGTCGCCGGCGAAGAGGTGCACGGCGAGGCGAGCCCCCTGGGCCGCAGTCTCCTCGGAGCCGGTCGTCTCGACGACGCTCATGGGCGGTGCCTCCGCGGAGCTACGCGACCGCCACCGGTGAAGACCGGCGAGATCTCGATCGCGAGCTCAGTCCCCGTACGAGAAGCGCACGACCCGCCGGCCGTCGGCACAGCGGATGCGGATCGATCCTTCACTCCCGCCGGCGTGGCATCGGTAGCCGCGTGCGTTGACGTCGCAGACCCCCCGGTGGCAGCGGCGGCCCACCGCGGCGCGCCACGCGCGAACAACCCGGCGGGCGTTGGCGCAACCCACGCGTGAGGCCGTGAGCCGCGCGTTGGTGTAGCCGACGCCCACCGACCCGCAGCTCGCGGCGCTCGCGGGCGGCGCGCTCGCTCCGAACACAGCCAGAGTCAGGATCACGGCCACGGCCGTGACGGCGGACAGCAGCGCCGATCGAGCCGGAAGCCTCAGAGGCACGGGGCGCAATGTAGCGGCTCATCCGACGCCGCGCGAGAGGTCGCACAGCACCCAGGAGGGCTAGCCGAACAAGCCGAGCTGGTCCCCACCGGTGTCGGCGGGCGAGCCGCGAATGCCTTCATCCGGGGATCTCTCGTCGGCGGGACTCGGAGGCATCCGCTCCCGTAGCAGCCCCGGCAGGCGCGCAAAGTCCGCCCGAAGGAGCTCGAGCACAGCCGGCGCGCGGAGGGCCACCGAAGGGTGGAAGAGCGGGAAGAGCCAGACCGCTCGACCCGCCATCTCGTGGGTCTGGACGGTGCCATGGGCGCGGGTGATCCCCTGCGGCGAACCGGAGAGGAGCTTGAGCGCGAAGTTGCCGAGGGTGCAGATCACCTTCGGCTCGATGAGCTCCACCTGCCGTATGAGGTGCGGTGTGCACTCCTCGATCTCGTGCGGCAGCGGGTCGCGGTTGCCGGGAGGACGGCACTTGAGGACGTTGGCGATGAAGGCGTCCGCGCGCTCGAAGCCGATCTCGAGCAGCAGGGTGTCGAGCAGCCCTCCGGCCCGCCCGACAAACGGCTTGCCCTCGCGGTCCTCGTTCGCCCCGGGGGCCTCGCCGACGAACATGAGATCGGCGTCGGCGTTGCCCGATCCGAAGACCACCGACGTCCGGCTCCCCTTCAGTGGGCAGACCCAGTCCGCGTCGAGCCGGCGGTAGAGCTCGAGGAGGTCGGCTCGGCGCTCGGCCGCGGGTCGCGCGCTCACGAGGCGAGAGCCTATGAGACCGGCCTCCGCGCTACCCTCGGAGGAGGCCGCCACCCGACTCGGGGGTGGACCGTGCAGGACAACCGCTCGACCGGTATCTCCATGCGAGAACTGGAACGGGATCTCCGCCCGCATAGCCGTCCCGCGCGTCGGGACCCTTCACCGTCCGTCGGCGTGGTGGGTGGCGGACGCCTCGGCACGGTCATCGCCCGTGGGCTGCGCGCGGCGGGAAGGATCGTCGAGGGGCCCGCCGGGCGCGGCGAGGTTCCGAACGGCGATCTGCTGCTGCTCTGCGTGCCCGACGCCGAGATCCCCGCGGCCGCCGCCGCGGTGGCCGGAGCCGCCCCCCTGGTGGGCCACACGAGTGGCGCCACCCCGCTGAGCGCCCTGGCGCCGGCCGCCGCGACGGGGGCCGAGACCTTCGGCCTCCACCCCCTGCAGACCGTGGCCGCGCCGGACGCCCGACTCGACGGAGCGGGCTGCGCGGTGGCGGGGTCGACCTCCAGAGCCGCCCAGGCGGCACGCGAGCTCGCGCTCGCGCTCGGCATGCGCCCGTTCTTCCTGGCCGAGGAAGATCGCGCCGCCTACCACGCCGCGGCATCGATCGCCTCCAACTTCCTCGTCACGCTCGAGAGCGCCGCCGAGCGGGTGGCGACCACCGCCGGCCTACCCGCCGACGAGGCGCGCGGGCTCCTGGCGCCGCTCGTTCGGAGCACCGTGGAGAACTGGGCGGAGCTCGGTCCGGAGCGGGCGCTCACCGGCCCGGTAGCGCGCGGCGACCGGGCCACCGTCGCCCTGCAGCGAGCGGCCGTCGCGGAGGGGGCGCCCGAGCTCATCCCGCTCTGGGACGTCCTCGTCGAGCGCACGGGCGAGCTGGCCACCCGTGGCCGCACGGGGGCGACCGCGTGAAGACGGTGCGAAGCGTGGCGGAGCTTCGCCGAGAGCTCGAAGGTCGCGCGCGCCCGCTCGGGCTCGTGCCCACCATGGGCGCGCTCCACGGGGGCCATATCTCACTCGTGCGCCACGCACGGGCCGCCTCGGCCACCGTCGTGGTCTCGCTGTTCGTCAACCCTGCCCAGTTCACGGCGGGGGAGGACCTGGCCGCGTACCCGCGCGACGAGGAGCGCGACCGCCGCCTGGCCGCCGACGCCGGGGCCGACGTGCTCTTCGCCCCGCCGGTCGAGGCGGTCTACCCCCCCGGCTTCGACACGAGTGTCGCCGTGAGCGGGCCGCTGACCGAGATCCTCGAAGGTGATCCCGCCCACCGGGGGCCGGAGCACTTCCGGGGCGTCGCCACCGTGGTGACGAAGCGCTTCAACATGGTCGGGCCCGACGCAGCCTGGTTCGGGCAGAAGGACGCCCAGCAGGCGCTCGTCATCGCGAAGCTCGTCCGCGACCTCGACATGCCAATACGCGTCGAGGTGGCTCCCACCGGGCGGGAGCCGGACGGCCTGGCCAGGAGCTCACGAAACGCCTACCTCGGGCCGCCTGAGCGCGAGCGCGCCGCGGGCATCGCCCGGGCCCTGCGCGCCGCTGACGACGCGGTGGCCGCGGGGCGGCGCGCCGCGGTCGACGTCATCGCCGCCGCGCGGACGGAGCTCGAGCGCGACGGGCTCGAGCCCGAGTACCTCGAGCTCCGCTCCGCCGAAGACCTCTCCCCGGTCGAGCACGTCAACGGATCCACGCTTCTCGCCGTGGCCGCCCGCGTGGGGCGCGCCCGGCTCATCGACAACGCCATCCTCGGGGGCACGACCTCCCGGGACTCCCACCTAGGAGACGACCCCTCATGAGACGCTCCATGCTGAAGTCCAAGGTGCACCGCGCGACGGTGACCGGCAGTGATCTGCATTACGTGGGCTCCATCACGATGGATCCGACCCTCCTCGAGGCCGCGGACATCCTGGAGCACGAGCGGGTGCACGTGCTCGACGTGGACAACGGCGCCCGGTTCGAGACCTACACCATCGCCGGCATACCGGGATCCGGCGAGGTGCGCGTCAACGGCGCCGCCGCCCGCCTCGTGCATTACGGCGACACGGTGATCGTCGTCTCCTACGCCGAGTACGACGAGACGGAGCTCGCCGACTACGAGCCGCGGGTCGTGCACGTGGACGCCGAGAACGAGATCGCCACGGTGGACGACCAGGTCGCGGAGCTCCTCTCGTGAGCGCCCGCCCGCACATCTCCCCCGCCCCGGCGGGCAAGCCGGCACCCAGCGCGCCGGCGCCGGTCCACCCCAAGGTCACCCTCTCCACCCTTGCCGGGAAGAAGGCGCTCGGCGAGCCAGTCGTCATGGTCACTGCCTATGACTACCCGAGCGCGCAGGTGGCCGAAGCCCCTGGTTTGGACTTGGTCCTCGTCGGCGACTCCGCCGCCATGACCGTGCTCGGGTACCCGAGCACGGTGCCCGTCTCGATGGACGAGATCATCATGCTGGCCGGCGC
>JBPCQB010000085.1:0-24290 GCA_050998555.1 Thermoleophilaceae bacterium
GAGGGGGGAGGTCGGCTCGTGCAGGTCTGGGTGCTGCGTAAGCGGGTACGCGTGGTGTGCCGCCTGCGCCCCCCCCCCCGCCACCCCTGAGCGTCCCGTCGGCGGCGGTTACTCCGCTGCGGCCCGCTCAAGCTGGCCGCGGACGTCGCTCGTGAGCGGGTTCGCGTGCCCCGGCCAAGCGGTCGCGGGCTCGAGTGCGGCCAGCTTGCGCATGCTCTCTCGCGCACGTGACTCGTCCTGGGTCAACGCCGCGTGCGCCACCCTCGGCGCGCCGTACCGGGTGGTCTGGGGGTCGAGCGTGTAGAAGGCGTCGCTGGTGAGCGCCAAACGGTCCTCCTCGCGCCACAACCCGATCAGCCCGGGAGCGTGACCCGGGAGGTCGACGACCCGGAAGCCGCATACCTCATCGCCCTCGGAGACCGTGCCCTCTATGCGCACCGGCCCTCCGTCCCAGCGACCCATGAAGCGGGGGAGGGCGAACCGGGCCGCCCGCCATTCGAGTCGCGAGTAGTCGAAGTAGTGCTGTCCGCCGTCGCCCTCGGCGTCCGAGCGCTCGGCGGGATGGCATACCGCGGGAGCGCCCAGGCCGGGCGCGGCTCCGCGGTGGTCGGGGTGGCCGTGACCCAGTACCACGCGCTTTAGCCCGCCCATCCGCTCGCCCGCCTCGCCTATCCAGCCGGTCATCTCCTCGATGCCCGCGTCGAACAGCGTGACCCCGCCGCCAGGCTCCTCGAGGAAGTAGACGTTCATGGTGCGCAGAGGAAGGCCGCCGCGCATGAGCCACACGCCGTCGGCCACCGGCTCCATGCGGGGGGCGGTGAGCGTGTCGAAGGAGCGGAGGGAGGGCACGCCTAGCTACCCTAGCTCTGGGCGCCGGGTGGCCCGGCCTGGTGACGCGGCGACTCGAGACTCGACGCTCTCGCGCTACGGGATCGCCTCATGGAGACGTAGCGAGCCCGGCAACGACTTCTCGACCTGCGTAGCGAGACACACGTCGCTGATCAGAGCGTCGCGTGGCCGCGCCCGGCGTGATCGAAGCCCAGTAGGTCGCCGCTGCGGTTCCCGGGCCCCGAGTGGTGGTAGGCGCGCACCTCGGCGATCCTCCCGTCCCGGAAGAGGAACCACTCGGTGCCGCGGTCCATCCGCCGATCGCCCGACCCGGGGTCGCGCCAGGTCATCGTCCACTCGATGCACGCCTGCTCGCCGTCCTCGATGCCGTGCTCGACCGTCCACCGACCCTCGAGCTCCTGAACCGCGCGGCGCGTGTGCTCGCCGATGGCGCGAGCGCCGGAGTGGGGACCGAGGCGGGTGTAGTAGTGGACCGCGTCGTCGGTGAAGCACGAGGCCACCGCGTCCGCATCGCCGGTGTTGCACGCCGCGTAGTAGGCCCGCACCTGATCGAGGAGCGCGCCCATCTACCGGCGGACCCCGACTACAACCCGAACGACCGCCCGATCACGTCGAGCATCACCTCGTCGGTGCCGGCGCCGATCCGGTTCAGCCGCAGGTCCCGCCACGCGCGCTCGATCCCGTACTCCTTCATGTATCCGGCGCCGCCGTGCAGCTGGATGCACTGGTCGGCCACCTCGACCGCGATGCGGGACGCGTGCAGCTTGGCCATCGAGATCTCGCGCACCGGGTACTCGCCGTTCTGGAAGCGCCAGGCCGTCGTGTAGACCATCTGCCGCGCCGACTCGATCTTCGTCGCCATCTCCGCGACCTTGTGGCGATTGACCTGGAACTTCCCGATCGGCCGGCCGAAGGCCTCGCGCTCCTGCACGAACTCGAGCGTCCTGTCGAAGCACCGCTGGGCGCCGGCCACGGAGCCTGCGGCGCCGATCAGCCGCTCGCCCTGGAGCTCCCACATGATGTGGTAGAAGCCCTTGCCCTGCTGCCCGAGCATCGCGTCGGCGGGCACGCGCACGTCGCTCAGGGCCAGCAGCGCGGTGTCCGAGGCGTGCATGCCGAGCTTCTCGAGCCGACCCTCCACGGTGAACCCGGCGGTGTCGGTGTCCACGATGAACAGCGTGAAGCCGTCGTAGCCGGCGTCCGGGTCGGTCTTGGTCACGAGCACGATGAAGTCGGCGCGCGTGCCGTTGGTGATGTAGGTCTTCGAGCCGTTGATCACCCACCCGTCGCCGTCGCGCACGGCGCGGGTCTTGATCCCCGATACGTCCGAGCCGGCGTCGGGCTCGGTGATGCCCAGGCACGAGATCTTCTCGCCCCGGATCGAGGGCACGAGGTAGCGCTGCTTCTGCTCCTCGGTCCCGAACAGGTGGATCGCCGGGGTGGCCATGTCGGTGTGCACGGCGATCCCCATGCCGAGCCCGCCGCAGTCCGCCTTGGCCAGCTCCTCGGAGAGCACGAGGCTCGCGTAATAGTCGCCGCCCTGCCCCCCGTACTCCTCGGGGTAGGAGAGCCCGAGGAAGCCCAGCTCGCCCATGCGCGTGAACACCGAGTCGGGGAAGGTCGTCTCCTCCCACTCGTCGGCGTGGGGACGCAGCTCCTTGTCGACGAAGGCGGCGATCGACTCCCGCAGCGCCTCGTGCTCCTCGGTGAAGATGAAGTGCTTGCTCGGCCGCGAGAAGTCGGGCCGAATGACCGTGTCGACGGGGGCGGAGGCCACGAGCGAGACCGTACCGGACGCACGGACCGGTCGGCGTGACGCCGTCTGGGCTCCGCGCGGCGAAAGTAGGCTCCGCCCGGTGCCCTACGAGACCCTGCGCTACGAGGTGGCCGACAGCGGCGTCCTGCGCATCACCCTCGACCGGCCCGAGAACCGGAACGCGCTCTCCGAGGCGCTCCTGGGGGACCTGATCGACGCCCTCGAGGCCGCCCGCGCCGACGACGCCGTGCGCTGCGTCGTGCTCGCCTCCTCGCACGAGAAGGTGTTCTCCTCGGGCGCCGACCTCTCCGGGTTCGGGGCCGACACCCCGCTCGTCCACCGGCATCTCGGCTCCGAGCGGTTCGTGCGGCTGTTCCGCCTGATCGGCGAGCTCGGCAAGCCGGTGATCTGCGCCGCTAGCGGCCACGTGCTGGCCGGCGCGCTCGGCCTGGCGCTGGCCTGCGACCTGGTGATCGCCCGCGAGGGGGTCACCTTCGGCACGCCGGAGATCGACGTCGGGGCCTTCCCGTTCATGATCATGGCGCTGATCTACCGCAACGTGCCGCGCAAGCGCACGAACGAGATGCTGCTGCTGGGCGAGCGTGTCTCCGCGGAGGCGGCGCGTGAGATGGGAATCGTGAACCGCGTCGAGCCGGCCGAGCGCTTCGACGCCGCGGTCGAGGAGTGGGCGACGAAGCTGGCCTCGAAGTCCCCGGTGGTCATGCGCCTGGGCAAGGACGCGATGTTCCGCCAGATGGACATGGCGTTCCTCGAGGCCCTCGACTACCTGCGCGCGCAGCTCTCTCTGGCCCAGTCCACCGAGGACCTCCACGAGGGGGTGAGTGCGTTCTTCGAGAAGCGGGCACCCGAGTGGAAGGGACGGTGAGCGCGGCCTCGCTGGTGGCGCTGCGGTGCCGGATCTCCGACCGCGACGCCGGGCCCATGCGCGGCGTCGACGCGCTGGCCGGGCCGCTCGGGGAGCGGCTGGGCGCCGCCCCACGGCCGATCGGCACGCCGGCCGAGCCCCGCGCGGCGCCGTGGGGCGACGACCTGGCCGAGGCTCGGGGGTGCCTGCTCGAGGCGGGAGGCCAGGTGGACGACGCCCTCGCCGCCGGTCGCCTCCCGGTTCTTCTGGCCAGCGACTGCGCCATCGGCCTGACCACGCTGCCCGCGGTGGCCCGCCACCGCCCCGACGCCCGCTTCCTGTGGCTCGACGCCCACGGCGACTTCAACACTCCGGGGACCACGGCGAGCGGGTTCCTCGGCGGGATGGCGCTGGCTGGGGCGTGCGGTCTCTGGGACGCTGGCCTGGCCGAGCCGGTGGATCCTGCGCGCGTGGTGCTGGCCGGAGCACGGGACCTCGACGGCCCCGAGCGCGAGGCGCTCGAGCGATCGGAGGTGACGGTGATCGGCGCCAGCCTCGAGACCCTCGTCTACACCCAGAACGCCCTCGACCGCGCGCCGGTGTTCGTGCACCTCGACCTCGACGTGCTCGACCCGGAGTTCTTTCCGGCCTGGATGCCCGCCCCCGGCGGCCTCTCCCCCGACAAGCTCTACGACCTGCTCGAGGCCGTGGCCGGGGAGTGCGAGGTGATCGGCGTGGAGGTGACCGACGCGCACGCGCCGGAGGACGAGGGCCAGGCCCGGGCCATGGTGGCGACGGCGATGCACGTGCTGGAGCCGCTGGTGGCGGCGGTCACGCCGTGGGTGGGGGGGAACCGCCTCTACTGAAGGTCCGCGTGGCTGGCGCCTCCCACGTCCTCGGCTCGTGCCGCAGTCGTACTCGCGCGGCGTGGCGTTGCGAGATCGGCGGAGTACCGGGGGCTCACCATCTAGCCGCGGTATACGCTCGATCGAGACCGTGCCCTCGCTGACGCGCCGATTTCACCTCCTGCTCGACGACCAGCGCCACGCCCGTCTCGTCCACACAGCGTCGGCGAAGGCGGGTAGGTGACGTCGATCGCCTGGCGGATCAGCTCCGCGATCGAGGCACCGGTAGCTCGCGTCGACACGTATCCCGACGAGTCATCCCGATGAGCCTCGCCGACCCCGCGATCATCACCTGCTCGATCTCCGGCGCGTTCGCCAACCGCGATCAATGCCCGGCCATCCCCTACACCCCCGAGGAGTACGGGGCCGAGGCGCGCCGGGCGGTGGAGGAAGGGGCGTCGATGGTCCACATCCACGCGCGCACGCCCGAGGGCATGCCGTCGTACGAGATCGAGGACTTCCGGGCCATCACCGAGGCCATCCGCGCCGTGGCCGGCGACGTGGTCATCAACTACTCGACCGGGGCGATCGGAATCCCCCTCGAGAAGCGGATCGCCTACCTGCGCGAGCTCCGCCCCGACGTCGCCGCGCTGAACATGGGGTCGATGAACTACGCGAAGTTCTCGCGGCGGCGCGGCGAGTTCGTGTTCTCCGCGGTGTTCGAGAACTCGTTCGAGACCATCGTGGCCTTCGTCGAGGTGATGGGCGAGCTGGGCATCCGGCCCGAGCACGAGTGCTTCGACCTCGGCCACCTCGGCAACCTCGACCCGCTGATCGAGATGGAGCTGGTAGCCGAGCCTCTCCAGATCTCGTGCGTGATGGGCGTGCTCGGCGGCGTACGCCCCAGCGCCCGCAATGTCGCCCACATGGCCGACGAGGTGCCGGGCGGACCCGACGGGCCCAACAACTGGGGCGTGATCGGGGTCTCGCGCGAGCAGTGGTCGCTGCTGGCCGCAGCGCTCTCGCTGGGCGGCAACGTCCGGGCCGGGCTCGAGGACAACTTCTACCTGCCGGACGGCGAGATGGCGCGCTCGAACGGTGAGCTGATCGCCGTGGCGCGGCGGATGGCCGAGGCCGTCGGCCGCCGGGCGGCGACGTTCGAGGAGACGCGCGCGAAGCTCGGGCTAAGGGCGCTCGCTCCCGACGCGGTCACCCGACGCGACGTTCTACGGCACCCGATCGAAGCGGCCGACACGGCGCGGTGAGGGTGGATACCGACCGGGTCTCACATGCTAAGGTCTGCATATATGGCGCTGGACAACCGCCTACAAGTACTCATCGACGATGAGCGTCTCCAGCGTCTACGCGACGAGTCAGAGCACTCCGGGGCTCCGATCGGCGCGATCGTGCGCGAGGCGATCGACCAGCGCCTCGGATCCGGAGACGACGCTTCCCGCCGGGCTGCGCTCGCAGCGCTGCTCGCGGAGTTGCCGCCCGAAGGGATCGAGCCGGACTGGGAGTACGTCAAGGCTGAGATGCTCGACGCGCGGGGTGCTGGAGACGCCGGCGCCCCGTCGTGAGGCGCTTCCTCTTCGACACCAACGTCTTCGTGTACGCCCTCGGCGGGGAGCACACGCTGCGCGAGCCCTGCCGGAACATCCTGGTGCGCGCCGCGCGAGGAGAGCTACGGGGAGAGGCGAGCGTCGACCTGGTCCAGGAGGTGGCGCACCAGCGCTACCGCCAGACGCGTCAACGCATGGCGGCGGCGCGCGCCGCTCGACGGGTGAGCCAGGCCGTCGTCCTACACGCGCTCGAGCCCGGCGACCTGGAGCTCGCGCTCGACCTCTTCGAGCAGTCCTCTCGCATGAGCGCGCGCGACGCATGCTTCGCCGCCGTCGCATTGAACCGAGGAATCGACACGATCCTGACCGCCGACCACGACTTCGACGGCGTCGACGGTCTGGACCGGGTCGATCCCGCGGATGAGGTAGCCGTGACGGCGCTCGCTCGGACGGGGTGAGACCGGTTCGAGCACCTCTGGAGGTCGCCGTATGAGGCGACCTCAGAGGCGGGGGCCGTGAGCGTCCAGACGGAGCCGGCCGCCGGCCCCCTCGACGGCGTCCGCGTCCTCGACCTCTCGCGCCTCCTCCCCGGCGGCTTCTGCTCGCTCCTGCTCGCCGACTTCGGGGCCGACGTGCTCAAGCTCGAGGACACCGGCATGGGCGACTACGTGCGGTGGTCGCCGCCCTTCCACGAGGGCGCCGATGACTCGGCGGCCTCGGCGCTCTTCCTCGCGCTCAACCGTGGCAAGCGCTCGATCCGGGTAAACCTCCGCGAGGACGCCGGCCGCGAGGTGCTGCTGCGCCTGGTGCGCGAGCACGACGTGCTCCTCGAGTCCTTCCGTCCCGGAGTACTCGACCGCCTGGGAGTGGGCTACGAGCGTCTGCGCGAGGAGAACCCGGCCCTCGTCTACTGCGCGATCTCCGGGTACGGCCAGGACGGCCCCCTGCGCGACCGCGTGGGCCACGACACCAACTACCTCGCGCTCACCGGCCTGCTCGGCCTCACCGGCGAGCCGGGCGGACCACCGGTGCAGGCCGGCGGCCAGATCGCCGACCTCGGAGGCGGCGCGCTCATGGCCGCGTTCGGCATCCTCGCCGCCCTGCGCGAGCGCGGGCGCTCCGGCCTCGGCCAGCTCGTGGACGTCTCGATGGCCGACGGCGCCCTGTCCTGGCTCGCTATGAGCGCGGCCTCTCGCCTGGCCGGTGGGCGGAAGCCTGAGCGCGGACACACCGAGCTCGCCGGAGGGCTCGCCTGTTACCGCCCCTACGCCTGCCGCGATGGCGGGTACGTGGCCCTCGGCGCGCTCGAGCCCAAGTTCTGGCAGGAGCTCTGCCGCGGGATCGACCGCGAGGATCTGCTCGAGGCCCAGTTCGCGCCGCCGGACTCCGACGCGCACGCCGAGCTCGAGCGGGTCTTCCTCGAGCGCACCCGCGAGGAGTGGACCGCCTTTGCGGCCGAGCATCCGTGCTGCCTCGAGCCGGTGCTCGACCTCGACGAGGCCCTCGAGTCTGAGCTCGTGCACGCCCGCGGGATGGTGGTGGAGCTCGATCAGCCGGGCGCGCAGGCACCCGTACGGCAGCTCGGCTCCCCGGTGAAGATGAGCCGCACGCCCGCCCGCCCGCCGACGCCGGGACCGGCCCTCGGGGAGCACACGGCTGATGTCCTGGCCGCGATCGGCTACTCCGAGGAGGAGATCGCCGCGCTCGAGGAGTCGGGCGCGGTGGCGGGACCCCAGGCCGGGAAGCAAGGGAGCTTCCTGGCCTGAGGCGCCGCCTCCGTCGGCGTCACTCGACCGGCCACAACCTCCGGACCAGGGGCAATAGCAGAGCGCGGGGCATGTAGTACCCGGAGAATGCGCCGAGCCGGTTCACGACGCCCGGCACGATGACGCGCTGTCCCTTCTCGAGCCCCTCGATGCCGGCGCGGGCCACGGTCTCGGAGTCGAGCCACATGAAGGAGGGGATGCGATCGTCGGCCCCTCCGAAGCCTCCCGACTCGCCGAATTCGGTCCGCACCGGGCCGGGGCAGAGCGCGGCGATGGTCACGCCGGTCCCGCGAACCTCCTCGTGCACGGCCTCCGTCAACGAGAGCACGAACGCCTTGCTCGCGCCGTAGGTGGCCTGGAAGGGGACGGGCTGGAACGCGATCAGCGACGCGAGGTTGAGCACGGCACCGCGCCCGCGCTCGACCATCGCCGGGAGGTAGGCGCTGGTCAGCGCCACCACCGCCTCGACGTTGGTCCGCACCATGCCGGTCTCCCCATCGCCGTCGAGCGTGTGGAACGCTCCGCCGCTACCGAAGCCCGCGTTGTTGATCAGGATCTCCACGGTCAGGCCCCGGTCCGCCACCTCTCCGATCAGGCGCTCGCGCTCGTTCGGATCGGCGACGTCGCAGCCGAAGGTCTCAGCCCGGATCACGTGGCGCTCGGCCAGCTCCTCGGCCAGGTCGCGCATGCGATCTTCGCGCCGAGCCACCAGTGCCAGGTCGTGGCCGCGGGCGGCCAGCTCCCGGGCCATGTCGGCGCCGATCCCCGACGAGGCGCCGGTCACCAGCGCCGCGGAGCTCGGCCCGGGCGGGGGCAGGGCCACGGTCAGACCCCCGCCACGAGCCGCCGCCGCGCGAGCGGCTGGGCCAGCCGCAGGGCGCTCAGCAGTCGCAGTCTTTGCGCGGTGCCGAGCACCGAGGAGGCCACCGCGAGTGGGGAGCCGTCCGAGCCCTCGAAGGTCCCGTCGTCGATCAGGTCCCGATACCACCCGGCGGTGGCCTCGAGGGTCTCGTCGAGTGAGCGGGCCGAGTAGCCGAGCTCGCGCTCGGCCTTCGCGGAGGAGAAGCGCCAGTCCTGGGCCATGAGCTCGTAGCCCTGAGCGGAGAGCGGGCCGGGGAGCGAGAGCGTCTCGCGCACGCGCGCGAGCACCGCGATCTCGCCGGGCAGGACCATCACCGGATGACGCACGCCCGAGACCTTGGCCAGCCGGTCGATCATCTCCGGCCAGGTGCGGTTCACCCCGCCCAGGATGTAGCGCTCGCCGGGCTGGCCCCGGTCGGCGGCGAGGAGATGGCCGGCCGCGACGTCGGCCACGTCGACGAAGTTCATGGGGGCGTCGATCACCGCCGGCAGGCGCCCGCGCAGGTAGTTGCCGACGATGCGCGTGGATGTCTCGCCGGGCTGCGACGGATCGACCGGCACGCCGAGCACGTAGGCGGGGTTCACCACCACGACGTGGACACCGAGACGCCGTCCGGCCTCGAGCGCCTCGACCTCGCCCTGGTGCTTGGAGTCCGGGTAGAGCAGCCCGAGCCACTCCTCGGGGTACTGGTTCTCCTCGTCGGCCGGGCCGGCGTCGGAGGCGGTACCCACGGCCGAGATCGTCGAGGTGACCACCACGCGCCCGACCCCCTCCGTCGCCGCGGCCTCCACGGCGATGCGCGGGCTCCGGGCGTTCATCGCCCATACCTTCTCCGCCGGGCTCGAGGCCACGTAGCCGGCGGTGTGGAAGAGCACGTCGGAGCCGCGCACCGCCTTGCGCATCTCGTCGAAGTCGAGCACGTCGGCCTTCGACCGCTTGAAGTCGACGCCCGGGAGAAGGGCGAGCTTGTCCGGGTTGCGGTACACCACGCGCACGTCGTCGCCGCGCTCGTCGAGCAGGCGGGCGACGTGGGCTCCGAGGAAGCCGGTCGCGCCCGTCACACACGCCTTCATGCCATGAGTCCCTCTTGGTCGACAGGACGTCGAGCACGCGGAGGCGCCGGCGCCGGGGTCGCGGACACTACGGCGTGACGGGAATCGCGTGGGCTCCCCTTGGGACAGGCCGCGTACAGAGAGCATGAGCCCTTACTGGATTCCCGCCTTGACAGCAATGCTCGTCGTCCTTACGCTCGTGATCGTCATGCGCGTCGCGTCGATCCGGTCCGGCGGCGTCGGAGGCAAGACCACACCGTTCGGGGAGGACACCCGCACGCCGCTCGGCGCCACCGACGAGGGGTCCGACGCCCCGCCGTCCCGAGAGCGGGTCGCGTAGATGGGCAAGGTCACCACCTCCATCGACATCGACGCCCCGCCCGAGGACGTCTGGGCCGCGGTCACCGACCTCCCCCGCCTCGGCGAGTGGGTGACCATCCACAAGGAGTTCCCCGAGCCGCCACCGGGCGTGGTGTCCAAAGGCGTCACCTTCGAGCAGACCCTCGAGCTGGCCGGCAACAGCTTCGACGTCGAGTGGACCGCCAAGACCGTCGAGGAGAACGAGCGCCTCGAGTGGGAGGGCAAGGGCCCGGCCGGCACGAAGGCGCGGACGGAGTACCGCCTCTCAGAGCACGACGGCGGCACCCGCTTCGACTACGAGAACGAGTTCGAGCTGCCGGGCGGCGCGCTCGGTCGGATCGCCGGCGGGGCGGTGGACTCGCGCAGCGAGACGGAGGCGGAGAAGTCGCTGGAGCGGTTGAAAAAGCTGGTGGAGTAGGGGGGCCTGCGCCCGGACGCGGTGACCTGCCGGCGGGGCACGCCGTGGGAGCGCTCGACGAGAACCTGGATGCTTGAGCAGCTCGTCAAGCCTCGAAGGGCCTATCGCCCGCGGGGGCGCGACGCCGCACCACCGCACCCACAATCACGCCCGGAATGGTGAGAAGTGTCGCCGTAGAGAGCAGCCCGAGCAGGAAGAGCGTTGTCTCCATCGGACCCAAGTGGAGCAGACGCGGTTCCCGGATGTGCCGGGGGGCCGGGCTGGCATCCCGGCGACTCACCGCGCTCCAACAGGACCTTCCTGCCCTGGTGCCCCACGAGGGCACCAAAGCAGGACGCTTCCCGGCGCAGCCCGTAGAAGTCGCCGCCCCCGCGTACCGCACGCAGGGCTCGAGGTCGGTATCGGTACTCGTGTCGTGCGGGCCACGCCGCGTCCGACTCGGCCCATGCCGCGGGAGGCTGCTCGCGTCCGCCGGTGCGGGCCGGCGCGGCGCCACCGTAGGGCTCGGCCGGTTCGTGATCCCGCCCGGCCGCTCCGCGCGCGTGGTCATGACGCTGGCGCCCGGCGGCCGACGGGCACTGGCGAGGGGACGGTCCCTGTCCCTGTCGCTGAGGGCGGGCGCGCCGCTCCCCTGAGCCGGTCGGACGACGGATCCACGCTCACCTACCGAGGAGCGTGGACCACTCCGCCCGCCCGAGGGCGCCGTTGATGCCGCGGGGCGGCCCGACCTGCCAACATCGCCCCCCGAAAACCGACGGGAGGAGCACCACCGAATGAACCTGGCCAGCATGCTGACCGACACCGCCGGCCGCCACGGCGACCGCACGGCGCTCAAGCTCGACGACGTCGAGGTCACCTACGCCCAGCTCGACGAGGCCTCCGCGCGCGTGGCCGCCCTGCTCGCCGCCAAGGGCGCGAAGCCCGGCGACCGGGTGGGGATCATGCTGCCCAACGTCCCCTACTTCGCGGTCGCCTACTACGGCGTGCTGCGCGCCGGCATGACCGTCGTGCCGATGAACGTGCTGCTCAAGGGCCGCGAGGTCTCCTTCTACCTCGAGGACCCCCAGGCGGAGATCATGTTCGCCTGGCACGACTTCGCCGAGGCCGCCCACGAGGGCGCCGAGAAGGCCGACGTCGACGCCGAGGTCATCTCCGTGGCCCCCGGCGAGTTCGAGAAGCTGCTCGGCGAGCACGAGTCGGCCACCGAGGTGGTGGACACCGCCGACGACGACACCGCGGTCATCCTCTACACCTCCGGCACCACCGGCAAGCCGAAGGGCGCGGAGCTCACCCACTCGAACCTCCGGCGCAACGTCGAGATCGCGGCGGCCACCCTGGCCGACATGACCACCGACGACATCCTGCTGGGCGCCCTGCCCCTCTTCCACTCCTTCGGGCAGACCTGCTCGCTGAACTGCTCGGTCTACACGGGCGCGACGCTCTCGATGATCCCGCGCTTCGAGCCCGGCAAGGCCCTCGAGATCCTCCAGCGCGACAAGGTCACGATCTTCCAGGGCGTGCCCACCATGTACGGCGCGCTGCTGAACCACCCCCAGAAGGGCGACTACGACGTCTCGTCCCTGCGACTATGCATGTCGGGTGGGGCGGCGATGCCGGGCGAGGTCATGCGCGCCTTCGAGGAGGCCTTCGGCTGCAAGGTGCTCGAGGGCTACGGGCTGTCGGAGACCTCGCCGGTGGCGTCGTTCAACCACCCCGACAAGGAGCGGAAGGTCGGCTCCATCGGCACCCCGATCGAGGGCGTCGAGATGAAGGTGGTCGACGACGAGGCGAAGGATCTGGCCCAGGGCGAGGTCGGGGAGATCGCCATCAAGGGCCACAACATCATGAAGGGCTACTGGCGCCGCGACGACGCGACCGCCGAGGTCATGCGCGACGGCTGGTTCCTAACCGGCGACATGGGGAGGATCGACGAGGACGGCTACTTCTTCATCGTCGACCGCAAGAAGGAGATGATCATCCGCGGTGGCTACAACGTGTACCCGCGGGAGATCGAGGAGGTGCTCTACGAGCACCCGGCGGTGCGCGAGTGCGCCGTGGTCTCGGTGCCCGACGCGACGATGGGCGAGGAGGTGGGCGCCGCGGTGGCCGTGCGCGAGGGCGAGGATGTCTCCGAGGACGACCTCCGCGCCTTCGTCAAGGAGCAGGTGGCCAACTACAAGTACCCGCGGCGGATCTGGTTCGTGGACGAGCTGCCGAAGGGTCCCACGGGGAAGATCCTGAAGAAGGAGATCGAGGTCCCCGAGGCCGCGCAGACGCTCTGAGCGCCCCCGCGCGACGCCGCACGCGGGTCGACAAGCGGCGCGTCATCCTCGACGCCGCCGTTCGCGTATTCGCGCGCGAGGGCTTCCACGGATGCCGGGTCTCCGACGTCGCCGACGAGGCCGGCGTCGCGTACGGGCTCGTCTACCACTACTTCGAGTCGAAGGAGGACATGCTCGACACGCTCTTCACCGAGCGCTGGCAGCTGCTCCTGGACACGATCGTCGTGATCGACGAGGGCGAGGGCACCGCCCGCGAGAAGCTCCACCGGGTGGCGTCCTTCATCATCGACTCCTACCGACACGAGCCCGAGCTGATGAAAGTGATCATCGTGGAGGTCACACGAGCAGCCAACTCCTTCGGGCGCGCGCATCTGGACAAGATCGACCAGGCCTACGCGCTGATCGCCGACATCGTCGAGTCCGCCCGCGACGACGGCCACTTCAAGGCCGACATCTCGGCCCAGTTCGCGGCCATGTGCTTCTACGGGGCGATCGAGCAGCTGCTGACCGCCTGGATCTTCGACCTCATGCCCCACGAGGACGACGACTACGAGCGCGCGAAGACCCTGGTGGTCGAGACCATCTGCGGTGGCCTCGAGGCCACCGCCGCTGACGCCCCTGCCATATCTCGGTAGATTGCCCGGCCGCATGAGCAACGACCTCGTCAAGCGGCTGATGTGGAGCGGACTGCTCGCTGCACTGGGCGCGCTTGCGACCGTGGCCGTCCAGCGCGTCGGGACGATGATCTGGATGCGCGTCTTCGACGAGGACCCACCCGACCTCTAGCCGTGGAGTCCCCCGGAGACAGAAGGCCCGAGGACGAGCCCGCCCCGGTCGAGCCCGTGGCCGATCCCGCCGACCCGTTGGGTGCGCCGGTCGACCCCGCGGCCCCCGGCGAGCCCATACCGTCCGGCCCACCGACGATCGAGTCCTTTCCGCCCACCCCGGTCCCGGAGACGGGTCGGCCCTTGGACGCCACCGAGCCACCGCCCTCCGCATATGACTCGGCGGTCGAGCCCCCGCCCCCGGCGGTCGACCCGGTGCCGGTCGACCCCGCCGCCGAGCCCATCCTCGCTCCGGAGCCCCCGGCGCCTGCGGAGCCGTTCGAGCCGCTCCCCGAGCCCGTCGAGCCTACGGTCGCGCCGGTGGAGGAGCCGCCCGCCATCGCCGCGACCGAGAGCGCCGGCGCCGCGGGAACCGCCGCTGCGGCGCAGGGCGTGCCGGCGCCCGTCCCCACCTGGGACCCGGTAGGCGAGCCCGCCCCGGCCGGCGCCTCCCCCGCGAGCGCCGCCGGCGAGCTGGACCTCGGCGACCGTCCTGAGATCTACGTAGGGGCGGCCTTCGCGGGCGGCCTCGTCTTCGCCGGGCTATTGAGGTGGCTCTCGCGCCGTGGCTGACCGCCGGCCGGGGCCCGTCCGTGATCGCTCGCTCGGGGAGATCGTCGGTGACATCTCCCAGAAGACCTCGCTCCTCGTCCGCGAGGAGATCGAGCTCGCGAAGATCGAGGTCACCGAGAAGGTCACGCGCCTCGGTCGCGGCGCGGCGGTCGGCGCGGCCGCCGGGACCTTCGCGCTCCTCGCGATCGTCTTCTTCCTGCACTTCCTCTCCCTGTTCATCGCCGACGTGCTCGACGGCGACCTGTCTCCGAGCGCAGGGTTCTGGGCGGGCTACCTCATCGTCACCGGCCTGCTCCTCGTCCTGGCCGCCGTCGCCGGCCTCGTCGCCCTCCGCTTCGTGCGCCGCGGGTCCCCGCCCACGCCGGAGGCCGCGATCGAGGAGGCGAAGATCACCCGTCAGGTGATCGAGGAGGAGATCCGCAGCTGATGCCCCCCGCCCGCTCCACCGAGGAGATCCGCCGGTCGATCCAGAGCACGCGCACCGATCTCACCGGCTCGATCAACGAGCTCCAGGTCAAGGTCGCCGAGATCGCCGACTGGCGTGGCCACCTGCGCAGTAACCCGACGGTCGCCCTGGCCGGCGCCGCTGCGGTCGGCTTCGTGCTCGGCGGTGGGATCGGCGGGTTCTTCGGCCTCTTCTCGCGGCGCCGATAGACGCCGAAGCGGCCCGTAGGCTGGCGCGGGGATGGTGACGAACCGCGACGTAGTCCGGATCGTCCTCGTCGTCGTCGGCCTCGGGGTAGCGCTCTACCTGGTGTGGGCCCTGCGCCAGGTCATCGGCGTGCTCGTGGTGTCCGCGTTCCTCGCCCTCGCCCTGGGTCCCGCGGTGTACGGGCTCGAGCGCCTGCGCGTACCGCTGGTGCTCGCCATCCTCGTCGTCTACGTCGGGATCGGTCTCGCGATCGCCGGCGTGGTCACCGCCGTGGTGCCGGCGGTCGTGTCGCAGGTCGACGGCCTCATCGAGACCATTCCCGCCTACCTCGACGCCGCGCGCGCCGGCGACCGGTTCGGGATCGGGCAGGCGGTGGCGCGCCAGATCGACGCTCTGCCGAGCCGCACGGACGAGGCGGTCGGCGCGGCCCAGACGGTCACCGTCGGAGTGTTCTCGGGTGTGGTCCAGCTCGTCACCGCGTTCGTCTTCACCTTCCTGCTCCTGCTCGACGGCCGCCGTCTGGCGGAGCTGTTCTTCGCCCAGCTCAACCCGGCGCACGTCCGGGAGGCGCGCACCGTGGCGGACAGGGTCTACAAGGCCGTAGCCGGATACGTGATCGGCAACGCGGCCATATCCCTCATGGCCGGTCTCAGCGCCTACGTGGTGTTGCGCATCCTCGGCGTGCCGTTCGCCGGGGCGCTCGCCGTGGTCATGGGGCTACTCGACCTCATACCCGTCGTCGGGGCCTCCGTAGCGGGCGCCATCATCGCGATCTTCGCCGCGATCGCGGACTTCCCCACCGCGCTGATCGTCTGGGGAGTGTTCTTCCTCGTCTACCAGCAGGTGGAGAACAACTTGCTCCAGCCGATCGTCTACCGGCGCACCGTGGAGCTCTCCCCGCTTCTCGTCATCCTCGCCGTGCTGGTCGGGGGAGTGCTGTTCGGCGTGGTCGGGGCTCTTCTCGCCATCCCCACCGCCGCGGCCCTCGAGATCCTCGTCGAGACCTACCGCCCGCTCAGGCCCCCGCCCGAGGATCCACCGCTTCCTCCGGCGGACGGCGGTCCGGAGCTGGGCGCGGCCTGAAGGTCGGCTGCGGCGGGCCCTCGGCCCTCCGGCACACGGGCTCTCGATGACTAGGCTGGGGCGATGGCTCACTACGACGCGGACAAGGTCAGAGCGCAACTCGAGCGCCGGATCGAGGAGATCGAGAGCACCCGGTCGGGAATGCACGCCGAGAGCGAGGGCGCGCGGGAGGGCGAGCTCGCCGACTTCGATCAGCACCCCGGCGACGCGGGCTCCGAGACGCACGACCAGGAGGTGGAGGCCACCACCGACGTGTTCCTCGATGAGGAGCGTCGCCGGATCGACGAGGCGCTCACCGCCCTCGACGATGGCACCTACGGAACCTGCGTGGTGTGCGGCAAGGAGATCCCCGCGGGGCGACTCGAGGCCAAGCCCGACGCCGTGCGCTGCGTCGACGACCAGCGCCACTTCGAGGGCGAGCACCGGGTGGCCAACCAGCCGCCGATGGAGCATTAGCCGGATGGCCACCCTCTACCGCTGCAAGACGCCGAGCGACGCGTTCTGCGTCTGCGGGAAGGTCGCGCGCCGGCTGCGGAAGTCGGGGATCGAGTTCGAGGAGGTCCGCGTCCCCTACATGAAGCGCTACCGGCCCGAGGTCGCCGCCCTGACCGACCAGCGCTGGGTCCCGGTGCTGGTGCACGGTGAGGAGGTGGTGCACGACTCCCATCGCATCGTCGAGTACCTCGACCACCTGGACGCCGCCGCCGGGCCGCCAAAGCCGGCAGGCTCGAGCGCTCGCACCAGCGCCTCCGGTGGTCGCACCGGGACCCGGGCCTGACCGATGGCCCTCCACGTCAAGCTCCTGGTGCGCGCCGCCCGCCGCTACGGGCCGCCACTGGCCCACGCCGCCTACCGGCGCTGGCAGGCCATGACGCCGGAGGAGAAGGAGCGCTACCGCCGGCAGATGCGCGAGTACGCCGGTCGGGGACGGCAGCTGGCGATGGGTGCGACCGGCCGGGCCCGGGGCCGCGGCGGTCCCCCCGAGCCCCGTCCGTAGGGCTCCCGGGCGCGGGTCGCCCCGCGCCGGGAGCTGCCTCCGGGAGCGGGGACGGTCCGCTGGGTCCGCTACCCGAGCCGGTTCTCCAACCCGAGTGGTGCGGTCTGCGGAGCCTCTACCGCCGGCGGCTCCGGCACCTGCTCGGCGGCCGGCTGGGCGACGCCGACGGTGTCCGCTAGCTCGCCGGTCTCGTACGTCTCGGTGGCTATGTCGGCCCCCCCGACGAGCTTGCCGTCCACGAAGAGCTGCGGGATGGTGGGCCACTGCGAGAGCCCCGAGAGCTCCTGGCGGATACGGGGGTCGGGCAGGATGTCGAGCGCGGAGTACTCCACGCCGAGGGCGTTCAGCGCGGCCGCCGTGCGGGCCGAGAAGCCGCACATCGGCTGCTCGGGCGTGCCCTTCATGAACAGCATCACGTGATTCTCGCCGATGGACTGCTGGATGAAGTCGCGGATCTCGTCGTTGGTCATGTCGTCTCCTCTGGGGTGGAGGTCTTGAGCGACAGGGCGTGGATCGGGCCGCCCACCTCGTCGCCGAAGACGTCGTACACGAGCCGGTGGCGGTCGATCCTCGACAACCCGTCGAAGCGCTCCGAGATCACCTCGGCGCGGAAGTGGTCCCCGCCGCCGGTGAGATCCTGGACCTCGGCCGTCGAGCCGGGGAGGGCGATCTCGATGCGTTTCTTCAGCTCGCCTGGCGTGGGCATCGACGGCTCACCATAGCGTCGGCGCGAGGTCGCGCGGACTCAGCGATACACTTGAGGACGTGGTAACCCTGACCGACAAGGCGGCGGAGAAGGTCACTGCCTTCCTGACCTCGCAGGACCCGACTCCCGAGGCCGGCCTGCGGGTGGGAGTGAAGGGTGGTGGCTGCTCGGGCTTCCAGTACGCCCTCGCCCTCGACGAGCAGCGCGACGGCGACCAGATCTTCGAGGATCGCGGCATCCGCCTGATCGTCGACGAGCAGAGCCTCCAGTACGTGGACGGGTCGGTGGTCGACTACACGGAGAGCCTCATGGGCGCCGGCTTCGAGGTGAAGAACCCGAATGTCGTGGCGGCCTGCGGGTGCGGCTCGTCGTTCCGGGTAGCCGACTCAGAGCCCTCCTGCGGCGCTTAGGCGCCTGCAAACCTTCGGATTCCCGTGTCCTCGGTCGCTCGCGTGCTGACGCACGCGTCGCTCACTGCGTCCTTGGACTCCTCGGTTTTCGGCGCCTAAGAGCGTCGGCGGCGGGACGCCCTCGGGCTCGACGGGGACGCTCAGTGGGCCGCCGAGGGTGTGTGCGTCCGGGACACCTGCACGAGCCCCCACAGGGAGACGATCGTCCACACCACCTCGAGCAGCAGGAAGCCCCAGTCCCGCTCTACGAGGGCCACCACGGTGAGGATCGCTCCACCCGCCACGTTGAGCACGAGGTAGGCCACCGAGTGGGGCGAGAGGCTCCCGCGCTGGGCGGCTGCGAACCCGATCAGCACGAGCACTGCGCCGACGATCTGAGGTATCTGGTCCATGGCGCGATCGTAGGTCGAGGCGGGCGGGGCTCGCGCGACCCGTTCCGTCCGCCCTCCTCCGTACGTTCCCGAGCGTGTACCTGGTGGAGAGAGCCGTGGTCGAGGTCCTCATCGTGTGCCTGTTCTGCGACGAGCCCGTCGACCACCCCGACGATCTCTGGTGTCCCGACTGCGACGACGGCGATGACGCACCGGGGACGTTCGCGGCGCAGGGTACCGAGGACCGAGCGTTTCCCGTGGCCGCCTGACCGACGTTCAGGGCGTAGGCACGGCGTCCAGGGAGCGCCAGAGGTAGAGCGAGGCCAGTGAGCGGTGGGGGCGCCAGGGCTCGGCGAGCGTGGTGAGCTCCGCCGGGCGCGGCAGCTCGGCCAGGCCGTAGGCGCGCTCCGCGCCGCGGCGCACGCCGAGGTCGCCGACCGGGAGCACGTCGGGGCGGCCGAGGTGGAACAGCAGGAACATGTCGGCTGACCATCGCCCGAGTCCCTTGACCGCGGTCAGCTCGGCGATCACCTCCTCGTCGGGGCGCTCGGCCAGCCCCGAGAGGTCGAGGTCGCCGTCGGCCACCCGCTCGGCCAGGTCGCGCAGGTAGGCGACCTTCGACCCGGATAGCCCGGCGCCGCGGACCGCCTCCGGGTCGGCGGCGAGGAGCTCGTCGGGGGTGGGAGGGCGGCCGCCGAACCCCGCGATCAGGCGCTCCCATATCGAGCGGGCGGCCTTGGTGGAGAGCTGCTGGCCGACGATCGAGCGCACCAGCGCCCCGTAGGGGTCGGCGGGGCGCCCGCGGCGGCGGTCCTCGACGCTGAGCGGTCCCAGCCGGTCGACCAACGCGCCCATCACCGGGTCGCAGTCGCGCAGGTGCTCGACGCCGCCGTTCAGGCCACTCGCGCCCGCCGGGTGGGCTCCTCGGCGCCCCGGCCGCCGGCCCAGAACGACTCCTCCTCGCGACCGAGCTCGGTGGCCGGCGGATCGCCGAACAGCCACTCACGCACGATGAGATGCCAGTTGGCGCGCACGTTCAGGTTGCCCAGCACGCCGAGCACGAGCGCCTCCATGCGCCGGCCGAGCATGGCCTCGGGGGGAATGGTCTCGCGGCGCATGACCGGCCAGTGGCGCGAGCGCGGATCGCCCATTTCGATCATCAGCGAGCTCACGTACTCGTGCTCGAGCGTCACCTCGCGGTCCTCGTAGAACCATTCGGCCACGTCGCGGAAGTGGTCCATAACGGCCTCGGGGGTGGTCACCTCGTCGGCGGGGTCCACGACGCCCATCTCCACCAGGGCCTCGTGCACGCGGTCGGCGTCGCCCTCGAGGATGCGGCGGATCACGTTCTTCTCGCCCTCGACCTGCTCCGGCGACACCTTCTTGGTCATCCCGAAGTCGAGGAACGCCACGCGTCCGTCGTTCATCAGCAGAAAGTTGCCGGGGTGGGGGTCGCCGGAGAAATGGCCGATCCGGTAGAGCGACCCGAAGAAGAAGCGCAGCACCATCTCGCCGAAGCGGTTGCGCTCGGCGTCGTCGAGGCGCTTGACCTTCTCGAAGGACCGCCCCTCGACGAACTCGGAGACCAGCACCCGCTCGTGGGAGAGATCGGTCATCACGTCGGGGATGACCACGAAGGGATGCCCACGCCAGCGCCGCGCGAACGCGCGCTGGTTCTGGGCCTCGTGCTCGTAGTCGAGCTCCTCGGTCACGCGCTCGCGAACCTCGGTCGCGGTGGCCTTGACGTCGAGGCCGGGCGCCATGCGCTTCACGGCGCGGAGGATCAGGCCCATGTTCTGGAGGTCGGCCCGGACGGCCTGGGCCACGCCGGGGTACTGGACCTTGACCGCGACCTGCCGGCCGTCGTGGAGCTCCGCGCGGTAGACCTGACCGATGGAGGCCGCAGCGATGGCCTCCTCGTCGAAGTCGGCGAACACGCGGCCGAGCTTCTCCCCGAGATCCTCCTCGATCACCTTGCGCATCTCCCGGAACGGGACCTTCGGCGCCTGATCGCGGAGCTCGGCAAGCTTGGCCTGGAAGCGCTCCTTGGCCTCCGGGGGCATCGGACCAGTGTCGATGAAGGAGGCCACCTGACCGATCTTCATCGCGGCGCCCTTCATGTTCCCGAGCACCTCGACGATCTCCTCGGCGGCCTCGGCCTGCCGGCGCAACGTGGCCTCGGCGCGGTCCTCGTCGGAGCGGGTCCAGTTCCGGGCCTTGGTGCCGTAGGCCCTCGCGGCCTGGCCGCCGATCAGCCCGCCGACCTGCGCGGTGCGGCGAATCCTCCCCGTCGGCATGCCCTTGTCGCGCTTCGCCACTCTGATCCAGTCTACGGCCGGGCCGCCGCGGCGGCCTAAGCTCGGCGCGTGGGGGACCCCGCCCTCTTCGCGCTCGAGGAGGTCTCGGTGGCTCGCGGCGGAGCCACCGTGCTCGACCGTCTCTCGCTGCGTCTCGACGAGGGGGCGACGTGCGTCGCCGGCCCGTCGGGAGCGGGGAAGTCGACGCTCCTGCGGCTGCTGAACCGCCTGCGCGAGCCGGACGCCGGACGCGTGCTCTATCGCGACGTCGACGTGCGCGAGCGCGACGTGCTGGCGCTCCGGCGAGAGGTGTCGCTCATCCCCCAGCTGCCGGCGCTGCTCGAGGGGACGGTCGCCGAGAACGTGGCCTACGGGGCACGGCTGGCGGGCCGGACGGCCGACGTGGTGGAGAGCCTGTCGCTGGCCGGGCTCGACGCCCCCTACGCCGAGCGCGACGCGGGCCGGTTGTCGGTGGGCGAGCAGCAGCGGGTGATGCTCGCGCGGGCCCTGGCCCTCGAGCCCCGGGTCCTGCTGCTCGACGAGCCCACCTCAGCGCTCGACGAGCGCGCCCGCACGGCCGTCGAGGGCACGCTGCTCGACCTACGCGAGCAGGCGGGCGTGTCGCTCGTGCTCGTGACCCACGACCTCGACCAGGCGCGGCGCCTGGCCGACCGCGTGCTGTGGCTCGAGGAGGGCCGGATACGTCCGGTCGCGGAGCGCGCGGGCGCGTGACTCCGACGATCGATCTCTCGCTGAGCGAGGTGGTGGCCGCGCTCGCGCTGGTCGCCGTGGCCCTGGTCGTCTCGCGCTGGCAGCGCGCCGACCTCGAAGCCGACATCGGCGTGGCGGTGCTGCGCTCCTTCGTCCAGCTCACCGCCGTCGGGTTCGTGATCCAGGCCATCTTCGACGCCGACCGCCTCGTCCTCGCCGCCGTCCTCGTGGCGGGGATGGTGGTGTTCGGAGCGCTCACCGCCCGCGGACGGGCGGCGCAGGTGCCCGGGGCGTTCGGACTCCTGCTGGTCGCGCTCGGCGGCGCGGCCGCGGCCACGCTCGGGCTGGCCGTCGGGCTCGGCGTGATCGGCCCGGAGCCGCGCTACGTGGTGCCGCTCGGCGGCATGGTGGTGGGCAACGCGATGACCGCCGCCGCGGTGGCGCTCAACCGCCTCGGGGACGAGATGGTCTCCTCCGAGGCGCGCATCGAGGCCACGCTCGCCCTGGGCGCCACGACCGCCCAGGCGGTCCGCCCGGCGCTGCGGCGCAGCCTGCGCTCGGGGATGATCCCGTTGATCGACTCCACGAAGACGACCGGCGTCGTCTTCTTCCCCGGCGCGATGGTGGGGATGCTGCTGGCCGGGGCCTCACCGGCCGACGCGGTGCGCCTGCAGCTCGTGATCATGTACCTGCTGCTGGGCGGGGTGTCGCTGTCAGCGGTGTTCGCGGTGATGCTGGCGTACCGGCGGTTCTTCACGCCGGCGCATCAGCTGCGGGAGCGGTGAGCGTCCGGGGCTACTCGACCATCGAGAGGCCCACCGGCGTGACCCTTGACGAAGTCCGCCCTTGCTCCAGAGCGTGAGCCCGGCGGGGCCACCACAATGCCGGCATGGCCGCGAGCGAGTGGACGACGACCGAGCACGCCCTCCGCTACCTCTCACGCGCTGACGCCCTCCCGCATCGGACCGAGGGCGAGGGGGTCCTCCTCGACAATGTGCCGGCCGCGACGCGACGCATCCTCGACCTCGGGACGGGGGACGGGCGCTTGCTCGCCCTGCTCCGCATCGACCGGCCGAAGAGCGTCGGCGTCGGCCTCGACCTTTCAGAGCCGATGCTCGCGGCCGCGGCTGAGCGCTTCGCGGGCGACGAGGGGATCGAGCTCCTCCGCCACGATATGGCCTCGCCCTTGCCCGACATCGGCGCCTTCGACGCGATCGTCTCCTGCTTCGCGATCCACCACCTGGAGGACGAGCGCAAGCGCTCTCTCTACGCCGAGGTCTGCGAGCGGCTCGAGCCCGGCGGGGTGTTCGCGAACCTCGAGCACGTCGCCTCCCCGACCGAGCGCCTTCACGGACGCTTCTACGAGGCCCTCGGCTACGCGTACGACTGGGAGGATCCCTCGAACCGACTGCTTGACGTCGAGACCCAGCTCGCCTGGCTGCGCGAGTTCGGGCTCGAGGACGTTGACTGCTACTGGAAGTGGCTCGAGATGGCGCTCCTGATTGGTGTCAAGCCCGAGCGGTAGGGGGAACGGTCCCGAATCCTGGAAGGTCACGATGCGTCAAAGAGAGACTCGAAGGAAGCCGCTCACCGCCCCTTCCACTCCGGCTCGCGCTTCTCCGCGAACGCCTTCGCGCCCTCCTGGGCGTCCTCGGAGCCGAACACCTTCCCGGCGAGGTCGCCCTGGCGCTCCCAGGCCTCCTCCTCGGTCCAGTCGACCGACCCCTGGACCACCCGCTTCGAGGCGTCGAGGGCCAGCGGGCCGTTGCGGGCGATCGTCGCGGCCAGCTCGAGGGCGGCGGACAGGGCCTCGCCCGGTGCGGTCACGCGGTTGACCAGGCCGAGCTCCCGGGCGCGCGGCGCCTCGACGGGATCCCCGGTCAACGCCAGCTCCATGGCCATGTGGTAGGGGATTCGCTTGGGCAGGCGGATCAGGCCGCCACCCGCCGCGAACAGCCCGCGCTTGACCTCGGGGATGCCGAAGCGCGCGTCCTCGGCGGCCACGATCAGGTCGCAGGCCAGCGCCACCTCGAAGCCGCCGGCGAGCGCGTAGCCCTCCACCGCGGCGATCATCGGCTTCTCCGGGGGCTGCTGGGCGATGCCCGCGAAGCCGCGCCCCTCGACGTAGGGCGACTCGCCACGCACGAAGGCCTTCAGGTCCATGCCCGCGCAGAACGTGCCCCCCGCGCCGGTGAGCACGCCGACCCGGAGGTCGTCGTCACCCTCGAGCTCCTCCACGGCGTCGGCGATGCCCTGCGCCACCGCGGCGTTCACCGCGTTGCGCGCGTCGGGGCGGTTCAGGGTCACGACGAGCACGCCGTCGCGGCGCTCGGTGAGGACCGCGTCGGCGGTCTCGGTATCAGCGGTCATGGCTTTCCTCCATTGGCAGGAACGGCGCTCGGTCGATTGAGTCAACGGCGGCGGTTTGGGCCCGCATGTCGGGCCCTAACGACCGCGGTTGGCTGGCCCCGAGACGCGGATCGCCGGAGTCCCCGCCCGACGCCGACCCGAGATCGCAAACCGCGGTCACTAGGCCACGCATACGGTGGTCAATCGACCGCGGTCGGTAGGCCGACCGTGACCGTGTGTGTCCCGGGCGGCTCCGTTCGCCCCCCGACCCGGTCACGCCTGCCCCTCCACCGCACCCGGCACGCCGGTATTGGTCGAGTACTTCGGCTGGATCTTGGTCTCCGGTCGGATGTGGTGCACAGCCTGGGCCACCGCGACCGCCGCCTCGGCGAACCCGGTGGCGATGAGCTTGAGCTTGCCGTCGAAGGTGGTGATGTCGCCGGCGGCCCACACGCCGTCCATCGATGTTCGCATCAGCGAGTCGACCTTGATAGCGCCCTTCTCGACCTCGAGCGGCCACGCCTTCAGGGGGCCGAGCGCAGTCGTGAAGCCGAGCTGGAGCAGGATCGCGTCGCATGGCACCTCGACCTCCTCCTCGGTCTCCGAGTGGAAGATCGTGACCGACTCGATCGAGCGCTCGCCGCTCACCTCGCGAATCTGGTACGGCGTGCGCACGTCCACCTGACCGGCCAGGCGCGCG
>JBPCQB010000026.1:0-4017 GCA_050998555.1 Thermoleophilaceae bacterium
CGCCCGCGGAGGCGCAGGCCTCGCCGGACGCCGCGTCGAGCGCGGCCCCGGCTCGGCCCGTGACGCCGCCCGTACGCGAGGCTGCGCCGGCGGGCGAGGCCACCCCGCGTGGTGCGGGCGCCCCGAACACGCAGCGCACGGGTGCCCGCCCGGCGAGCCCTTCCGCCCCCTCGTCGTCACGGGAGCCGGCTCGCTACGGCGTCCGCTCTTCACGGGCCCCGCTCCCGTCGGGCGGAGGCCGGAAGGTTCGCGCCCGCCTCGGCTCGGGCCCGGGTACCCGTCCCCGCCCGGCCGGTGCGCCGACGCAGGAGGAGGCCCTGGCGCCGGCCGAGCGGCCCTCCGTCCCGGCGCCGGCGCCGAGCGAGGGCGCCGGCCCGGCGCTCGGCTGGTGGGCGACGTGCCTCGGGGTCGTCCTCCTCGCGGTGCTCGGTCTCACGTGGCGGCTGGGGCGCGGCCGGACGGCGCGCTCGGTCGAGGGCAGCAGCGGCCGGGACGACGTCGCCGGGGGACCTACGGGGCCCGACGAGCCGCTGGGGTCGGGCGCCGCCGCCGGTGGGCGTCCGGGCCTTCCGCGGACGCGGTCGGCGGCGGTCGGAAGGACCGGCGCGAGCGCCCACGCGACCGCGGTCGGGCGGGGGCGCCGGACTAGCATCGACGCGGCGTGCCCTACTACGTCACGACGCCGATCTACTACGTCAACGCCGAGCCTCACCTCGGCCACGCGTACACGACGATCGCGACCGACGTCCTGGCCCGGCACATGCGACAGCGAGGAGAGGACGTCTTCTTCCTGACCGGGACCGACGAGCACGGAGAGCCCGTCGCGCAGGTGGCCGAGCGGCTCGGCGTCACCCCCCGCGAGCTCGCCGACCGCAACTCGGAGCGCTTCCGCGATCTGGTGCGCCGCGTCGACGCCACGAGCGACTTCTTCATCCGCACGTCCGACCCCGAGCACGTGGCCGCGGTCCAGGAGGTACTCGGGCGCGTGTACGAGAAGGGGCACGTCTACTCGGGCACCTACGAGGGCTTCTACTGCCCCCGCTGCGCGGACTTCAAGACCGATGTCGAGCTCCTCGAGGGCGACCGCTGCCCGATCCACAAGATCGTGCTCGAGCGAGAGCGGGAGGAGAACTGGTTCTTCCGCCTCTCGGCCTTCCAGGAGCCGCTCGAGCGCCTGTTCGCCGAGCGCCCGGACTTCGTGCTCCCCGCCGGGCGCTACAACGAGGCGCTCGCGTTCATCCGCGGGGGGCTGAACGACATCTCGCTCACCCGCTCGCGGATCTCGTGGGGCGTTCCGGTGCCCTGGGACGACCGCCAGGTGTTCTACGTCTGGTTCGACGCGCTGCTCAACTACTACACGGCGCTCACCTACGCCGAGCCCTCCGAGAACCTGGTCGGCCGCTTCTGGCCGCCGACCGTCCACGTCCTCGGCAAGGACATCCTCAAGTTCCACGCGGTGTTCTGGCCGGCCCTGCTCATGGCGGCCGGCATCGAGCTGCCGCGGCGGCTGTTCGTGCACGGCTATCTGCTCATGGACGAGGAGAAGATGTCGAAGTCGCTGGGGAACGTGATCGACCCCTTCGAGGTCATCGACCTGTACGGCACCGACGCCCTGCGCTACTACCTCATGCGCGAGGTGTCGTTCGGGCAGGACGGCTCGGTCTCGCCCGAGGGCTTCGAGACCCGCTACACCACGGAGCTCGCCAACGAGTACGGCAACCTGGCCAGCCGCACCCTCGCGATGATCGCCCGCTACCGCGAGGGGCGCGTGCCCGAGGCCGATCCGGCGGATGACCTGCGGCCCGAGCTCGACGGACTGGGGGAGAGGGTGGCCGCTCGCTTCGACGCCGTCGAGGTGAGCGCGGCGCTCGAGGACGTCTGGGTCGCGGTGCGCCGGCTGAACCGGTTCGTGCAGGACGAGGAGCCGTGGCGGCTGGCCAAGGACCCGGCGGCGGCCGGGCGCCTCGACCAGGTGCTCTACTCGCTGGTCGAGGGGCTGCGCGTGGTGTCGATCCTGCTCGCGCCGTTCGTGCCGGCCGCGTCCGAGCGCCTGCTCGCGGCGCTCGGGAGCGAGGAGCGTGGGCTCGAGGCGGCGCGGTTCGGTGAGGGGTCGGGCGGGGCGACGATCTCCTCGCTCCCGCCGCTCTTTCCCCGCATCGAGCGGCCCGCGGCCTAGCCGGCCGCCCGATCGCGACCTCCGACCCCGTCGTGGTCGACACCCACTGCCACCTCGACCACTGCGACGCGCCCGTGCCCGAGGTGGTGGCCCGCGCCGCGGCGGCCGGCGTCCGGCGGCTCGGGGCGGTGGGCATGGACGGTCCCTCCATCGAGCGAGCGCTGGCGGCCGCGCGCGAGCACGAGGAGGTCGTCGCGATCGTCGGGCGCCACCCCAACGAGGCCACAGGATTCGACGACGCCGCTCTCGAGGAGATCGAGGCGGCCAGCGCTGACCCGCGCGTCCGCGCGATCGGGGAGACCGGCCTCGACTTCTATCGCGACCGTGCCCCGCGCGACGCCCAGGTCCGCGCCTTCGAGGCCCACATCGACCTCGCGCGCCGCACCTCGCTCCCGCTGGTGATCCACACCCGCGCGGCCGAGGAGGAGACCTTCGCGATTCTCGCCGAGCAGGCCGAGGGCGTGACCGTGGTCATGCACTGCTTCTCGGCCCCGAGCCGGGTGGAGGAATGCGCCGAGCGGGGATGGCTCTGCTCGTTCGCCGGCAACGTGACCTATCCGAGGGCCGAGGACCTGCGGGCCGCGGCCCGGCTCGTCCCCGACGAGCTCCTCCTCGTGGAGACCGACTCGCCGTTCCTCGCTCCGCAGCCGGTCCGCGGGCGGTCCAACGAGCCGGCGAACGTCGTCCACACGGCGGAGCGTCTGGCCGAGCTGCGGGGAGTCTCCTATGTGGAGCTCGAGCGGACGGTGGAGGAGAACGCCCGCCGGGTCTTCGGCTGGTGAGGGGAGGCGGCATGCGCCGGGGCCCTGTCGCCGGGCACACCGCGAGCCCCGAGGCCGGGCACGCCGCAAACCCCGAGGCGCCTCGCAGCGGCCAGGCCAGCCTTCGCCGCATGCGCGAGTTCGGGATCCGGCCGAACCGCGACCTCGGCCAGAGCTTCCTCATCGACGACAACGTCCTGCGGATTATCGGCACCCTCGCCGAGCTCGGCCCCCGCGACGTCGTGCTCGAGGTCGGCGGGGGCCTCGGCGTGCTCTCCGAGCACCTCGCCGAGCGGATCGGGCACCTGCACGTCGTGGAGATCGACCGCTCGCTCGGGCCGGCGCTCATGGACGCCCTGGGTCCGCACGCCAACGCGACGGCGCACTTCGCGGACGCGCTCGCGCTCGACTACGGCCGCCTTGCGCCCGTGCCCGACAAGGTCGTCGCCAACCTTCCCTACGGCGTGGCCACCACCGTGATCCTCAAGTCGATCGCCGACCTGCCCGGCGCCGGCCTCTGGGTGGCGATGGTCCAGCGGGAGGTGGCCGAGCGCCTGGCTGCACCGCCCGGTACGCGGACCTACGGAGCCTCGTCGGCCATCGCCCAGCTCGCGTGCGAGGTCCGGGTGGCGCGTCGCGTGCCGGCGACCGCGTTCGCCCCGGCGCCGCGGGTGGAGTCGGCGCTGTGTGTCCTGCGACGCCGGGGCCCGTCCCCGCCGGCCGAGGTCGCGGCGCTCGTGCACGCGGCCTTCGCCCACCGTCGAAAGACGCTGGCCGGATCGCTCGCCCTGGTCGCCGGGGACGCCGACGGGGCGGCGGTCCGTCACTCGGCGCGCGCTGCGCTCGAGGCGCTCGGCCATCCGCCGGACGCGCGCGCCGAGCGACTCGGTCCCGGCGATCTCTCCGCGCTGGCCGAGCGCCTCGGGCCGGAGGTGCTCGGCTCCCTGGCCACCCGGGCGCCGGGGCGACGATGATCCGCGAGAGGGCGCACGCGAAGGTCAATCTCCTGCTGCACGTCGGGCGCCCTCGCGACGACGGACTGCACGCGATCTGCTCGCTCTTCGCCTCCGTCGACCTGGC
>JBPCQB010000083.1:0-7781 GCA_050998555.1 Thermoleophilaceae bacterium
CGCGCGCCGGTCGAAGGGGCGCACCATCCGGCCCGCCATGCGGTCGGGGGCGGCGGGCGCAGGCTCGATGACCTCGGCGCGCGCGAGATGGCCGACCAGCGAGCGGAGCTGGTCGGGGTGGGCGCCCGTCGTCTCCCGAAGCGCTCCGATGTCGACCCCGTAGCGACCGTCCTCGCCCGCCGAGTGCTGGAGCGCGCGCGCGAGCTCGACCGGGCGCCCCTCGGGCACCTCCTCGCGGCGAATGAAGTGGGTGTGCAGCGCCTTGTCGCGGCGCTCGGCGAGCAGCAGCGCGCGGGCGGGAGCCCCGTCGCGGCCCGCGCGGCCGGCCTCCTGGTAGTAGGCCTCGAGCGAAGAGGGCACGCTCGCGTGGACGACGCTCCGCACGTTCGGCTTGTCGACGCCCATGCCGAACGCGTTGGTGGCGACCACGACCCGGGCCTCGTCGGCCAGGAAGCGACGCTGGACCGACGCGCGCAGGCGACGGTCGAGTCCCGCGTGGTAGGCGAGCGCCTCCTCTCGGAGCTCCTCGGTGACCAGGTCGGCCAGCTCCTGCGCCCCCGCGCGCGTGCCGGCGTAGACGATGGCGGGGAGGGCGTCCTCGCCGCGCAGCGCCTCGAGCAGCAGCGCGTGCTTCTCGTGGCCGCCCGGATGGGCGACCGCGAAGGAGAGGTTCGGCCGGTCGAAGCCCGTCGCCACCCGGAGCGGGTCTCGCAGCCCCAGCCGGCGCACGATGTCGGTGGCGACCTGGGGGGTGGCCGTGGCCGTCGAGGCCACCACGGAGCGCGCGCCCACGAAGCGGGCGGCGTCGGCCAGCCGGAAGTAGTCGGGCCGGAAGTCGTGGCCCCACTGCGACACGCAGTGGGCCTCGTCCACCACGAAGAGACCCACGCGCGCCTCCCGCATCCGCTCGGCGAATCCGGGGGAGGAGAAGCGCTCCGGCGCGACGTAGAGCAGCTTGACCTCGCCGCGCAGCGCCCGCTCCACGGCGTGGGCGTTCTGCTCGGAGGACTGCTGGGCGTTGACCAGCGCCACCTGGTCGCGCAGCCCACGCGCACGCAGGGCGTCGACCTGATCCTGCATGAGCGCGACGAGCGGCGAGACCACGATGGTCAGGTCGTCGCGAAGTAGGCCGGGAAGCTGGTAGCAGAGCGACTTGCCCGAGCCGGTGGGCATGACCACGAGCACATCGCGGTCGGCGAGCGCGGCCTCGCAGGCCTCGCGCTGACCCGCACGAAAGGCGTCGAACCCGAAGAAGCGGTGCAGCTCGAAGGCGAAGTCCACGGCGACCCCCGACCCTACCCCGCGCCCCGGCGCGCCTAACGAGCGAGGCACGGGGTGCTACCTCCCACGAAGGCGCGCCGGCTCCGCCCGTTGACCACGAGCTCGAGGAGGAGGCCGTCGCGGCTCGCCGTCACCACGGGGACGCGCGGGTTCGCGCCGTCGCGGCGGACCTCGGTGAGTCCGCGGGCGCGCCACGCCGCCTCGACCGACGCGACGGTCTCGACCGGGCCCTCGCCTGCGGGCAGCGGCGCCTCGAGGCCGAAGCTCGCGGTCCGCTCGCGGTGCGCGGGCCGCCCGTCCGGCGTGTCGCAGAGCGCCGGGGCCACCGCCGGCTCGGGGCGCCACCGCAGGTGTCCGAGGGGACCGCGGGCCACGTGCTCGACCTCGGTCGCCAACTGACCACGAGACTCTTCGAGCGATCCCTGCGGCGCGGGCCCGCTTTGCACTCCGAGAGCCGCTGCGGTTGACGCGGCGGCCACGAGCACCAGGCCGGCGCCGAGGAGACGCCTCCGGCCGTGGCCGCCCAGGGTGCGCTCGGGCATCGGGCCCCGGCCGCTCACCAGAATCCCCTCGAGCGCGGCAGGATCGGTGGCCGGGGAGGCGGAGGGGTCACGTCGTCGGGCCACGCGCCAGCGATGTTCGCCAGATTGCGCAGGCTGGCGCTGCCGCGCCGGTAGTAGCTCTGATGGTTGTGCTCGACGTGGTGGGGCGGGCGCTCCTCGCCGGACGCGTCGAACAGGCGGGTGCCGAAGCCCGGGTCGCCGGGCGCCTCGCCGTGCGCCGGCGCGGGAGCGACGATGTCGTAGGGCGCCTCGCCCGCCCAGAAGCGTGAGAGCGTGCCGAGGTCGCTGACGTCGCGTCGGCCTCCGCCGGTTCCAGGGCTGCCGGTGAAGACGACGTCGTCGGCGGCCATGCGCTCCTCGGCCGCGGCCGTCCCCGTGGTGACCGAGCCGTACGAGTGCCCGACCACCGTGGTGTGCGCATCGCGACGACCCTCGAGGGCGCCGACGAAGCGCGCGAGCGAACGCGCCCCGACCCGCGCCCGGCCGCCGAGGGCGGCGCCGGGGATGGTGTCCGGCGGGTCGTACCCAAGCCACGCGGTCACCGCGACGTCGGCCCCCGCGTGACGGTGCGCCGCCGCGCGGAGCTCGTGAGCCCGGGGGGCGAGGTGCTCGTCGAAGTTGTCGATGTCGCTGCCCATCCCGGGAACCATCACCGCGACGTGCGGCGCGCGGTCGAGGTCGCCGACCACCTCGGCCACCCGCCCGTCCCCGCGCGCGTCGAACAGGAGGAAGTTGCGCCGCGGGTCGCCCGCCCAGCGCGCGAAGCGGCGCGAGCGGGCGAGGAGCGCCTCGCCGCGGCGCTCGGCCTCCCGGATGCGGACGTGCTGGGGCATCGGAGGGGCTCCCTCCGCGATCGCACGACGGCGCCCCGCGATCTCCCGGTCGACCTGCTCCACCTCTCTTCCCAGCCGTGCCACCTCGCGGCCCATGAGCACTCGGTTCGCCGCGTAGCGCATGCGGGGCGGCGCGCCGTCGAGCGGCCCGACCACCTCGGGGCGCGCGAGCGCGACCGCCCGCTGGTCGGCGGGGGAGAGCCGATCGAGCGAGTGCGCCGTCGGCGCAGGGTCGTGGCCGGAGAGGGCCCCCGCCGCGGCGACGGCCTGGGGTGAGGGTGGCAGCGCGGGTGCTCGACCGGGCGTCGTGGTCGGCAATGCTCGCTGATCGGGCCGGGGGTGGCCCCAAGCCTCGCTTCGGTCGAGGCGATGGGTCACGCCCCGGCCGGCGGCGCAGCGCTCACCCTTCCAGGCGGCGCACATGCTCGCCGCGAGCCAGGTCGGCGCCTCGGGTGCCGGCAGGTCCGCCATCACCACCGCGGCGAGCAGCACGGCGACCACGAGCAGGAGCCCGGTGTACTCGACGCTCGCCTGACCTCGCTCCCCGGTCATCACGGCCGGCGAAGCTACGGCCGGTCGACCAAATCGTGGTCGGGGCCGTCACGCTCGCGTGCGCTCCTTCACGGTCCCGTGCGCGAAAGGTGCAGAGAGCACGCAAGCGGGTGGCGATCCGGCGCGTGGGGGCCGCCCCACGCGCCGGCTGGCTGTAGTGCTAGTCGTCGTCCCGGTCGGGCCGACGGTCTCGGACCTCCTCACGGACGCACTCGCGGAACTCCGCGGACGGCCGCTCGATCCCCTTGTCGCGGCACTCATCGACCGCCTCACGCCGGCGCTCGCGCCTCTCCCGGCGCAGCTTGCGGGCCTCCTTGCGCACGCACTCCCGGAAGTCCTTCGTCCCCCGGTCGAACCCGCGCTCGCGGCACTCCCGCCGCGCGCGACCGCGCTGAGCGCCCCGACGCCGGCCCATCTTCCGTCCGCGCGCGTTGGCCTTCTCCCGCACGCAGCGCCGGAACCCGGCCGTACCGCGCTCGTGACCCGCGCGCCGGCACGCCTGGCCCGGGGCGCCGGGCCGCTCGTCGGAGCGTGACGAGCCGTCGTCGCCCCGTTCGCCCTCGCCGGGTCCTGCGGACTGCGCCATCGCCGGCACGGCCAGCGCCGCCAGCGCGATCAACAGCACGGTCAGCTTCGCCACTGCCTTCATCTTCCTACCTCCGAATCGAAGAACGGATCTACTCCTCACCCTCGTCATCGGAAGAACGCGCGGGCGGCGCAAGAGTTGTGCCCTCGCTGCGCTACGCCCGGACGACCGCGAGCTCCTCGAGCGCGAACTTGCCGTTCGCCGTGTCGGTGCGCTCGAGCGGGTACTCGCCGGTGAAGCAGGCGTCGCAGTGGGTCTCACGCGGGAGCCCTATGGCCTCGTACAGGCCGTCGAGGGAGAGGTAGGCCAGCGAGTCGGCGCCGAGCTCGGCGGCCACCTGGGCGTCGGTCCGCTCGTGGGCCACCATCTCCTGGGGCGTCGACATGTCGATCCCGTAGTGGCATGGGTGGCGGATGGCCGGGGCGGAGATCCGCAGGTGCACCTCGAGCGCGCCCGCGCCGTACAGCATTCCCACGATCTGGCGCGTGGTGTTGCCGCGCACGATCGAGTCGTCGACCACCACGATCCGGCGCCCCTCGATGATCTCGGGCAACGGGTTGAACTTCATGCGCAGGCCGTGGCGGCGCAGCTCCTGGCCCGGCTGGATGAACGTGCGGGCCACGTAGCGGTTCTTGATGAGGCCGTCGTCCTTGGCGATGCCGGAAGCCTGCGAGAACCCGTTCGCGGCCGGTGTTCCCGAGTCGGGCACCGCGATCACGAGATCGGCGTCGACCGGTGATTCCTTCCAGAGCATCTCGCCCATCCGCCGGCGCGACACCTGGGTCAGCTTTCCCTCGAGCTTCGAGTCCGGCCGCGCGAAGTAGATGTGCTCGAAGACGCAGAACGCGCGGCGGGTGGACTCGGCGACGATCCGCGACTCGACTCCGTCGGGGCCGAGCGAGACCATCTCCCCGGGCTCGATCTCGCGCACCAGCTTCGCGCCGATGATGTCGAACGCGCACGACTCCGACGCCACGCACCACCGCTCGCCGAGTCGGCCGAGGGCCAGCGGCCTCAGGCCCGCCGGATCGCGGAAGGCGACGACCCGCTCGCGCGTCATCACCACCGTCGAGAACGCCCCCTCGAGGCGGGGCACGACCTCGGCCACCGCGTCCTCGATGCGGTCGGCCTCGTGGGTGGAGAGCAGCGCGGCGATGATCTCCGAGTCGGAGGTGGAGCGGAAGCGCACTCCATCGGCGCGCAGCTCGGAGTGCAGCTCGACGGCGTTGATCAGGTTGCCGTTGTGGGCCAGCGCGATCTCGCGGGCGTCGGAGCGATAGATGGGCTGGGCGTTCTCCCAGGCCGAGGAGCCCGTGGTCGAGTAACGGACGTGACCGAGCGCCATCGTGCCGTCGAGGGCACGCAGCTTCGACTCGTCGAACACCTGTGACACGAGGCCGAGGTCGCGCAGCGTGATGATCGGTCCGCCCTCGCTGGTGGCGATCCCCGCCGACTCCTGGCCGCGGTGCTGGAGCGCGTAGAGGGCGAAGTAGGCGAGCCGGGCGACCTCGGACTCGGGCGCGAACACCCCGAACACCCCGCACTCGTCGCGGGGGCCGTCGCGGGCGTCCAAGGGCACGTCGTCGCTCGGAGCGACGACCGGTAGCTGCACCGAGGTGCGGGGGGAGACCGCTTTCACGGGAAGAGGTCCGGCAGGGTGCGCTCGTGCGCCTCGCGGGCGCGAGCGACCGACACGGCCACGGTAGCACCGCCGGCCTCGGCCACGAGCTCGGTGCCGCCCGTCGTTCCGAGCGTGAGGACGCGCACCGAACCGGCGCGGGCGGCCAGATCCTCGACGGCCTCCCGCGGGCCGGCGAGCAGCACTCCGCCTGGCCCCTCGCCGAACAGCGCCGCCTCGACCGACCCGGCCTGCTCGACCAGCGCGGAGACGTCCACCCGCGCGCCGTGGCCCGATCCGATGCAGCACTCCGCCAGCGCGCACGCCAGCCCACCGTCGGATACGTCGTGCGCGGAGGCGAACCGACCGGAACGCACGGCCTCGCGTACCAGCTCGAGCGCGGCACGCTGCGCCTCGAGATCGGCGACGGGGAGCGATTCTGCGAGCGCTCCGCGCAGCTTCTCGAGCTCGGAGCCCGCGAGGTCGGGGCGGAAGGGGCCGACGAGCGCGATCTCGTGCCCGTCCTCGGGCCACGCGCTCGGGAGCGTCAGCGTCGCGTCGGGCACCCGGCCGACCACCCCGACGACGGGCGTCGGGTAGATCGGTCCCTCGGCCCCCTCGTTGTAGAGGGAGACGTTGCCGCCCACCACCGGCACGCCGAGCGCGAGGCAGGCGTCGCGCAGACCCTCGACCGCACGGGTGAGCTGCCAGGCGATCGCCGGCTTCTCGGGGTTGCCGAAGTTCAGGCAGTTGGTGAGGCCGAGCGGCTCGGCGCCGGCGCAGGCCAGGTTGCGCGCGCACTCGAGCACGGCCTCGACCGCGCCGGCGTAGGGGTCGCACGCCACTCGGCGCCCGTTGCCGTCGATGGCCACGGCGATGGCGCCCGAGCCGCCGTCGTGGTGGAGGTGGAGCACCGCGGCGTCGGCGTCGCCGGGCCGCCGGACGCCCCGTGACCCCACGTATGAGTCGTACTGCTCGTAGGCCCAGCGCTTGCTGGCCACGTTGGGTGACGCGAGCAGAGCCAGCAGCGTCTCCTCGAGGTCGGCCTCGTCGGGCAGGCGCCGGGGTGGCGCGGGGTACAGCGGGGCGCCGGGAGGCTCGGGCTCGAGGTCGTACACCGGGCAGTCGTCGACCAGGGCGGACACCGGCATGTCGCCCACCACCTCGGCGCCGTCCAGCACGCGCAGGCGATCGGTGTCGGTGACGGTGCCGATCGCCGTGGCGCGCACGATCCAGCGCTCGGCCACGGCGATCACCTCGTCGAGGCGCTCGGGCTCGACCACGCACAGCATCCGCTCCTGGGACTCGGAGACCATGATCTCGAAGGGCTCCATGTCCTCCTCGCGCGCCGGGACCCTCGACACGTCGAGGTCGATCCCCACGCCGCCCTTCGACGCCATCTCCGACGCGCTCGAGGAGAGCCCGGCGGCGCCGAGGTCCTGCAACGAGGGCAGCAGTCCCCGGTCGAGCAGCTCGAGGCAGCAGTGCATGACCTTGTTCTCCTCGAACGGGTCACCGATCTGCACGGTGGGCCGCGCGGCCAGCGAGTCCTCGTCGAGCTCGGCGCTGGCCAGCACCGACGCCCCGCCGATGCCGTCACGGCCGGTGAGCGCGCCGAGGAGGACGAGGTGGTTGCCTACCCCCGCCGCGGCGCTGCGCACCATCCGCTCGCGGGGGGCGATGCCCACGCACATCGCGTTCACCAGGCAGTTGTGTTCGTAGGGCCCCTCGAAGTAGATCTCGCCGCCCACCGTGGCCACCCCGATCGAGTTCCCGTAGTGGCCGATGCCGGCCACCGCGCCGTTCAAGAGGTAGCGCGAGCGCGGCGAGTCGGGCTCGCCGAAGCGCAGCGAGTCGAGCACCGCGATGGGCCGCGCGCCGATGGCGAACACGTCGCGCAGGATGCCGCCGACGCCGGTGGCCGCGCCTTGGAAGGGCTCGACCGCGCTCGGATGGTTGTGGGACTCGACCTTGAAGGCGACGGCCAGGCCGTCGCCCACGTCCACCGCCCCGGCGTTCTCGCCCGGGCCCATGACCACCGCCGGTCCCTCGGTGGGTAGGACCCGGAGCAGCCGGCGCGAGTGCTTGTACGCGCAGTGCTCGGACCACATGAGGCTGAAGACCGCCAGCTCCGTGGGGTTCGGCTCGCGTCCGAGCCGCGCGACGATGCCGTCGTACTCGGCGTCGGTGAGACCGAGCTCGCGATGGCGCAGCTGGGCGACCGGGGCACTGGAGCTCACGGTGCCGCGATCATCGAATCGAGCCGGGTCACGCCGACACCGCGCTCGAAGTGTGGCGTCCTGCTGTTGCCGGAGACCACCCGGGTGACGCGCTTCCCACGGGCACCG
>JBPCQB010000046.1:0-14852 GCA_050998555.1 Thermoleophilaceae bacterium
GTCGACCATCTCTCGCTCGAAGTCCCAGCCGGCGAGATCTGCGTGCTGGTCGGGCCGTCGGGGTGCGGCAAGACGACCGCGATGCGGATGGTCAACCGCATGGTCGAGATCACCGACGGCGACATCCTCGTGGGCGGTCAGAGCGTCACCGACCGCACGCCGTACGAGCTCCGGCGAGAGATCGGCTATGTGATCCAGCAGGTCGGGCTCTTTCCTCACCTCACGATCGCGGACAACATCGCGACCGTTCCGAAGCTGCTCGGGTGGGACCGGGATCGCATCACCGCGCGTGTCGAGGAGCTCCTCCAGCTCGTCCAGCTCGACCCCGAGCAGACCCGCGACCGCTACCCGGCTCAGCTCTCCGGAGGACAGCGTCAGCGCATCGGCGTCGCCCGCGCGCTGGCGACGGACCCCCCGCTGATGCTCATGGACGAGCCGTTCGGGGCCATCGACCCGATCAACCGCGAGCGTCTCCAGAACGAGTTTCTGCGCCTCCAGGTGGAGCTCCGAAAGACGATCGTCTTCGTCACGCACGACATCGACGAGGCCATCAAGATGGGCGACCGGATCGCGATCCTCAAGCAGGGCGGCCGGCTGGCCCAGTACGCCGAGCCGGCGGAGCTGCTGATGAACCCGGCCGACGAGTTCGTGAAGGACTTCGTGGGCAACGACCGGGCGCTCAAGCGCCTGGCCCTTCAGCGCGTCCGGGACATGGACCTCTGGCAGGCGCCGCTCGTGCGAAAGGGCGAGACGACCGCATCCGTGCGCCAGAAGCTCGAGAAGGCCGACGTCAAGATCCCGTTGCTCGTGGACGAGGACGGCTGCCCGATCGGCTGGCTGAGCGACCGCGCCTACGCCGGCGAGGAGGTCGAGGCCGAGCTGCGCTCCCGGGCGGAGCCGACGGTCGAGATGGACGACATCCTGCGCGACGCCCTGGCCGACCTGCTCGGGTCGGAGCTCCAGTACGGGGTGGTCGTCGACGAGCGGGGGCGCGCCACCGGAGTCCTCTCGATCGAGCTGGTCGGCCAGGGCGTGCACGGCGCCGCGCCGGCCCGCACCGGCGCCGACGCCCTCGCGGCCTAGAAGGAGGCGCCTCGCTCTTCGCCCAGACCCAGCAGAGGAACCGCTCGGGTGCCGGTTGCGTGGCCGAGGACGGTTTCTGCCCGGAGTGGATCGTGCAGAACTGGGACCGCTACGTCGAGCCGTTCTTCCAGCACGTGCTCCTGACGGTGGTGTCCGTGACCATCGGCTTCGTGATCGCCGCCGCGATGGCCGTGGTCGCCCATCGACGGCGTCGCCTGAACGGGCCGCTGGTCGGGTTCACCGAGGCGCTCTTCACCATCCCCAGCGCCTCGGCGTTCCTCCTGCTCCTGCCCTTCACGGGGTTCGGCACCGTCTCGGCGGTCATCGCGCTTACCGCGTACTCCCTCAACGCGATGCTGCGGAGCATGGTCACCGGCCTCGCGGGCGTGCCGGAGGACATCAAGGACGCCGCCCGCGGCATGGGCCTCACCGAACGGCAGCTCCTGTGGCGGGTCGAGATGCCACTCGCACTGCCCGAGATCTTCGCCGGGCTGCGGATCGCCTCGGTCACGACGGTCGGGCTGGCCACGCTGGCCTTCCTCATCGGCGCCGGGGGGCTCGGGGAGTCGATCGAGTCGCAGATCTCGTTCAAGTCGAACGTAGTCGTGGCCGGCGGGCTCTGCGTCCTGCTCGCCATCGCGCTCGACCTGCTGATCCGCAGCGTCCAGAGAGCGACGACGCCCTGGGTCCGGGCGAGGCTCACGTGACCTCCACGCTCGCCCTGGTGCAGCAGTTCGTCGACGCCTTCCGGTACGTGTTCGTCGGCGGGGAGTCGGTGACGGGCGGCGTTCAAGTAGGAGGAGCAGAGCTCATCCCGCTCCTACGGAACCACCTGGTCCTGTCGTTCGTCTCCGTGGCGGTGGCCATCGTCATCGCTGTTCCCTTGGGCCTGGTGCTGGGGCACACGCGTCGCGCGGAGTTCCTGGCGATCAACATCTCCAGCGCGGGCCGCGCGGTGCCACCGCTGGCGCTGATCGGCTTCTTCATCGCCTACATCGGAGTGGGCTTCGACGCCTTCGGACTCGTGCTCGTCCTCCTCGCCATCCCCCCGATCCTCACCAGCACCTACGTGGCCACGACCCAGATCGAGCCCGACACCGTCGACGCCGCGCGCGGAATGGGCCTCACCGAGGGGCAGATCGTGCGTCAGGTCGAGCTTCCGCTCGGGCTGCCCACCACGTTCAGCGGCATACGCATCGCCACCGTGGCCGTCGTGGCCACCGCCACCATCGCGCCGTTCGCCAGCGTGCGAACGCTCGGTCTGCCGATCCTCTTTCCGAACGTCCACGGCCCGGCAGGGCAGCTCGGCGCGTCGGTGCTCGTGGCCGTCCTGACCCTTGCCATCTCAGCCGGACTCGGGGCATTACAGAAGGCCATCACGCCCCGGGGACTGAAGACCGTCGCGCCGGAACGCCGTCGCGGCCTGTTCGCAAACCTCAGAAGGAGGACCCAGACAACGTGAGATCACTCAGACCCATCATCGCGGCACTCGCCGCACTGTCCCTGGCCGTGCTCGTGGCCGCCTGCGGCGACCAGGGCGGCGGAGGCGGTGCCCCGCCCGCCGGCGGAGGTGCCAACGCCAACGCCATCCAGAAGGTCCCCGGCGCCGAGACCAAGGGTGAGATCACGGTCGGGTCGAAGAACTTCACCGAGCAGTACGTCCTCGGTGAGGTCTACGCCCAGGCGCTCGAGGCCGCCGGCTTCAAGGTCAAGAAGCAGCTCGACCTCGGCTCCGAGCAGATCGCCTTCAAGGCGCTCAAGGGCGGCCAGATCGACGGCTACCCCGAGTACACGGGTACCTCGCTCACCTCGTTCTTCGACGTCAAGACCGAAGACGTGCCCAAGGAGGCACAGCCTGCGTACGAGCAGACGAAGGCCGCCTTCGCCAAGGAGGACATCACCGCATTGGCTCCCACGCCGTTCGAGAACACCTACCGGCTGGGTGCCCTCAAGGAGACCGCGGACCGGCTCGGGGGCGTCAAGAACACCTCGCAGCTCGCGCCGAAGTCCAAGGAGCTGAGCGTGACCGCCTACCCGGAGTGCGCGCAGCGCGACGACTGCGCCCTCGGGGTGAAGCGCGCCTACGGGCTCGACTTCGAGGACACCGTGGAGAGTGAGACCCCCTACGACATCCTCGACGCGAAGGAGGCGGACATCGCCTTCCTGTTCACCACGGACGCCAAGCTCACGCTTCCGAAGTACGCGATCTTCGAGGACGACAAGAAGTTCTTCCCGCCGTACAACGTGTCGTTCGGCATCCGCAACGACGCGCTGAAGAAGATCGGTCCGGCGGGTCAGAAGGTGATCGAGCAGGTACAGGCTCCCCTCACCGTCGAGGTGATGCGCGAGTTGAACTCGCGCGTGGACATCGACAAGCAGGAGCCCGAGCAGGTGGCACGCGACTACCTCAAGGAGGAGGGCTTCACGAAGTAGCCGCCGCCCGCGCGCGGCGCGGATCGAAGCAGCACTCGGAGCCCCGGCCGCACGGCCGGGGCTCCGTCGTTCTAGGCCTCCACGAGCCCCCGCGGCCGGTACCGGCCCATGTAGCGCCTGAAGTCCTCCACCTCGCGCTCGGCGCGGTCCCCGTCCCATCCGAGGTGGCTCTCGGCCACCCGGGCCGCAGCGCGGTCGGGGCCGATGCCCGCGGTGGGGCCGAGGCCGATCATCGTGCGCCGCAGCAGCACGTCGGCCAGGGTCTGCGCTCCCTCGTGGCGGATCGCATGCACCACCTCGGCGGCCAGGGAGTCCGGGGCGCCCTCGAGCGGCTCTCGCAGCGCTGCGTCGCCTTCGGCGATGGCGGCCACGCCGGTGGCGCGCACCCCGTAGATGCGCAGGAGGCGCTCCGCGGTTGCCTCCTCCAGACCGCTCGTGGCCTTGAAGGTGGTGGCGAAGCCCTCGAAGGGTCCGCCCGAGCCGCCCGGTAGCGGGACCTCTGCGGTGTTGGAGCCGGGGCTGCGACGACCGAGACGCTCGAAGACCAGGTCGACGGCCTCCTCGGCCAGACTGCGGTAGGTCGTGAGCTTGCCCCCGACGATCGATACGAGTCCCGCGGCCAGGTCGGGCGCGTGGTCGTGGACGATGTGCCGTCGCGTGATGGCCCCTGCCGTACCGTTCTCCACGTAGGGCAGGGGCCGGACCCCGGCGTAGGCGTAGAGCACCGAGGTCGAGTCGAGGCCGGCTCCGGGCAGCACGCGGTTGGTCTCGCGCAGGAGGTAGTCGATCTCCTCCTCGGTGGGCGCGACGTGGTCGAGGTCGCCGTCGTAGCGGGAGTCGGTGGTCCCGATCAGGTAGAGGCCGTTCCAGGGCACCACGAAGTACGGGCGGGCATCCTCGCCGGCCTCGAGGTAGAGGGCGCTCCGGGGGGCGCCCGGGAAGGGCGCCACCACCACGTGACTCCCCTTGGTGCCGCCGATCCGGCGCCGGGCCGTACGGGGGACGCCGCCGAGCACCTCGTCCACCCACGGTCCGGCGGCGTTCACCACCACCTCGCCGCGGGCGGTGTGCGTCCCGCCGCCGAGGCGATCGCGGACCTCGACGCCCCGGGCCACGTTCTCCTCCACGAGGATGCGCTCGACCGAGGCGTAGGTCAGCACCAACGCTCCCTCGTCCCGCGCCGACAGCGCGTTCTCCACCACCAGGCGCTCGGGGAACTCGACCTGGGCGTCGTAGTAGAGCGCACCGCCCATCAGGCCGTCGGGCACCAGCCCGGGCTCGCGCTCGAGCAGGTCCTCGACGCTCAATACGTGGTGGTGGTCGAGGCTCTTGCGCAACGACAGCGCGTCGTAGGCGGCCATGCCGAGGCGAATGAGCCGTGGCCCGCGCCGGTCGGACTCGTAGATCGGGATGACCATCGGCAGCGGCCGGACCAGGTGCCCGGCCACGTGCAGCAGCCGTTCGCGCTCGTGCAGCGACTCCCGGACCAGGCCGATCTCGGCGTGCTCGAGGTAGCGCAGCCCGCCGTGGACGAGGCGAGTGGACCATTGGGTCGTGCCCGCCGAGAGGTCGCCCTTGTCGAGCAGGAGCACCGAGAGCCCGCGCATGGCGCCGTCCCGGGCGATGCCGGCACCGTTCACGCCGGCGCCCACGACGATCAGGTCGAAGTGCCGGCCGGCGAGGGATTCGAGGGCGCGATCTCTCATGGTCCGATCACGGTACGTGGGCGCTCCGCGGACGGCGCACGACTCCGCGCCCGCGCCCGCGTCAGTCCACCCAGTCGAGGGTGCGCTCCACGGCCTTCTTCCACTGACGGTAGGTGGCCTCCCGGGCCTCGGCGTCCATCTGCGGATCCCACTGCCTGTCCTTGCCCCAGTTCTCACGCAGGTCGTCGAAGCCGTCCCAGAACCCGACGGCCAGGCCGGCCGCGTAGGCGGCGCCGAGCGCGGTGGTCTCCGCGACCTTGGGGCGGATCACCGAGACGCCGAGGATGTCGGCCTGGAACTGCATGAGCAGCTCGTCGTGGACCATGCCGCCGTCGACCTTCAGGTCGGTGAGCGGCACGTCGCCGTCGGCGTCGACGGCGTCCACCACCTCCTTGCTCTGGAAGGCCGTGGCCTCGAGCACGGCACGGGCCAGGTGGCCCTTCTCCACGAAGCTCGTGAGCCCGGCGATCACGCCGCGCGCGTCGCTGCGCCAGTGGGGCGCGAACAGGCCCGAGAAGGCGGGGACGAAGTACGCGCCGCCGTTGTCCTCCACGGTGCGGGCCAGATCCTCCACTTCGGCGGCGGTCTCGATCAGCCCGAGGTTGTCGCGCAGCCACTGGACGGCCGCGCCGGTCACCGCGATCGCTCCCTCGAGGGCGTACACGGGGTCGGCGTCGCCGATCTTGTAGGCCACGGTGCTGAGCAGCGTCTGCGAGGGCACGGGCGTCTCGCCGGTGTTGACGAGCAGGAAGTTGCCGGTGCCGTAGGTGTTCTTCGCGTCGCCGGGGTCGAAGCAGGCCTGCCCGAACATCGCCGCCTGCTGGTCGCCGAGGTCGCCCGCCACCGGGATGCCCTCGAGCGCCCCCTGCGCCGTCCCGTAGACCTCCGAGGAGGAGCGGATCTCGGGCAGCATGGCCCGCGGGACCTCGAGCGCCTCGAGGATCTCGTCCTCCCATTCGAGCGTCCGCAGGTTCATGAGCAGCGTGCGACTCGCGTTGGTCGCGTCGGTCACGTGGACGCCGCCGTCGGGGCCGCCGGTCAGGTTCCAGATCAGGAAGGAGTCGACGTTGCCGAACAGCACCTCCCCGCGCTCGGCACGCTCGCGGACGCCCTCGACGTTCTCGAGGATCCAGCGGATCTTCGGTCCCGAGAAGTAGGTGGAGATGGGCAGGCCGGTGGTCGAGCGGAAGCGGTCCGGGCCTTCTGAGGACCCGAGCTCACGGCAGATGGACTCCGTGCGCGTGTCCTGCCAGACGATCGCGTTGTGCACCGGCTTGCCGGTCTCGCGCTCCCACAGCACCGCGGTCTCCCGCTGGTTGGTGATCCCGACGGCGGCGAGCTGGCTCGCGGAGACGCCGCCGTCCTCGAGCGCCCCGCCGATCACCTCCTCGGTGCGCCGCCAGATCTCCTCGGCGTCGTGCTCCACCCAGCCCGGCCGGGGAAGGATCTGCTCGTGCTCGCGCTGGTCGGAGGCCACGAGGAGACCCGAGTGGTCGAAGACCATGAACCGGGTGCTGGTGGTCCCCTGGTCGATCGCGCCCACGTAGTCGGCCATCGGCGTCTCGACCGCCCTCAGGGCCTCGGCGTGAGTGGCACGTCCTTGGGACGCTCCTCGATGGCCGACTCCTCCTCGGGTGAAGAGCCCGGGCGCAGCACGAGGTCAGCGCGCAACTCCCGTGGTCCCTGCCCTCGCGCGGCGTAGCGGTCGCGGGTTCCCTGACGTCCCTGGCCGGCCATCGCCCCTCCCCGGCTCGTCGGCTTGCGTCTCGGAATCTATACCCGCCGGACCCCGATTGCTTTGCCGGCTCGGGGGTAGGTTCCAACCGGCCGGAGAGCTCGAACGAGGGAGCGGAGTGATGAAGGCGGTCATCTACCAGGGATCTGGAAAGGTCACCGTGGAGAACGTCGATGACCCGAAGCTCGAGATCCAGGACGGGCCGGGCGTCGAGCCGAGCCAGGTGGGACGCAAGACCGAGCACGGGGTGATCCTCAAGGTCGTCTCCAGCAACATCTGCGGCTCGGACCAGCACATGGTCCGCGGGCGCACGACCGCGCCCGAGGGGCTCCAGCTCGGGCACGAGATCACCGGCGAGGTGGTGGAGCTCGGGCGCGACGTCGAGTTCATCAAGGAGGGCGAGCTCTGCTCAGTTCCGTTCAACATCGCCTGCGGACGCTGCCGCAACTGCAAGGAGCGGGCGACCGGCATCTGCCTGAACGTGAATCCGGCCCGGGCCGGCGGCGCCTACGGCTACGTGGACATGGGCGGATGGCGCGGCGGCCAGGCGGAGTACGTGATGGTCCCCTACGCGGACTTCAACCTCCTGCCCTTCCCGGATCGCGACCAGGCGCTCGAGAAGATCCTCGACCTGACCATGCTCTCGGACATCTTCCCCACCGGCTACCACGGCGCCTACACGGCGGGCGTGGGGCCGGGCTCGACCGTCTACGTGGCCGGCGCGGGGCCGGTCGGCCTCGCCGCCGCGCGAGCGTGCCAGTTCCTCGGCGCGGCGGCCACGATCGTGGGCGACCTTCAACCCGAGCGGCTCGAGCAGGTCGAGAGGATGGGCGCCATCCCGCTCGACATCTCGAAGGGCGACCCCGTCGACCAGATCGAGGGGATCCTCGGCGTGCCGGAGGTGGACTGCGCGGTGGACGCCGTCGGCTTCGAGGCCCACGGCCACGGGGACGACTCCGGCAGCGAGGCACCGGCCACCGTGCTGAACTCGATCATGAGCATGACCCGGGCGGGCGGCAAGCTCGGCATTCCCGGCCTCTACGTGACCGAGGATCCCGGCGCTTCTGAAGAGGCGGCCCAGCGGGGGGCCCTCAGCATGGACTTCGGTCTCGGGTGGGCGAAGTCCCACATCTTCTACACCGGGCAGACGCCGGTCATGTACTACAACCGCGGGCTGATGATGGCCATCCTGCACGACCGGGTGACCGTCGCCGACGCGGTGAACGCCACCGTCATCACCCTCGACGACGCCCCGAAGGGCTACGAGGACTTCGACAAGGGCGCGGCCGAGAAGTTCGTGCTCGACCCGCACGGGATGATCAAGTAGATGGTCGATTCCACGGCCGCGTGTGTGCGGGGTCGTGGAATCGGTCATCTAGGGCGGCGGCAGGCGCTCCACCCGGTAGCCCATCCGCTGGAGGTCGCCGGAGAGACGCAGCTCGGCGGACTCGGGATCCTCCTCCCCGACTCGGGCGAGGGGCACGTCGAGCCGGCGGGAGCCCTCCTCTCCCGAGAACACGACGGAGACGGTCGACTCGTCGCGTGAGACCGAGGCGCGCGGATATCGCCCGACGGCGGGTAGTCCGGTCAGACGGATCATCGTCGCCGGACTGTAGGCATGGCGCCCTGGGGCGACGCCTCCGCGTCGTGGGCGTTCGCGGCGGTTAGCCTCACGGCTCGTCGAAGTCACCAGAGGGAGGGTCAGTTGACGCCAGAGCCGAGGACCGTGTTCGCCGAGCGTGCCGGGCGCGTGATGGTCGTGGCGCTCGATAACCCCCCACGGAACTTCATGAACGGCGCGATGGTGAGCGAGCTCGACGAGCTGGTGCGACTGCTCGAGGGCGACCCCACGGTGGGAGCGGTGGTCATCACCGGAGCGCCCGAGGACGTGTTCATCACCCACTTCGACGTGGCCGAGATCGAGCGCGGCTCCGGGATGACCACGCGGGCGCTGTCGGGCCCAGTCCCGGGGGGCCTGCGGGCGGTCGGTGCGCTGCGGCGCCTCCCCGGAGTGGACGAGGCGCTCGGAAGAAGCCCGGCCGCCGGGCTCGCGGGCCTGCACGCCATCCACGACCTGTTCAACCGCATGAACCGGCTGGACAAGGTCTTCGTCGCCGCGATCAACGGGCTCGCCATGGGCGGAGGCTGTGAGCTCGCGTTGGCCTGCGACGTCCGGATCATGGCCGACGCCGGGCTGCCGATCGGCCTTCCGGAGAGCACTCTCGGCCTCATCCCGGGCGCCGGCGGCACCCAGCGCCTTGCGCGCACGCTCGGGCCCGGCCGGGCGCTCGAGCTCATGCTCGAGGGCCGCCCCCTCCTCCCCGACGAGGCGCTCGAGCTCGGGGTCGTCCACCGTGTGGTGGAGCCCGGAGCCCTCATGGGCGAGGCGATGGCCACCGCCGAGCGCCTGGCGCGCCGATCCCCGGTGGTCGTGAGGGAGCTCAAGCGAGCGGTGTACGACGGCGCCTCGCGACCGCTGGCCGACGGGCTCCACGTGGAGCGCACCGGGTTCGTGGCCGCGGCCTCGAGCCCGGAGGGCCAGCGCGCGATGAAGGTCTACGCGGAGGAGGTCGCGGCCATGGGCGACGTCGGTCCGGACGAGGGCCTGGTGGAGCTCGAGCGCTGGCGGCTCGGCACCGCGGTCGACATGACCGGCGAGGGATAGCCGCGGACGCCGACGTCCTGCTCGCCGCGGCGCGGCGCCCGCTCGTCATCGGCATCGGCGGCGGTGGCGACGTGGTGGGCGCCCTGGCCACGGCCGAGGCGTGCCGGCGCGCTCACGGCGCCGACCCGGTCGTCGGCGGAGTGGCCTGGGAGCGACTGGTGATCGACCCCGAGCCCGGCCCCCGTGGGGTGGCGGAGATCGTCGGCGAGGTCGGACGGCCGGCCCCCGCGGTGCTCCTCGCCGGACCGGACATTCGCGTCGCGTCGAGCGGAGTCCGCTTCGGGGAGGCCCACATGGCGCGCTTCCTCGGACAGGAGACCGTGCTCGTGGACGTGCTCGGCGGGCCGGCCGCGGTCGCCCGGAGCGTGTCCGCGACCGCGCGCTTCCTCGGGACCGACCTCCTCGTGTTCGTGGACGTGGGCGGAGACGTGCTCGGGCACGGCGACGAGCCCGGGCTGGCCAGCCCGCTCTGCGACGCGGTGATGCTGGTGGCGGCCGCCCGACTGGCCGCCGCACCGGACGGCCCTCCGGTGCTGGCCGCGGTGTTCGCTCCCGGCTGCGACGGTGAGCTGACGCTCGAGGAGATCGCCGATCGCGTGGCCGAGGTGGCCGCGGCCGGGGGACTCGCGGGAGCCCACGGCCTCACGCCCGCGGTGGCCGAGCGACTCGAGCAGGCCGTCCTCGAGGTGCCCACCGAGGCGAGCGCGCAGGCCCTTCGGTGCTTCCGCGGAGAGCGGGGCTTGGCGGCGATCCGTCGCGGGGAGCGGGAGGTGTCCCTGTCGCCGGTGGGCGCCACCACCACCTACCTCGACCCACGGGTGACCGTGGCCACCGCCGCCCGCCTGGCCGCCGCGATCTTCGATGTGGAGAGCCTCGAGGAGGCCAACGAGGTTCTGCACTCGCTCGGCGTGCGGACAGAGCTCGACCTCGAGCGCGAGCGCTCCATGTCAGCCTGATCCCACCCGGAACGAAACGGAGTCGCCATGGCGCTCATCTCGGAGGACCAGGACGTAGTCACCCTCATCAACGTCTTCACGGTCGAGCACGAGGGTGACCAACTACGCGCAGTGGCGCACCCGTGAGCACTTCGAGGCGATCTTCTCGAACCCCGACGTCCGCCCTCATATGGAGGAGGCGGCGATGCTCGCGATCGGGTTCGAGCCGCACCTGTACCGAGTGAAGTTCTCGCACGGTCCTGCGTAGAGAGTGCTCCCCGGTCAGGCGTCTGGGGGCCGCCGGAGGAGCCGCGCTCAGTCGATCAGCCGCGCGCGCATCCGCCAGATCGCGATCCGCCACATCAGTACGGCGAACGCCACCAGGACGCCGACCGAGATCAGGTCCGCGACCGGCTCGAGGCCGAAGACCGCATGGCGGACGAGCTCGACGGAGTGGTAGAGGGGGTTCACCTGCGCGATGGTCTCGGCCACCGCCGGCAGCCCGGCCACCGGGAAGAAGGCGCCGGCCACGAGGAACAGCGGCGTGATGACGGCGCTGATCACGTAGTTGAAGTTGTCGATCGACTTGGCGAACGCGGCGATCGTCACCCCGAACGAGGCGAATCCGAACCCGGTGAGAAAGCCGATCAGCGGCACCAGGACCACACCCGGGCCGGGACGTAGCCCGAAGAAGACCGCGACCACGAGCGGCGCCATGCAGTAGACCCCGGCGCGTATCGAGATCCACGTGACCTCGGCGGTCACCAGCTCCTCGGTGTCGACCGGAGCGGCCAGCAGCGCGTCGTAGGTGCGCTGGTAGCGGTACTTGATGAACGTCGAGAACATGCCCGGGAAGACCGACGAGAACAGGGCGGCGGTGGCCACGATCCCGGTGCCGACGAACTCGATGTAGCTGAGTCCGGCGACCCGCGGGATGAGCACGCCTAGCCCGAAGCCGAAGGCCAGCAGGTAGATAACCGGCTCCATCACCGAGGAGAACGTGGTGGAGAGCCAATAGCGCGTGAACACCGTCACGTCGCGGCTCATCACCCCGGCGATGGCCGCCGGCTCGAGCCGGCCGATGCGCCCGGCGCGTGGCGAGGGGGCGCCCTGGCCGCGGACCGCGGCGCCATCGAGCGCGGGGGCGCCCGGACCGCGCTCCGCTCCGCCCGGCGCGTCGCCTTGCGCGCTCACTCGACCTGCGCTCCGGTGAGCACCACGAAGACGTCCTCGAGCGACGCCGCGCGGCGCTCGCCCTGCACGTCGAATCCGTTGACGTCCTCGGCGCGGAGGATGGCCACCGCGGTCCCCGAGCGCCGGGTGGATAGGCCGCGCTCCGAGGCCTGGGCCTCGACCTCGCGCAGCCGTGCGGGCGGGCCGTAGACCTCGAGCGTCTCGCGGCCGGCGTACTCGCGCACGAGGTCGGACGGTCGCCCGTAGGCCACGATCCGCCCCGCGGCCATCACCGCCACCCGGTCGGCCAGGCGCTCGGCCTCCTCGATGTAGTGGGTGGACATCAGCACGGTCACGCCCTCCGTGCGCAGAGCGTCGATGAGCGACCACAGCTCCTGGCGCACCTGCGGGTCGAGGCCCACGGTGGGCTCGTCGAGCAGCACGAGCCTCGGGCGGTGCACGAGCCCGCGGGCTATGAGCAGGCGCCGCCGCATGCCTCCCGAGAGCTCGTCGACCACGGAGTCCGCTCGCTCGGTGAGACCGGCGATCTCGAGTGCGCGGTCGACCGCGGCGTGGCGCTCGCGGCGCGGCACCCGGTAGAGCCGGGCGAACACGGCGAGGACCTGGCGGGCGGTGAGCTCGACGTCGAGGTTGTCCTGCTGCGGCACGACGCCGCACTCCGCCCGGGCTCGCTTCGAGTCGCCCGGCAGTCGGCGGCCGAGCACCTCGATCTCGCCCTCGTCGGCGATGGCCTGCGCGGTGAGCATGCGCATGGTCGTGGACTTGCCGGCGCCGTTCGGCCCGAGCAGACCGAGGCACTCGCCCTCGGCCACCTCGAGGTCGATCCCGTCGACGGCGGTCAGGGTCCCGAAGCGCTTGCGCACCCCGCGGAGGGATATGGCGGCGGACGGACTCACGCCGAGAGGATGGCGCACGGCGTCGAGGCGGGTACCCGGCGGGCGACCCGACCTGGTTCAGGACGTGGGTGTCGGGCCGCCTCTCACCCTCCGGCCAACGCGGTCGCCAGCCGAGCGATGACCTCGTCGGGGGCGAGCGGCGTGTATAGCGCCCTGTCCCCCCTCGTCGCCAGGGGCGATCTCGGCGTGCACAGCGCCCCGCACCTCGAGGCGGCCGGTGGCCGTGACGAACGAGCTTGTTACGTCCGCGGGCGTCTCAGCGCACTCCAGGAGCGTGCCGTCACGTGGCTTGCGTACACGCGCCCGCGGACGGAGCACGGAGCACGGAGCACGGAGCACGGAGCACGGAGCCGACGATGCCTCGGCTCGGGAGGTGCCTCCCGCCGCATGCGTTGCCCGCCTCAGCGGATGATGAACTGGAGCGCCGGGCCGAGCCGGTCGCCCTCGGCCGACCAGGTGACCCGGTAGGTGCCGATCCCTCGCGGTGGGAAGTGGCGCTGCCAGCGCACGACGCTGCCGTAGGTCCGGCCCCGGCGGCGCAGCGTGAAGACGCGGCAGTCGCGACGGCGGGTGGGCGCCGAGACGCACACCCGGTAGCGGGAGAAGTAACGGGCCTGGGCCCCCAGCTCGAGATAGATCTGGCCCTGTCCTCGCACCCGGGTCCGAAGCGCGATGTCGCCGCTCGGGCTCTCGTAGGTGGAGACCGGGTCGGGCGACGGGGGCGGGGTCGGCGGCGCTGGGGGCGGGGTCGGCGGCGCTGGGGGCGCCGGTGGAGTGACCCCGGGCGGCGGCGCCGGCGGGACGGGATCAGCGGGTGGCGCCTGCGCGCCTGCCGCGGCGGGCAGGGCGAGCGCCGCGGCGGCCACGACGGCGACGGCGACGGGGATTCGAGGCGGGCGGCTCAGGAGCGCAACCCTAACCGCCGGCACTCATAATCGCGACCCTACCCCTGCTTCACGGCGGAGACGACCTCGTCGAGCCCCGACTTCGCATCGGAGAAGAGCATCATCGTCTTCTCCTCGTCGTAGAACAGCGGGTTGTCCACCCCGGCGAACCCGGGCGAGAGCGAGCGCTTGACGAACACGACGCGTTGGGCGTGGTCGACGTTGAGGATCGGCATGCCGGAGATCGCGCTCCCCCCCTCCTCGCGGGCGACCGGGTTCACCACGTCGTTCGCGCCCACGACGATGACCACGTCGGTCTCGTCGAAGTCCTCGTTGATGTCCTCCATGTCGAAGAGCTTGTCGTAGGGGATGGAGGCCTCGGCCAGGAGCACGTTCATGTGACCGGGCATGCGGCCGGCTACCGGGTGGATCGCGAAGCGGACATCCTTGCCCTCGGACTCGAGGGCCTTGACCAGGTCGGCGATCGAGTTCTGGGCCTGGGCCACCGCCAGGCCGTAGCCCGGCACGATGATCACGGACTCGGCGTCGTACTTGAGCGTGCTGGCGACGTCCTCGGCGCTCACCGAGCGCGCGGACTTCTCCTCGCCGTCCTCGTCGTCGTCCTCGCTCGCGGCCGCCACCGCGCCGAAGATGATCCCCCCGAGCGGACGCCCGAGCGAGGAGGACATGAGCCGGGTGAGGATCGTGCCGGAGGCCCCGACCAGCGAGCCCGAGATGATCAGGACGTAGTTCGAGAGCACGAACCCCGACATGGCCGCGGCCAAGCCGGTGAAGGCGTTCAGCAGGGAGATGACGATCGGCATGTCGGCCCCGCCGATGGGGATGACCAGCAGCACGCCGAGCACGAGCGCCGCCCCCATGATGATCGCCGCGGCCAAGACCGGCGAGATGATCGAGGACCCGGAGAGGATGAACGCGCCGAGCGCCACGATGGCGAGGGCGATCGCCGCGTTCACCGCCTTTTGCCCGGGGAAGGCGATCGAGCCGGTGAGGAAGATCTCCTGGAGCTTCCCGAACGCCACGACGCTCCCCGAGAACGAGACGCTCCCGATGACGATGCCGAGGATGATCGCCACCGCAGCCACGTATCCCTCGGTCCCCAGCAACCCTCCCGGCGGCATCTCCAGCGACTCGACCCGGTAGAGGTCGACGAAGGCCACGAGCGCGGCTGCGGCGCCGCCCACCCCGTTGAACGCGGCCACCATCTGCGGCATCGCGGTCATCTGCACCCGCTGGGCGGCGACCGCGCCGATGACCGACCCGATGGCCACACCGATGGCGACCTGCCACAGGCTCAGGA
>JBPCQB010000021.1:0-6571 GCA_050998555.1 Thermoleophilaceae bacterium
CGTGGTCCCGATGCGCAGGAAGGCACCCTTGACCGGCTGGCCCTCGATCTCGAGCGCCATCTTCTGGGAGAGGTCGCCCTCGGCCACGGCGACGATCACGCGTCCGACCTCGGTCGTCGGCCGGGCCAGGTCCTCGATCAGCGAGTTGACCGAGTCGATCTGCGTGGACCAGTCGCCACCCGGGACGTCGAGCGACGCACGCTCGGTGAGCTGGCCCTCGCCGCCGATGAGCCGGCTGACGCGCCCGATCTCCTCGGTGACGCTCGCGTTGCGCTCCACCAGCTGGTTGAAGGCGGCGGCGATCTCGCCCGTGACGCCCCGGCCCTCCGGTAGGCGCACCGAGAAGTCGCCGTCCCGGGCGGCCCGCAGGGCGTCGAGCAACTCACGCAGAGGTCGATCGTCGACGCGCCGGCCGTTCTGGCGCGAGGCCTGCCCGCTGTGCGGGGGCTGCGTCGCCTTGCGGGCAGGGGCGGTGCTCGCTTCCACGGTCATGTCCTCCTCATCGGCGGGCGCCCGTCAGTCGACTGACGCTCCGCGTGCCCTATCGGCCCATCGGGAGGGAACTTGAGCCCCGGCGCACGGCCCTGTGCGCCCGGCGAGCCCCTCGCGTGGGCCGGCGGGCCTGTCAGGATTGCCCGCCATGACGCCGCCCAGAAAGCCGAGCGTGGTCCCGGGTTCGGCAGCGGCGGGGCGCGCCGACACCACGGACCGCAGCTCCGGCGCGCGCGCGGAGGTGGCCCGTACCACCGAAATCGCCGAGGCCCGGAAAGTCGCGCGTACCGTGGCCGTCCCGGCGTCCCGCACCCGGTCCGCGGACCCGTTCACGGCCGGCCTGCGCCGCCGCGAGGTGCTGCCGCTCCTCATCCTCCACTACATCTGCGAGACGCCGTCGTACGGCAACCAGCTGATCGACCGTATCTCCGCCGTGACCGCCGGCGTGGTCTCGGTGAACCCCAACACCATGTACCCGCTGCTCCGCCAGCTCGAGGAACGCGGGCTGATCGAGGGACGCTGGGAGCACCCGGAGCGCCGCTCCCGGCGCTACTACTCGGTCACCGAGGACGGCCGGGAGGAGTACGGGCGGCTGGTGACCGAGGTCCGTCCCTTCCTCGAGTCGGTGGCGCGCTCGATCGAGGAGATCGTCGGGGAGGTGTACGGCTGATTCCGCTCCGCCGCGCCGCGCCGCCGGACCGGTGACTAGCAGCGCGCGCGAGCACGTGCGCGTGCCGGTCGGTCCCGAGCGGGCGATGTCCGTCTGGACCGACGTCCGCCGGTGGCCGGCCTTCGTGGAGGGCTTCGGCCGCCTCGTCGAGCAGGATCCGGCATGGCCCGAGGTGGGGGCGGGGATCGTGTGGGAGAGCATCCCGCGTGGCCGGGGGCGGGTGAGCGAGCGCGTGGTCGAGGCCGCCCACGGGCGGCTGCTCGCGACCGAGGTGCTGGAGGAGCGGCTGACCGGCATGCAGACCGTGCGCTTCGAGCCCGCGGAGGGCGACGACGTCGCCGACGTAGGCATCGAGCTCGACTACCGGCTCGTCCGCGGCGGGCCGCTCGGCCGGGTGGCGGACGTGCTGTTCATCCGCCGGGCGATGACCGAGGCGCTCCAGCGCACGCTCGAGAGATTCGCGATGGAGGTCGAGGAGGAGGACGGCCCCTAGCCGGCCGCTCCGTCGCCCCGGAGGGACGGGGCGTGGGATAGCCTTGCCGACCCTCGCCGCCCGGCGGGGGAGTTCGTCGATACGCGGAGGTCGCATGTTCGTTTTCAAGGCCGCCGTCGTCGGCGCCGGCACCATGGGCGGGGAGATCGCCCAGGTGTTCGCGGCCGCCGACGTTCCGGTGGTGCTGAAGGACGTCGAGCAGAAGTTCGTGGACCAGGGCCTCGAGAAGGCCCACGAGGTCACCAGGAACCAGATGGGGAGCCTGGTCAAGAAGGAGAAGATCTCCCAGGAGGACGCCGACCGCCAGATCGAGGAGATCACCGGCCGGATCACCGGGACCGTCGAGTACGACGAGTTCGGCGACGTCGACTTCGTGGTCGAGGCGGTGCCCGAGAAGATGGAGATCAAGCACGCGGTGCTCGCCGAGCTCGACGAGGCCACGCCGGGGCACGCGATCATCTCCTCCAACACCTCGGCCCTCTCGATCTCGGAGATGGGCGAGGGCACGAGCCGCCCCGACAAGGTGGTCGGCTTCCACTTCTTCTACCCGGCGTCGATGATGCGGCTGATCGAGGTCATCGAGGGTCGCGAGACCTCCGAGGACACCGTCCAGTCGGCGATGAACCTCGCCCAGCAGATACGCAAGCAGCCGATCCGCTGCACCGAGGTGCCCGGCTTCGTGGTCAACCGCATCCTGAACTCGGCGATGTCCGAGGTCTGGCGCGTCCAGCACGACGAGGAGATCGACGTCGAGGACATCGACAGGACCGTCTCGGAGTCCGGGACCGCGCCGATGGGCCCGTTCTACCTGTCGGACCTGCTCGGGCTCGACACCGTCACGCACGTGGCCGAGCACCTCCAGAAGTCCTACGGCGACCGCTTCTACGTCTCGCCGAACATGAAGGAGCTCGTGGACGCCGGGAACCTCGGGCAGAAGACCGGAAAGGGGTTCTATGACCACTGAGACCGAGACCACGGGCACCGACCGCCTGGTCGAGCGCTTCGGGCTGAAGGCACTGGTGGAGTGCTGCCTGGTCCTCGAGGAGGGCGTGGCCGGCATCAAGGACATCGACATCGGGATGATGGCCGGCGCCGGGATCCTCCCCGGGCCGTTCGCCCGCGCCGACGAGCAGGGCCTCGACGATGCCCTCAAGGGCCTCGAGCAGGCCGAGTCCGATTGGGGTGAGGCCTTCACCCCGCCGCTCGTGCTCCGCCGGCTCGTGGCCCAGGGGCGCCTCGGCAAGAAGTCCGGCCAGGGCTTCTTCCCGTACCCCCAGCCCGACGAGGAGAACTCGAAGGAGACCGTCCAGATCGAGTGGCGCGACTCGGTGGCCATCGCGTGGCTCAACCGCCCGCCCGCGAACCCGATCTCCCCGCAGCTCATCAAGGATCTCTCCGCGATCTGGCACGAGCAGGTGGAGGGCAGCGCCCGGGTGATGGTGCTCGCCTCCTCCAACCCGTTCACCTTCTGCGCGGGCGCCGACATCAAGGAGTTCCAGAAGATGGACGAGGAGCAGGGCCGCGAGCTGCTCGACGGCGCGCACGAGCTCGGTCGCTCCATGGAGCGCTCCTCGACGATCACGATCGCCGCGGTCAACTCGCTGGCGTTCGGCGGCGGCTGCGAGCTGGCCATGGCCTGTGACGTCCGGCTGGCCGCTCGTGGCGCTTCGTTCGGCCAGCCCGAGATCAACCTCGGCATCATCCCCGGCTTCGGCGGCACCCAGCGGCTGCCGCGGCTCGTGGGGGAGGGCAAGGCGCTCGAGCTGAACCTGACCGGCGAGCCCATCGGTGCGGCGGAGGCCCACCGCATCGGCCTCGTGAACGCCGTGGTCCCCGACCACGAGCTCTTCGACACCGCGCTCGCGTGGGCCCGGAAGCTGAAGGACAAGGCGCCGATCGCCGCCGGGGCGATCAAGACGGCGTCGGCCCAGGGCGACATCGACCAGGGCATCGAGGCCGAGAAGGAGGGCTTCGCCCGCGCGTTCGGCTCCGACGACGCGAAGGAGGGCGTGTCCGCGTTCCTCGAGAAGCGCCAGGCGCACTTCCAGGGCACCTAGCCCCGGGTCGGCGGACGGACCGGCTGCGGCGGTGAGCCCCGAGGCACGCGCCTCCGCGCACGAGGTCGAGCACCTGGCTCACCTGCTGAGCTCGACCGAGCGCGCCGTGGTGCTCACCGGCGCGGGAGTGTCGGTGCCCTCCGGCGTCCCCGACTTCCGCACGCCCGGCACCGGCCTGTGGGCGAACGTGGACCCCATGGAGGTCGCGCACATCGACGCGTGGCGCCGCGACCCCGACCGGTTCTGGCGGTTCTACGGCGAGCGCTTCGCGACGCTCGGAGGTGTCCGGCCGAACCGGGCGCACGAGGTGATCGCCGAGCTCGAGCGCTGGGGGATCGTCCGCGCGGTGATCACCCAGAACGTGGATCGCCTCCACCGCCGGGCCGGGTCGAAGCGGGTGATCGAGGTGCACGGATCGATCGAGTGGAGCGTGTGCATGCGCTGCGGCGCCCGCTACGGGCTGGAGGACGTGCTCGAGCGCATCGCCGGCGCGGAGCCCGTCGCGCCCGAGTGCGACGCCTGTGCCGAGCCGCTGAAGCCCGACGTGGTGCTGTTCGGAGAGATGCTGCCGGAGGCGGCGATCGAGGAGGCCCACCGCCTGGCCGCCGACGCCGACCTGATGATCTGCGTGGGCTCCTCGTTGGCCGTCCACCCGGTGGCCTCGCTACCCGAGGTCACGCTCCTGAACGGCGGGGCCCTGGCCGTGATCACCCAGAGCGACACTCCCTACGACCGCCACGCCGACGTACGCCTGGGCGGTGACGTGGTGGCCGAGCTCGACGCCGTGCTCGGGGCGCTCGACGACGGAGCGGCGCCGACGGCCTGAGGCGCGCGGTCAGTCGTGCACGCGACCGAGGTGCGCGTACCGGCTCGCGGACCCGCCGACCTCGCGGCCGTTCAGCCACGCCCGCCCGGCGCTCCCTCCGCGGTCACGGTCGTCGAGCCGGGAAGGCTCACGGCCTCGCTGAGCGGCGTCGAGGCGCCGGCGCGCGCGGGTGGCCTGCTCGAGGCGGCGACGCCGGACGGCGCCGGCCGGGATGGCGATGACCTCTGCGTTGCCCATCGGGCTCGAATCCTTCACGTATTGTGCTCCTGGCGCCATGTACGGCGGTCGAAACTCTCGCGGGGCCTCGTGTGAGGACTGTCGAGGCGGGGTCCAAGGTAGGGGCGCCCGCTGAACGGCGGGTGAAGTCGGCGTGAAGTCGGCGTGAAGCTCCGGTTACCCGCGGCGGTGCCGGGGCCGGCGTGGGCGGGCACCGTCTCGATCAGCTCGGCAACACGCCCTCGGAGAGCGCGCGCCGTCGCACCGCCCGGGCCATGAGGGCCACCGACTCGGACACGTGGGCCTGGGACTCGACCGGCGGGTCCCCACGCAGCGCGGCGTTTGCGGCCTCGCTCACTCCCGGACGAGCCTCGACGAGATCGCCGTGGTCCGGGGAGGAGTGCGTCTCGTCGCCCTCGAGCTCGGCGAGCAGCGCCTCGAGGGCGACGCGCGCCTGGAGCGCGGCCTCCCGTGGGCGCCCGGCCTCGACGTCGGCCCGCGCCCGCAGCACGAGCTCCTCGCTCGCCGGCATCGTGCGGTGGCCTCCGAGGAAGCGGGTCAGCCGCTCCTGAGGCTCGAGGAGCTCCCCCCTTCGCGTCCGGCGGCGAAGGGGGGGCGCCTCGTAGGCTTCGGCGAAACGCCCGTCGGCCACCTCGTCGCCGCTGCCGTGGCCCACGCGGGCGACGAGGGCGCCGGCCGCGGAGACGTGCGGCGAGGAGGGATCTCCGGCGGCCACGCGGTGGGCGCGCACCACGCCGTTCAGCACGCGGGCGGCCTCGGCCACGACGGCGTTCATCGCCTCGGAGTCCGAGCGCAGGGCGGAGAGCCAGCTCGACGCCTCCTCAGTGGAGCCGAGGGCCGTGGGCTCGATCAGCGTGGCGCGGGTGACCGGGGGAGGAGACGAGGACTCGACGTCCTTCGCCCGCCTGGCGCGTTTCGGTCGCCGAGGCGGCCGGTCCAGGGTGGTGAGTACGACCACCCGGCGCGCCGCCCCTCCCGGCTCGTCCCGCAGGACGTAGCGGCCGTCGGAGGGGCCGAGGGCGCCGGCGTAGTCCAGCTGGACGAAGCGGAAGGGCTCGTCGCTCACGCCCGGGCGCCTGCGTCCACGTCCGAACCCCGGAGGATCCCCCTACTACTCGCCGCGGTGGGCGCCGCTCGCCCGACGCTTGCGGGCGGGGATCGAGGCCTTCGACTTGCCGACCCGGACCGTGGGGTTGTCGATCCGCCGCAGGCGATTGAGCAGGTCCTCCCACTGGCCGGGACGCAGCACGGCCATGGCGTCCCGACCCTGCTTGCTGTTGTCCCCGAACAGAGGACGGAAGCCCACGTGGATGTGGTCGTTGTGATCGCTCATCGCGACGGTGGGGCCGCCGATGTCGAGCAGCGAGATGATCTGGTCGGCGCGCACGGTGCCCTGGAGGTTCATCAGGCGCTTGACGGTCTGCTCGGTGATCGAGCCGCGGTCCTGGTGGCCGAGGATCGGGACGCCGTTGACCCGCGCGATGTCCACCGCGTTGCCCGAGGAGTGGTGGGAGACGTTGCCGCTCGAGGTGTAGGTGCCGTGGCCGCACTTGAGCGACGTCACGCTCGGGCGCAGGCCGGACTCGGCGAGGAAGGCGAGGGTGGCGAGCACGCGGCGGTCGACCTGGCCCGACCGGATGTCGCGGCGCCCGCAGTCGTAGACCTCGACCCGCTCGTCGGAGAGCACCCGCCGCTCGAGCAGCGGCTTCGGCAGCAGGAGCACCTGCCCGATCGAGAACGAGTCGCCGTCGCCGCCGTAGAGCGCGTTGCGACCGGAGGCGCGGTAGATCGCGGTG
>JBPCQB010000024.1:0-1672 GCA_050998555.1 Thermoleophilaceae bacterium
CTCGCCGCCCCCCTAGCGCATGGTGTGGGCCGATCCGCGTGCGGTGTCTTGCCTTGGTGCCCAAGGAGGACACCGGGGCGGGACGGTGCGGATCCCCTTGTGGCGCCCAAGGCCGGATACCGCGCCGCCGGCCGCGGGTACGCTCGGCTCCATGCCGCCCGGACGCGACCCGTTCGCCAACTTCGAGCGCATGCGCCGGGAGATGGACGAGCTCTTCGGCGACGTGTTCTCGCGCACCGGCTTCGCCCCCCGCCAGGGGTTCTCCCCGCGGGTGGACGTGTACTACGCGGGCGATCCGCCGCGAGCGGTGGTGAAGGCCGACCTCGCCGGAGTCGATCCCGACGAGGTGGGCCTCGAGGTGCGGGGCCGGGAGCTGACCATCGTCGGCGAGCGCCGGCCTCAACGGGCGGAGGGACGGGTGTTCCAGCAGGTGGAGATCCCGCACGGACGCTTCCGCCGGGTGGTCGGACTCGGCGCCGACGTCCTGGCCGACGAAGCGCGGGCCACCTACGAGGACGGCATCCTCCGCGTCGAGATCCCCGTGGACCTCCCGAGCCAGCGCGCGCGTCCGGTCTCGATCGAGGCCCGGCGCGGCGCTCGTGAGGAAGCCCGCCTCGGCGACGGTGAGGAGCCGTGACCGTGGACGTGAGCACCCCGGGTCGCTCGGACGGCACCGGCGACCCGTTGGCGGTCGACCCCGCGGGCGTCGGAACGCTGCCCGCCACCCTCCCCGTCCTCCCCCTGCGCGAGACCGTGCCGTTCCCGGACACCGTGACGCCCCTCGCGGTCGGCCAGGAGCGCTCGATGCAGCTCATCAACGACGTGCTGGCCGGCAACCGGATGCTGGTGATGGCCGCCTCCACCGACCCGAGCGTCGAGGCGCCGGGCCCCGACGGAGTGCGCCGCGTGGGCGTGGCCGGGATCGTGGCCCGCATGCTGCGGGTTCCCGACGGAACCCTGCGCGTGCTCGTCCAGGGCTCCCAGCGCGTGAGCCTCGGTCCCTTCACCGCCACCGAGCCCTACCTCGTGGCCGAGGTCGAGGCGGCGCCCGACGTGGTGGAGGAGTCCCAGGAGCTCGAGGCGCTGGCGCGCAACGTGCAGGCCACCTTCTCGGAGATCATCGAGAAGGTGCCCTACCTGCCCGAGGAGCTCCAGATGGCGGTGGCCAACATCGACTCTCCGGGCGAGCTGGCGCACATGATCGCCGGGGCGCTGCGCATCGACCTCGACGAGAAGCAGGCGCTGCTCGAGGAGCGCGACCTCTCGCGCCGCCTGCGCCGCCTTGCCGAGCTGCTGGCCCGCGAGAACGAGCTGATCTCCATCGGCTCGCGGATCCAGGAGCAGGTGCAGTCGGGCATGGAGGCCACCCAGCGCGAGTACTTCCTGCGCCAGCAGCTCAAGGCCATCCAGGATGAGCTCGGGGAGGTGGACGAGTCCGTCGCCGAGGCGCGGGAGCTGCGCGAGCAGGTGGAGGCCGCCCACCTGCCCGACGGAGCTCGCACCCAGGCCGACCGCGAGCTCGGCCGCCTGGAGCGTCTCCCACCCCAGGCCGCCGAGCACGGCGTGATCCGCTCCTACCTCGAGTGGATCGTGTCCCTGCCGTGGTCGGTGTCCTCCGAGGACCACATCGACCTGCACGCCGCCCGCGCGGTCCTCGATCGCGACCACTACG
>JBPCQB010000082.1:0-4262 GCA_050998555.1 Thermoleophilaceae bacterium
GCGGCGCGGCGATCGTCAACACGGCGTCGGGGCTCGGCCTGATCCCCGCGGCGAGCATGGCCCCCTACACGGCGTCGAAGTTCGGGGTGGTGGGGATGACCGAGGCGCTGAACGCCGAGCTCTCCCCACGCGGCATCCGCCTGAGCGCGATCTGTCCGGGAATCATCGACACCGCGATCACCGGCACCGCGACCATGGGGGGTGAGATGGCCGCGACCCAGGACGCCGCCGTGGCGTTCTACCGCCGCTACGGCGCCTCGCCCGAGTCGGTGGCCGAGTCGGTAGTGGAGGCGGTCCGGAAGGGCAAGCTGATCCAGCCGGTCCCGACGTCGCATGTCCTTCCCGGCTGGCTCATCCACCGTCTCTCGGCGCGCGCCTTCCAGCCGCTGTCGCGCGGTCTGGTCAAGCTCATCGCCCGAGGCGGCGGGTGAGCGCCACCGCGGTCGAGCACGACGAGGAGGCGCTCTGGGATCTCGAGCGCCTACGTCGGGCGCGCGGCCTCGGAGACTGGATGTTCGAGCAGTTCGCCGGACGCGTGGGAGCGCGCGTGGCCGAGGTGGGGGCGGGGATCGGCACGTTCAGTGAGCGTCTGCTCGGAACCGGCGTCGACCACCTCCTGCTGGTCGAGCCCGAGCCGGCCTGTGCCGCGGTGCTCGAAGGACGACTGGGAGGCGATCCACGGGTCGCCGTGGTTCGCGAAGAGCTGCCCGATGCCCAGACCCTGACCGCCGGCGAGGGCACCTTCGACCTCGTGGTCTGCCAGAACGTGCTCGAGCACCTCCCCGACCACGAGGCCGCCATGGGCGCGATGGCGCGCGCCCTGCGCCCGGGAGGGTGGCTGGTCCTGCTCGTGCCCGCGCACCCGCGCCTGTTCGGGAGCCTCGACCGTCGCTACGGGCACTGCCGCCGCTACACGCGGACGCTCGTGCGCGATCTGGTCGCCGGCGCCCGGCTCGAGCTCTCCGACCTCTATTCGTTCAACCTCCTCGGCGTGCCCGGGTGGTGGCTCACCGGCAGGCGCTCGGAGCCGTCGATCAGCCCCCGGGCGCTGCGCGTCTATGAGCTGCTGCTCAAGCTCTGGCGACCGATCGAGCGCTGCGTGCGGCCTCCGGCCGGCCTGTCGCTGGTGGCCCACGCGCGACGGCCGGACGCTGCGCCGCCCGCGATCTGATCCCCGCGATGGGCGACCCGACGCCGGATCTGACGGTCCTGATGCCCGTCTACAACGAGCGGTCCACGGTGGCCGAGGCCATCGAGCAGACCCTGGCCGCGGAGCTGCCCGGGGAGAGCCTCGAGCTCGTGGTGGTGGACGACGGCTCGACCGACGGCACCCGCGACGTGCTCGAGGGACGGAGCTGGCCCTCCGCGGTGCGGCTGTTGCGCCACGAGAGCAATCGCGGCAAGGGCGCCGCGGTGCGCACGGCGCTGGCGCAGGCGCGCGGGCGCTCGACCACGATCATGGACGCCGACCTCGAGTACGACCCCGCGAACATCGCGCCGCTGCTCGAGCCCATCGTGGCCGGCGAGGCCGAGGCCGTGTTCGGCGTCCGCGGCTTCCAGTCCCACTCCGCGTACTCGTTCTGGTACGTGATGGGCAACAAGGCGGTGACCCTGTCGGCGAACCTTCTCTACAACTCCTGGCTGGCGGACATCATGACCTGCCACAAGGTCGTGACCACGGACGTGTTCCGGTCTCTGCCGCTACGCGAGCGCGGCTTCGCCATCGAGCCCGAGATCACCGCTCGCCTGCTCCAGCGCGGGGTCCGGGTCTACGAGGTGCCGATCACCTACCGGGCGCGCAGTCGGGCCGAGGGCAAGAAGCTCACCGCGGTCGACGGCCTGCGGGTGCTGCGGACGCTCGGCCGCTGCCGGATCGATCGGCGGGGCGTGCCGGCGGAGCGTCGCGAGCAGCGCCTCGACCGCCGCTGAGAGCGACATGATGCAGGGCCCTTCCTGACCGACCCACCCGAGGAGCCACGCCATGGAGAGCTGGGACATCCGCAACCTCGACGTCGAGCCGCACAAGCCCGTCGTGCTCCGCTCCTCCGACGAGGCGCGGGCCATCGCCATCCACCTTCCGGGAGGCGAGGAGATGCAGGAGCACCGCACCCACGAGGCCGCCTACGTCGTGGTGGTGGACGGCGAGGTGGAGATCGAGCACGGCGGGAGCTCCACCTCCGGAGCGGCCGGATTCGTGGCCTACTTCGACCCCAACGAGGACCGGCGCATCATGGCTCGCAGCGACGCACGGCTCCTGCTCGTGCTCGGCCCGTGGCCCGGGCAGGGACACCCCAGCCGGCACGACTGAGGACACCCTGCGAGCCGGTTCTCCCCGCCGGGCGCCGCCGCGCTCGGAACCCACGATGCGGCCTGCGAGAATGAGTGCCATGGATCCCGCCCGCAAGCGCAGCCTGCGTCTCGTGGTGGCGCTGGCCACGGTCGTCCTATTGGCCGGCGCTCTCGTCTATACGAGCTTCACCGCCGCCACGCAGGCCTCGACCCCCTCGCAGGTCACCGTCGCGGCCGAGCCGGGCCGCTCCTACGAGCTCACCGGCAAGGTGGTCGACGGCTCGGTGTCGGAGCGCGGTGACGAGCTGCGCTTCGCGATCCGCGACCGCACGGGCTCGCAGTCGGTCCCCGTGGTGTACACGGGCGTGGTGCCCGACCCCTTCCGGGAGGGCCGTGAGGTGATCGTCGAGGGGCAGATGCGCCAAGGGACCTTCGTGGCGGAGCGCGATTCGCTGGTCACCAAGTGCCCCTCGAAGTTCACCAAGCAGGACACCGCCTCCGCTCCACGCGGGGAGCCGGATGCCCGCGATCGGCTCCGCCTGCCTGTTCGTAGGCCTGCTCGCCGCGCTCTACGCCGCCGCCGCGCCCCTCTACGGGGTGCAGACCGGGCGCCGCGCCCTCGTCGTCTCCGCCCGGCGCGCGATGTACGCACTGGCCGCGCTGCTCCTGCTCGCGGTCGCGATCCTCGAGGTGGCCTACGCGCGCTCGGACTTCACGTTCGCCCTCGTCGCCGAGAACTCCTCGACCACCACGCCGGCGTTCTACAAGCTCACCGCGATGTGGTCCTCGCAGGCCGGGTCACTGCTCCTGTGGGCGGTCCTCCTGTCGATCTTCTCGGCCGCCGTCCTGCGGGCCACCCGCCGCCGGCACCGCGAGATCGTCCCCTACGCCACCGCCGTGCTCGGGGGCGTGGCCGCGTTCTTCCTCTCGCTGATGCTGTTCTACTCGAGCCCGTTCGACGTGCTGGCCGCGCCGCCGGTGGAGGGCAACGGACTGAACCCGCTGCTGCGCCACCCGGCGATGATGATCCACCCGCCGATGCTCTACACGGGCTACGTCGGGTTCACGATCCCGTTCGCGTTCGCGGTCGGCGCGCTCATCACTCGGCGCACGGGGGCGGACTGGATCCGCGCCACGCGCCGGTACACGCTTGTGGCGTGGTCCTTCCTCGGCTTCGGGATCATGCTCGGCGCGCTGTGGTCCTACTCCGAGCTCGGGTGGGGCGGCTACTGGGCGTGGGACCCGGTGGAGAACGCCTCGCTCATGCCCTGGCTCACCGGCACGGCGTTCCTGCATTCGATCATGGTCCAGGAGCGCCGCGGGATGCTCCGGGTGTGGAACGTGTCGCTGATCGCGGCCACGTTCATCCTCGCCCTGCTCGGCACGTTCCTCGTGCGCTCGGGCATCCTCGACTCGATCCACGCCTTCGGAGCCTCCACGCTCGGCACGCCGTTCCTGGTCTTCGTCGGCGTGGTGGTCGTCGGGTCGGTGGCCCTCATCATCGCTCGGCTGCCCGACCTGCGCTCCGAGGCCCGGCTCGACTCGCTGGTCTCCCGCGAGGCGATGATCCTGCTGAACAATCTCGTCCTCGTCGGCCTCTGCTTCGTGGTCTTCTGGGGCACGTTCTTCCCGCTGGTCTCCGAGGCCATCACCGGCACGCGGCAGAGTGTCGGGCCGCCGTGGTTCAACCGCTACATCACCCCGCTGGCGCTCGTGCTCGTGCTGCTGAGCGGGATCGGTCCGGTGATCGCGTGGCGCCGGATGACGCTGGCCGGCCTACGCCGCACGCTGGTGGTGCCGGTGAGCACCGCAGCCCTCACGCTCGTTCTGCTGCTCCTCTTCACCGCGGCCGCGGACAACGTCTGGGCGCTCGCGATGTTCTGCCTAGCCGCGTTCGTGGTCGCGGTCGTGAGCCAGGAGCTCGTGCGCGGAGCCTCGGCGCGGCGGACGATGACCGGCGGGTCGTGGCCCGC
>JBPCQB010000050.1:0-20766 GCA_050998555.1 Thermoleophilaceae bacterium
CTCCTCTCCCCTGCGTGGTTCTTTCTTCCGCCCCCCCCCGCTTCTCGGCCTCCCCCGTGCCGAGCTCGGCGCGCTTCAGGTGGGTTTGGCCGCGCAGCTCCGCCTCGCGCAGCAGGTGGACCGTGGCCGCGCGCCGGCGCGCCTGCGAGTCGATCGCGATCCCGTTGGAGCGCGCGATCGCATCGGCCGTCGGGAATCCGACGCCGTGCTCCGCGGTCAGCAGGTAGGGCTGGTTTCGAACGAGCGCCGTCGCCTCACGTCCGTAGAGCGTGTCGGCGAGCCAGCCCGCGCCGTGCGGGGCGAGCAGCAGGTAGAGGTCGCGCAGCACGCGCCTCTCATGCCACGACTCGGCCGCGCTCGCAGCGGCCTTGCGCCCGAGGCCCGGCAGCGCGGCGAACGCCGCGTCGGGGTCCCGGTCGATCCGCTCGAGGACGGCGTCGCCATGGCGTTCGATCAGCGCCTGCGCGCGCGACTTCCCGATGTGGCGGATCGTCAGCAGGTACTTGCGCACCCCGCCGGCGTCGTCGGGGTCGAGCTCGTAGCCGAGGTCCGCCTGGACCTGGTGCCCGTACTTCGCGTGCTCCTGCCAGCGCCCGGCCACTCGCGCACGCGTGCCGGGAGCAAGATGGGCCAGCGGCCCGGCGGCCGCGACGGTGTCGCCGTCCGGGGCCTCGATGAGCACGACGGCGAAGCTCTCGTCGGCCGTCTTGTAGAGCGTGGCTTGAACGCGTACCTCGGCGTCGAAGAGCTCAGCGGCGGGCGCGGGCGGTGGCACGGTCGGACAAGTCTGGCCTATCCGGCAACGGTCGGCTCAGGCCGCCAGTGGCCCCCTACTCCTCCTCGTACAGCGACTCCGCCGCCATCTCGGCGCCGTTGGCGCCCCACAGCTTCACCTCGAGGTAGTCGCCGGTGTAGTTGTCGAGGGAAATCAGCGTGAAGCGGTCCTCGGTCAGCACGCACTGGTCGGTGGTGGTGGGGCCGAGCTCGGCCGTCGCCACCGCGCCGTTGGCGGCGAGCGCCACGCCCCACACGAGCGCGATCTCCCCGCGCCGGCCGTAGGGACCGCGCCAGGTGCCCAGCACCTCCTCGGAGAGGTCGAGCGACCAGTCGGGGTTGGCCTCGGCGGTCTCGTCGGTGTAGTCCGCGCGAGCCTCGAAGTCCGTGGCCTCGGCGCCCTCGTGCTCGCGGGAGAACGAGACGTACCCGAACAGCTCGAACCCGTTGGCGGTCGGCGCGGTGGCGGGGAGGTAGGTGCGGCGCTCGTGGGTCCGGTCCGGGAACCAGGTCACCTCGCCCGGCTCGCCGAGATCCTCGTCGGTCTCGATCCGGGCGCAGGCCTCGCGGAAGCGCTCGGCCAGGGCCTCGGCCCAGCGGCCGTAGGGGATCGCCTCCTGCGGGTGCTCGGCGACGAAGCGGGGGATGGGGCGCTCGGACACGGCCACGGACGCCGGTCAAGCTACACGCCGGGGACGGTCAGTCGAGCAGGAGCCACACGCCGACGGCCACGCCGAACACCAGGATCACCGCGCGCAGGCGGGTCGCGGACAGGCGCCGGGCCACCACCACGCCGGCCTGACCGCCGGCGTAGCTCGTCACGGCCATGACGAGGGCCGGAGCCCAGGCGATCGGGACGACCAGTGCGAAGAACGCCACCGACACGAGGGTGACCACCAGGGAGAGCAGGCCCTTCAGCGCGTTCAGCCGCTGGAGCGAGTCGCTCAACCCGAGGGCGAGCACGGCGAGCAGCATGATCCCGAGGCCGGCGCCGAAGTAGCCGCCGTACACCGAGCCTCCGAAGGCCATCGCGTGCAGCCGCACGCCGCCGCCCCGACCGCCGCCGGCGGGGCCCGCCCGCCGGGAGACGGCGGGCTGGACGGCCAGCAGTGCGCAGGAGAAGAGGATGAGGAACGGAACGATCCGCTCGAACACCGACTCGGGGATGACGACCAGGAGCAGCGCCCCGAGCAGGGCCCCCACGGCGCACGTCGCGGAGAGCTCGAGCGCCCTGCCCTGCTGCCCTCGCAGCTCCTCGCGGTAGCCCACCGAGCCACCCACGTAGCCCGGGAGCACGGCCACCTGGTTGGTGACGTTCGCGGTCACGCTCGGGTATCCCGCGGCCAGCAGGGCGGGAAAGGAGATGAGCGAGCCGCCGCCCGCCACCGCGTTGACCGCCCCCGCCAGGAAGCCGGCGAGGGCGAGCAGGAGCCCGGTGGTCGCGCTCAGCTCTCCACCGGGTTCGAGAGCGTGCCGAGGCCCTCGACCTCGACGCTCACCTCGTCACCGGCCTTCAGCAGCACCGGCGGCTCGCGGGCGAACCCCACGCCGGCCGGAGTGCCGGTGGCGATGAGGTCGCCGGGGCCGAGCGTCATCCCCTGGGAGAGGAAGGACACGAGCTCGGCCACGGTGAAGACCATCTCGGCCGTGGTCGAGTCCTGCATGGTCTCTCCGTTCAGGCGGCAGCGCACCGACAGCGCCTGCGGGTCGGGCACCTCGTCGGCGGTGAGGAGCCACGGCCCGCAGGGGGCGAAGGTGTCGATCGACTTGGATCGCGTCCACTGCTTGCCGGGGGCGGCGAGCTGGAGGTCGCGCGCGGAGACGTCGTTGACGTTCACGTAGCCGAACACGTGGTCGAGGGCGCTCTCGGCGGAGACGCGCTTGGCCGGGCCGCCCATCACCACGCCGAGCTCGGCCTCGTAGTCCGCCCGCTCGGTGATGGCGGGGATGCGAATCGGGTGCCCGGGCCCGCACACGCTGCTCGAGAACTTGGCGAACACGATCGGCTCCTCGGGCAGCTTCGAGCCGGTCTCCTCGGCGTGGTCGCGGTAGTTGAGCCCGATCCCGATCACCTTCGGCGGATGCGGCACGGGAGCCAGGAGGGTGACCTCCTCGAGCGTGGGTCCGACCCGCGCCGAGGCCCGCAGCCGCTCGACCTCGTCCCGGCCCGCGGCGATCAGCTCCACCATGTCGGGCACGTCGAGGTCAGCCACCCGCCCGTCCTCGACGCAGCCCACCCGCGGAGCGCGCTCGGGCGAGGGGCGGTAGGTGACGAGCTTCAACGGATTCCTCCTCGGTTCGGATCGGTCCGCGCGGCAGCCTCGCACAGAGCGGTCCGGGCGGTCATACGAGCAGCGAGGCGACGAGACCGACGACGAGCACCACCACGGTGCTCCAGGCGATGGCCGCCGCGGTGAGCGCGCGGTCGAGCCCGTAGGTCGAGCTCACCACCAGCGTCTGGATCCCGGCGGCCATCGCCGCCTGCGACAGGTAGGTGCCGGGCACCTCGATCAGCGTCGTGGAGAGGACGAGCAGGACGGCCGGAGGCACGGCGAGCTTGAGCAGCACGGCGGCGGCCACCGGGCGGGTGATCGGCGGAGGGAAGCCCGTCCCTGCGGTCCGCGCCTCGGCGGAGAGGACCACCCCCACCGCGAAGAACCCGATGGGCACGGTCGCGAGCACCAGCACGCGCGAGGCGTCGACCGCCCAGCCCGGCGCGAGCATCGCCGGGGCCAGCAGGCCGGCGACGCTCGCGTACAGCGCGGGGTTGCGGGCGAAGAACAAGATCACGCGGCCACGCGGACGCTCGCCCACCGTGCCGAACGCCGCGCCGACCGAGAACCCCACGGTGACCAGCAGCGTGAGGGAGACGACCACGTCGTAGATCACCGCCAGAGGGAGCTGGTCGAACCCGAACAGGGCCGTGACGAAGGGAAGCCCCAGGAAGCCGGAGTTGGACAGCCCGGCGACAAGCATGAGCGACCCGACCGCCGGGCGCTCGAGGCGGAGCACCCACGTGCCCACCGCAAAGGCCAGTCCGAAGCTCGTGAGGTGGGCGAGGAAAGCAAAGCCGATCCCCGCTCCCACGGGCACGCTCAGCTCGAGCGACGCGAGGTTGAAGAACGCCACCACCGGCAGGACGACCCACAGGAGGGAGGACATGAGCCGCTGGCCGAGGCGATCGGCGCGGTCGCCGAAGCGCCGCTCGGCCGCGAGGCCGACCGCGGTGAACACGGCGACTACCGCCGCGAGGGCGATCAATCGCGCAGCCGCTGCGCGGCGTCCTCCGGAGCGAGCACGTTCAGGTTGACTCCCGCGCCGAGCTCGAGGCCCGCCACCTGACCGAGACGCGGCAGCAGGTCGATCCGCCAGCAGAAGCTCTCCGCGCCGCTCGGTGCGGTGCGTACCCACAGGTTGAACGCGGGCATGCCGCCGAGCAGCCGCTCTAGGCGCCCGAGCACGTCGTGCAGCAGGCCGGCGCCGAGCGGTCCCTCGTCCTCGAAGCGGGCGCGCGGCCGGCGGGGGACGATCTGCACCTGGAAGGGCACGCGCGACGCGAACGGGCACAGGGCGACGGCCTCGGCGTCGATGGCCACCACCCGCTCGCCCCGGCGGACCTCCTCCTGGAGCAGGTCCTCGAGCAGGTTGCGGCCCTGGGTGGCCTGGTGGTAGGCCGTGAAGCGCTCCCGCTCACGGGCCACCGCCGCGGGCACCCAGTCGAGCGCGAAGAGCTGAGCGTGGGTGTGGGGAAGCGACGCGCCCGCCTCCCTACCCTCGTTGACGATGACGTGGACGTAGGCCGCACCGGCGTGGTGGCGGATCCGCTCCCGCCAGACCTCCATGGCGTGCTCGAGCTGCGCCGGATCGAGGTGCCCGATCGAGGACACCGGGTCGGGCCCGTTGACGATCACCTCGTGGCCGCCGACCGCCGGGCGCGAGGAGAACAGCGGCGGAGCGCCACGTCCGGGGGCCGGCTCGGCGGGGAGGGTCTCGTCGGGGTAGCCGTCGGTGGCCGCCGGGCCGAGGGCCGGGAACTTGTTCGGAACGACCCGCACGCGCCAGCCGGGGCCGTCGGGGGCGCCACCGTCGGGGCGCACGGCGCGCAGCTCGGGCGGCGTGCGGTCCTCGTGGCCGAGCAGGAAGGGATCGCCCTCGGGGTCGATCGCCGGCCGCGCCTCGACGCGGAAGCCGGCGCCCGGCCGGTCGGCGCGCTCGCCGGCGACGATCGTGCGCAGGCCGGACAGGGGGTCGGTACGGAGCTCGGGCACGGCGACTGCGGAGTCCGGGTCGCTGCCGCGCCTAGCGCGTGTAGCGCTCGATGTCCTCGGCCAGCTTCTGCTCGGTGGCGTAGCCGCCCTGCTTGACGTAGGCGAGCTTTCCGCGCGCGTCGTAGAACGCCGTCGTCGGGAAGGCGCCGATCCCCTTGAACACCGCCGCGACCTCGAGATCGCGGTCGATGTAGCTCGGGTAGCCCGGAGGGAGGCGGCGCAGGAAGGCCTCGGCGGCGTCGGGGTCGTCCTGGGAGTTCACGCCGATGAACGCGATCGTGCGGGCTCGCTTCGCGGCCTGCGAGCGAAAGAACGGGAACTCGGCGCGGCACGGACCGCACCAGGACGCCCACTTGTTGACCACTACCGGATGGCCGCGCAGCTCGGCCAGTTGCTCCTTGAAGCGGTCGGGGCCGCCGGTGATGAGCCGGTCGCCCTCGCCCCGGAGCTCGGCCAGCGCGGGCGGCAGGTCCTCGGTGGAGACCCGAGGAGGGGCCGGCGATGGACCGGGAGGCCCGCCGGCCGGACGCTCGCCGCAGGCGGCGAGGACGAGCAGGAAGAGGCCGGCGAGGATCGCGACTGCCGCACGCACGCTCCCAGGGTGGCACACCCCGCCGCGGACCGCCTGGGTGTCGCCGTCGCCTCGCGCTGCTTTAATGGTGTCCGCGTCGCGGCCCCCAGAAGGCGGCGACGCTCGTCGGCATTCGGCGCTGGTGCGCCGGTCGACGGAAGTCGGGGAGTCCGTCTCGTCGCGCGCCCACGTAGGCGCCGGCCCGGTCGGCCCCGAGCCCACTCTCAAGAAGAGAAGCCGACGTGGCTCAGAGCACTTCCGCCGCTGTTTCGTCGCCGGTCTCCGGCGCGGATCTCGAACGCGCCGAGGCCTTCGCCCGCGAGCCCTTCCTGCACGAGGGCGAGGATCCCGCCTCCACGCTGGCCGAGGGCACCGGGCGGCGCATGGCCCTCGACGCCGCCCTCGCGGAGCTCCAGGCGGGACGTACCGAGCCCTCCGTGGCCTGGCGGCGTCAGTACTCCCTGATGCTCGGACTCGAGCGCCTGATGAGCCAGGACGAGCCGCACCTGGTCGACGGGACCGAGCTCTCACCGCACCAGGTCGACGCCCTCTCGGGCACGCTGATCGCCCTCCTCTCGGAGCTCCAGAGCTCCTCACGCAACGGGTCCACGCCCACCGGGCCGAACGGGTCGAACGGCCGCGCCGAGCCCGCATCCGCCGGCTCGCGCACCTCGCGCTCGGGCAACGGATCGGCGGCGGCGGGCGCCAAGGCGCCCGCCCGCACCGAGACCAAGGACGAAGACCCCGACGCCGACGACGACCTCGACGAGGATGAAGACGAAGCGGAAGAGGAGGACGAGGAGCCGGACGAGCTGGCCGCCGACGAGGAGCCCGTCGACTGGGAGGAGGGCGAGTCCGACGAGGAGGCGGACGCCGGTCCGCTGGAGGACGACCCCAACGCCGACCGGCGCTTCTGGTTCGAGCACGCCACCGGCGCCGGCAAGACCGTGGCCGCCCTCGGATTCGTCGAGGCCTCGCGGACGGGAGGGGTGCTCATCCTCACCCACCGGCGCAACCTCGTCGACCAGTTCAACGGCGAGCTGCTCGACCGCGGCTACCGCGACCGCATCTCGCCCCCGCTGCTCGGAGACGGCCGCATGCCGCGCTCGAGCGGACCGGTGACCGTCGAGACCTACCAGTGGTTCGTGCGCAACGCGGGGAAGATCTCCGACGCCTACACGATCGTGATCTGCGACGAGGCGCACACCGCGCTCGGCGAGAAGACGAGCGCCTCGATCCGGAAGTGGCAGGGGCCCGTGTTCGTCGGCATGACCGCCACCGGCGCGCTCATCGCCCGCCACGTCACCGACCTCTTCCCCACCCAGACCTCCCGGTTCGACCTGGCCCAGGCGGCCCGGCGCGGGGTCATCGCCCCCCTGCGCTGCATCCGGGTCGCCCCGGGGGTGGGCGTGCGCACCATCGCCAAGGTCCCGCTCCGCCGCGGCGACGTGGATCAGGACTTCGACCTCGAGGAGCTGGCCGCGCTCCTCGACCAGGGACCGTTCAACGCCGCGGCGGCCGATCTCTACCAGTCGCGCTTCCGTGACCTGCCCGGCGTCGTCTACTCCGCGGGAGTCCGCCACGCCCACAACCTGGCGAAGGCGTTCTGCGACGCCGGCATCCGCGCCAAGGCGGTATCCGGGGAGACGCCGAAGCGCGAGCTCACGCGCACGCTCGCCGACTACGAGCGCGGGGAGATCGACGTGCTGGTGAACGCCCAGCTCCTCGCCGAGGGGTGGAACTCGCCGCGCGCCACCGTGTGCATGCACCTGGCTCCCACCGCGTCGAAGCGCATCTACCAGCAGCGCGTGGGACGGGTGACCCGCCGCAACCAGGGCAAGGAGGCGGGTGTCGTCATCGACTTCGTCCATCCGGCGACCCCGCACGACGACCCGGTGGTCACCCTGCATTCGCTACTCGACCGCGACGTCTACCGCGGAGGGGCGATCGTCGTGGGTCCCGTGCGCCGTGGCCGGGGACGCCGCGTGCGTGTCGAGCGCCGCGTGCTGCCGGTGGCCGCCGACCCCGACCGCCGTGCGGTGGTCTTCGAGCGCGAGCTGTGGCGGATCGCCGTCGAGGCTCTCACCTGGCAGGAGCAGCACGTATGGGCGGCGCTGGCCGGGGCGCGGGTGGCCGCCAACAACTGGCGCCGGGCCAAGGCCATGCTCCACTTCGACGACACCGGCGAGCTGCGGCGGCGCTTCCTGCTCACCTGCCTCCAGCGAAACCGTGGCTCCGGGTTGCGCGTGCGCGCCCTCCAGGAGGTGGCCGCGGCCCGTGACCCCGAGGCCTTCGACTCCTCGGTGGACATGGTCGACGGGTTCTCCCGCGACGAGCGTCGAGAGGGCGTCAAGGTCCTGCTCCAGTCGATGGCCGAGCGCTCCATCGGGCGCCGCGACCAGGCCACCGCGTGGGTCTGGCGCCTGGCCGAGTACACCCGCGAGGTGCACGAGGAGTACGCCGTGCAGCGCTGGCCGGAGACGAAGCGCCTGCTCGGGCTGCTCGTGAACTCCTCGGGGGCCGCCCACGGCCGCAACGCCCGCCGCCTGGTACAGGCCTCGCGCAAGCAGGACCGGCGCCTGGCCGCGGCGATCCTGGCCGCCGCACTCGCCCACACCCCGGAGGCCGAGGAGGTGCTCCGCGGCGCCCGCACGCGGATGGCCCGCAAGCCCTCGGCCCTCGCCCGGGAGCTGCTGAAGAACTTCCCGAAGGGCCGGCGCCGCCGCGGCGGCCGGCGCAAGCGGGCACGGGGAGGGGCGAACGGCGAGGGGAAGGCGGCGGGGAACGGCGCCAAGGCGGCGGCGTCCAAGCCCACCGAGGCGTCGGCGGAGACCGGGTAGACGATCCGCGGCGGTATTAGACGCCGTGCTGTTACACGCACGGCCGGCCCCCGATCGTGAAGGAAAGCCCCCGGACGCTTAGGTGTGCGCGGCAGGCGCGGGCGTCGGCACCTCCGCGGGTGGCCGCCCTCGGCCGTGACGGCGGTACCAGCGACGACCGTGCACGCGCTGGTAGCTCCACATCGCCGCGGCGACCGGGCCGCGGTCGTGCATCCAGAACGTGTCCGGTACCTCGTCCGCGGGCGAGACGCGACCGAGTGAGATCTCGGCGAGGACCACGCCCGGACCCTCGTCGGCACCCCGAAAGGCGAGCGTGCGGCCGGAGCCGTCGCAGACCGCGGTCGCACCCTCGTACCGACCGCGGTAGCGGACGGGGCTCCAGGGGAGCGCGCTCTCGACCTGACCGCAGTGCGCGGCGTGGACGATCGGCGCCCCCACCGCCCGGGCCATCGCCGGCACGACCTCGGCGGCCGTCCGGGCGTTGGCGGCCTCGAGTCTGCGCGTGATCGCGCGTGGGGGCCACGGGGGCAAGCTCCACCAGGCCGAGCCGCCCACCACCAGGTCCACGCGTCCGCGCAGCCGCCGCGCGGTGCCCGAGCGCATGAGCTCCCAGCACAGCGCCACCCCGACCTGATGGTCGGCCCTGGGGATGACCCCGTCGTCGGACCCGCCGACGTAGAAGGCGTTCTCCCACATCGTCGGGATGTCCTTGTCGTGGCGCCCGACCACTCCGTCGGGGGTGACGAGCAGGAACGCGTTGCGGTTCTCGCCGTCGGGGTCGCGGCAGACGAACGAGCCGCCCACCGTGGCGCCGTGGCGGCGCGCGAGCGCGGTCATCAGGTCCGTCGCCGCGCCGTCGGGAGGGAGCGCGGCGTCGGCGAGCTCCTCGCGGAAGGCCATCCCCGTGGTGAAGAACTCGGGCAGCACGATGAGCTCAGCTCCCCGCGCCCCCGCATCGTCGGCGAGAAGCTCGGAGCGGGCGAGGTTCTCGGCCACGTCCGCGATGCGAGGCTCGAGCTGGACGGCGGCGACCTTCACCGGGGGCCGACCCTATCGGGGCGGCTGCAAGCTGCCTCCCACCCGTCCGCGCGTCGCCGTACGGTGCCGCGCCCATGCTCTCGCCACTGGCCACCGCCACGGTTGCGCCGCCCGACCACGCCGGCGGCGGACGGGCGCGCCCGCTGGTCGAGGCCGAGTTCCTCGCCGTGGACGTGGAGACCAACGGACGTGGCGGAGACGACTGCGAGCTGACGGAGGTCGGCGCGGTGCTCGTAGGCGGAGGAGAGCTGCACGAGCGCTTCGAGTCGCTCGTGCGACCGGCCGCGGCGCTGGCCCGGGGCATCCAGCGCTTCACCGGGATCACCCAGGCGATGGCGGACGCCGCCCCGGCCCCGGAGGACGTGCTCCCCCGCGTGGCGGAGATGCTCCGCAGCCGCGTGCTCGTGGCCCACAGCGCGTCCTTCGACGTTGGCGCCCTGCGGCGGGCCTTCGGTCGGATCGATCTCCCGTGGCCCGAGCCCCCGGTGCTGTGCACGATCGCCATGTCGCGGCGCTTCGCCCCCCTGGCGACCCGGCACAACCTCGCCGAGGTGGCGGCCGCGGTGGGGGTCGACCCTGAGGGAGCGCACCGCGCGCTGGTGGATGCCGAGACGTGCGCGCGAGTGTTCTGCGCCCTCTTCCCGCGGATGTGCGCCGAGGCCGCGACCGTGGAGGAGGCGGTCGCCGCTCTCGCTCCCCGGCGGCGGACGCGGGGTCGCCGCACACGTGGGCGTGCGGCCGGCACTCCGGGCGACTCGCGGGCGACTCGCGCGGTCGACGACGTACGCCCCCGTGCCCGCGACGAGCGCCCCGACCTGAGCGCGCTGCCCGACGACCCGGGGGTGTACGTCTTCCGCGACGAGCGCGGCCGTCCGCTCTACGTCGGGAAGTCGGTGTCGGTGCGCTCGCGAGCGCGGTCGCACTTCTCCCGGCCCGCGGGGTGGACGGGGCACGCCGAGGTCGTCGACTACCGCTCCACCCGGTCCGAGCTCGGGGCGCTGGTGCTCGAGAACCGCCTGATCAAGGAATGGCGTCCGCGCGGGAACGTGGTCGGCAAGCGCGCGGACGGCTTCGTGTTCCTGAGGGCCCGCCTCGAGGCTTCGTATCCGGTGCTCGAGGTGGCGCCCGAGCCGGCCAGCGGGCGTGCGGTGAACGTCGGGCCACTGCGCGGGCGCCCCGCCGCGGTGGAGCTCGCCGACCAGCTCTCCTCCCTCTTCGGCCTGCGCCACTGCGGGCGGACCATGCGCCGGCGAGACTTCCCGTCGGCCTACGGGCAGATGGGCCGCTGCCTGTCCCCGTGCCTCGGCGACCTCGACCCGAACCTCTACCGCCGTCGCCTGGACCAGGCCCTCGGCCTCTTCGAGGCGGGCGGAGGGAGCGGCGCCGCCCTGATCGACCACCTCGAGCGCCTGATGGCCGGCGCGTCGGCGGAGCGCCGCTACGAGCGTGCGGAGGTGCTGCGCCGCCGGCTCGAGCGCGTCCGCGGGGTGCTCGATCGCCTCGGCGGCCTGCTCGAGGCCACCCACGCCCGCTCGCGGCTGGTGCTGGCCCGCCACCCGACGAAGCCGCTCCTCGACGCGTTCTGGGTGGTGGCCGGCCGGGTGGTCGACTGGGGTCCGCTGCCCGACGACGTGGGCGCGCTCGTTCGACGCACCGAGGCCGCCCTAGCGCGCCGGCCCGGAGACCCGCGCGTGGTCCGGCCGGAGGAGGTGGACGAGATCCGGATCGTCGCGGCGTGGAGCGCCGCGCACGGCCCGCCGGAGCTCGGGCTCGACGAGGGGATCGACTCCTGGGCGCTCGCGGAGCTCGTGGCGGCGGCGAGCGACTGAGCCGGTCGCGGGACCGAGAAGGTGCAAGTTTGGTCCGGATAGCGGACTCGAGTGTCATCTCGACTTCGCAAGCCCCACTTGCGTATGTCCGGCCAACGGGAGCGCCGGGGGACGCTAACCCCCCAACAGATGCACCTCACCGGCATCCAGCTCCCGCCGGCCCTCGGCGCCCTCGACCACCAGCGCGCCGGCGTCCGAGATGCCCGCGGCGGTCCCCTCCCCGCCCGACCACCGCACTATGCGCCCGCGCAGGGCGTCGCGCTCGCGCCACGCCTCGAGCACGTCGCGCGGGTCGTCGCCCAGCCGGGCCTCGAGGCTCCGCAGCAGCGCGGCGAGCGCGGCCTCTCCCGGGACGGCCACGCCCGCGGCCATCAGCAGCGAGGTGGCCACCGGGCGCAGCTCCTCCGGGAAGTCCTCGGGATCGGCCTCGGTGTTAAGGCCGATCCCGATCACCGCCCAACCCTCCTGGGGACGGCCCTCCACGAGGATGCCGGCCACCTTGCGACCGTCGATCCACACGTCGTTCGGCCACTTGATCGCGCACGAGACCGGCGCGACCGCCTCGCACGCCTCGCACACCGCCACCGCAGCGGCCAGCGGCAGAAGCGCCGCCTCCTCGGTCAGGTCGCGGACCACCACGGAGGCGAGGAGCGCTCGACCCGCCGGCGCCATCCACGTCCGGCCGTGGCGCCCGCGCCCGGCCGTCTGCTCGAGCGCGGTGACGACCGTGCCGTGCGGGGCACCGGCCGCGGCGAGGGCACGGGCGCGCTCGTTGGTCGAGTCCACCACGCGGTGGTGCACGCGCGGCGCGCCGATCATCGCCGCCACAGGGTCAGGCGCGAGTCCTCGGTGATGCGCATGGTCGACGCGGCGTCGCCGCGGTTGATGGCCAGGCCGAGCGAGCGGTAGGGGTCCTCGTAGACGAGGATCTCGCCCGCGCCGACGTCGGCGAAGGTCTCCACGAGGGTGGCGAGATACCGCTCCCCCGCGGCCTCCACCTCGACGGCCTCGCCGAGCCGGAGGCCCGCGGTGGTGAGGTCCCCGTGCGCGGCGTGGAGGGTCACGTTTCCGAACCCGTCCACCGCGAGCACCGGCGCCTCGAGCTCCCCGTCGCCCACCCTCGGCTCCTCGAGCTCGATCACGGCGAGCTCGTCGGGGTCGAGCGCGCGGCCGGCCTCGGCCAGCTCGGCGCCGCCCGCGAGGGCCGCGGCCACCGGCGCGAACAGGTCGCGGCCGTGGAAGGTGGCGGACACCGGCTCGAGGCGGTGCGGCGAGCGCGAGACGTCGATGGCCTCCACCACGCCCCCGCAGCGCTCCCATCCCAGGGAGAGCACGCCGTTGTCGGGACCGACGAGGATCTGCCCGTCCTCGCACCGAAGCGCCACCGCGCGGCGCTCGGTGCCCACCTGGGGATCGACCACCACGGCGTGCACCCGGAGGACAGGGAGCCGATCACGTTGCGCAGCACCACGGCGGCCCCGCGCACGGCGTGGCGGGGCACGCCGTGGGTCACGTCCACGATGCGCGCCTCGGGGCAGATGCCGAGGACGACCGCGTGGCAGACGCCGACGAACTCGTCGCGGACGCCGTAGTCGGTGAGGAGGGAGACGACCGGCGCGCCGCGGCCGGGCGACGCGGACTCGCTGGTCATGCCCGGCCGCTCGGCTCGGCCGGCCGCGGGATCGGTGACCCTCGGGCGAGGCGGCCGTGGGCGTCGCGAAGCACCGCCTCCAGCAGGCCGTCCACGTCGTGGCGCTCGGCCTCGACGTCCACCCGAAGCCCGTGCTCGCGGGCAGTCGCGCTCGTGACCGGACCGATGGACACGATCCGCGGGCCGCGACCGTTCCCCGACGCCGCCCTTCCCCGCAGGTCCTCCGCCCCCCCGGCCGCCGCGAGGAAGAAGCGCACCGTGGAGGAGGAGGTGAAGGTGACGTAGTCGGCGCCCGCCGCAGCGACGGCTTGATCCCCCGAGAGCGGCTCGGCCACGGTGTCGTAGAGGGCGACCACGTCCACCTCGGCGCCGCGGGCCGCGAGGGCGTCGGGCAGCAGGTCGCGAGCCTCGGCGGCACGGGCCACCAGCACGCGACGGCCCTCCACGGGCACCGCCTCGAGAGCCTCGACCAGCGCCTCGGCCACGGAGCGCTCGGGCACCACGTCGGCGCGCACGCCGCCCCGGCGGAGCTCGGCCGCGGTACCGGGCCCGATGGTGGCCACGGTGGCGCCCGCGAGCGCCCGGGCGTCGGCGCCGACGCCGTCGAGCGCGGCCATGAGCAGCGCCGCCCCGTTCGGGCTCGTGACGCAGACGAGCGCGTAGGAGCCGATCTCGCGCGCCGCACGCTCCACCTCGGCCTCCACCGGTCGTGGCACGATCCGGATGGCCGGCGTCTCGACCACCTCCGCTCCCAGCGCACCGAGCCGTGCGGCCAACCCGCTTGCCTGGGCGCGCGCCCGGGTGACGACCACGCGGCGACCGAACAGCGGGCGGCGCTCGACCCACGCGATGGCCTCGCGGCGGGCGACCACCGGGCCGACCACGGTGATGGCCGGAGGCCGCAGTCCGGCCTCCGCCACACGGTCGGCGACGTCGGCGAGAATGCCCGACACCGTCCGCTGCCCGGGCAGCGTGCCGCGCTCGATGACCGCCACCGGCTCCTCGGGCGGCCGACCCGCGGCGGTGAGCCGCGCGGCGATCAGCCCAAGGTTCTTGATCCCCATATAGAGCACGAGCGTGCCCGGGAAGGCCGCGAGCGCGGGCCAGTCGAGCGCCGACTCGGCCTTCTCGGGGTCCTCGTGGCCGGTCACCAGGGCCACCGCGGAGGCCTCGTCGCGGTGGGTGACCGGCACGCCGGCGTAGGCGGGCGCCGCCACCCCCGACGTCACGCCGGGCACCACCTCGAAGGGCACGCTCGCCGCGGCCAGCGCCTCGGCCTCCTCGCCGCCCCGACCGAACACGAACGGATCGCCGCCCTTGAGGCGCACCACCGATCGCCCGGCGCGCCCCATCTCCACGAGCAGCGCGTTGATCTCCTCCTGCGCCATCGAGGGCCGGCCCGGGGCCTTGCCCACGTAGCGCACCTCGGCGTCGGGGCGCACCTCCTCGAGCGCACCGTCGGGGATCAGGCGGTCGTGGAGGACCGCGTCGGCACCGGCGAGAAGCTCGAGCGAGCGCCGCGTCATGAGGCCGGGATCGCCCGGCCCGGCGCCCACGAGATAGACCGTGCCCGGCGTCGGCGGCATGGACGAGTCAGCGTAGGTGACGAGGGACTGACGCCCGCGAGCTAATCTCTCCAGCGGAGACACTTCAGAGAAGACGGGACGAGTACATGCGCGAGATCACGATTGACGGTCGCAGGTTCGAGCTGGACGAGCACGCGGTGACTCGAGCCCTCGAACGTGTGCTTCCCGAGCCCGTGTACGAGCACTACGTCGTGATCGAGGGCCGTCGCTTTCCTCCGAAGCAGGTGATCGGGCTCGTCACCGGCCTCGACCGCGCGGCCTTCACCACTCACCATGCCCGGCGCATCCTCTCGCGTCTCGGGTTCGCGGCCGCCCGCCGGTCGCAGGGCGGCGGGCCCGAAGAGCCTCGGGAGCCGGCGACTTCTCCGCGGGGACCTCGCGGTGGACGGCAGGCCGATGCGCTGCGCCCCTACATCGGGCGGTGGGTGGCCACCCAGGGCGACGAGGTACTGGTGGCCGCTGAGAGCCCGCACGCCGTGGTCGCCTGGCTCGCTAAACACGGGAAGACTGCGGATTCGGCGTTCCGCGTACCCGAGAGCGAGGCCGCTGCAGGTGGCCTCGCTCCAAGATGAGATTCCCGTTCAGGGAGTTTCCCATCGCATCGGGAGGTGACCTTACCCCCCGCCCGATGCTCGACGTCTGGCTCGAGGGCATCGACGTCATGCCGTTCGCCGGCCTCCTCGACACCGGCGCGCTGCGCACCCGCTTCTCCGCGGACCTGGCCGATCTGGCCGGCGTCGACCTCGCCGGCGCGGCGACCGAGCGGTTCGCGATCGGGGGCGTCGAGGTGGAGGGTGCCGCCGGTCGTGTCAGCCTCCGCATCGCCGGCGAGGGACTCGAGCACCGCTGGGACGCCGCGGTGTGGTTCTGCGACCCGTGGCCGTTCGCGTTCCAGCTACTCGGACTGGACGGCTTCCTGAGGCACTTCAGGATCACCCTGTCCGCCTACGAGGAGTGGGTCGACTGTCAGCCCGAGGGCTGACCCTCCGCCCGCGCCAGCATCTCCCCGGCCCCCGCCGCCAGCATCCGCTCGCCGACCTCTCGGCCGAGCGCGGCCGGGTCCGCCGTGCGCCCGAGGCGCACGTCGCGGACCCACTCGCTCCCGTCCGGAGCGCCCGCAAAGGCGGACAGGCAGAGCTCGCCGTCACTCCCGAGCTCGGCGTGCGCGCCGACCGGAGTACGGCAGCTCGCGCCGAGCGCCGTCACGAGGGCCCGCTCGGCGGCGAGGCGCACGAGCGCGGGCTCGTCGGCCACCAGACGGGCGATGCGGGCCACCTCCTCGTCCCCGGTGCGGGCCTCGAGCGCGAGGCACCCCTGGCCGGGCGCCGGCGTCATCTCGACCGCGTCGATGGGCGAGCCCGGCGCGAGGCCCAGGCGCTCGAGGCCGGCCAGGGCCAGCACCACGGCGTCGTAGCCGCCCTCGGCGAGCTTCCGCAGCCGCGTGTCGACGTTGCCGCGCAGCTCGGCCACGTCGAGATCGGGACGGCGGGCCAGGATCTGCGCGCGCCGGCGCAGCGAGCTCGTGCCCACGCGGGACCCGAGCGGAAGGGCGTCGAGCGACGCCGCACCGCAGAGCGCGTCGCGCGGGTCGGCGCGCTCCGGCACCGAGACGATCGCGAGGCCCTCGGGCAGCGACCCCGGCACGTCCTTGGCCGAATGCACCGCAAGGTCGGCCCGGCCGTCGAGCAGGGCCTCCTCGATCTCCTTGACGAAGTCCGACTTGTCGCCCAGCGCGTCGGGCGCCGGGCGGACACCCTCGTCGCCCGAGGTGCGGATGGGGACAAGCTCGACCTCGACGTGCGGCGCAACCTCGCGCAGGCGGGCCGCGACCGTCGTCGACTGGGCCAGCGCGAGCGCACTACCGCGCGTGCCGATGCGCAGATGCACGGGTGCAGTGGTCCGGCGTCAGCCCGTGCGGTGGCGGCGCCGGCGGTCCTCGAGCGAGGCCACCTCCGGCGAAGCGTCCTGCGCGACGTCCTCGTAGCTCTCGACCGTCTCGAGAGCGAACAGCTCGCGGAGCGCCTGCACGTAGACGTAGGAGTCCTGCCCCTCGGGCGCATTCTTCAGCCGGCGGGTGGGCTCGTGGAGCATGCGCGAGACGATGGCCCGCGCCATCCGTTCGAGTCGATCGCGGTCGGCCTCCGACACCGACTCCCAGCGCGGCTCGTTCTCGCGCAGGACGGCGCGTGCGATGGCCTCGCCGCGCTCACGGAGCGCGGCGACGGTCGGGACCACCTCGAGCGAGGCGAGCCACGCCCGGTAGCGCTCGACCTCGTCGTCGATCAGGGTGCGCGCACGCGCAGCCTCGGCCTCGCGGCCGCTCAGGTTGCGCGCCACCTCGCGCTGGAGGTCGTCCATGTCGAGCAGGGTGATCCCCGGAATCTCACGCACAGCGGGCTCGATGTCCCGCGGCACGGCGATGTCGATCAGGATCAGCGGACGACCCTCGCGCTGGATGACCACCAGCTCGAGCTCCTCGCGACCGACGATCTGGTGCGGCGAGCCGGTGGCGCACACCACGATGTCGGCCCGCACGAGCTCGGTGGGCAGCTCCTCGAAGCGCACCGCGTCGCCCCCGAAGCGCTGCGCCAGGCCGATGGCGCGGTCGTAGTGGCGGTTGGCCACGAACATCGTGCGCACGCCCATCGCCGAGAAGGCGCGGGCCACGCCCTCGCCGTTCTCCCCGGCTCCGACCACGAGCACGGAACGCGACTCGAGCGGACCGATCACCGCGCGCGCCAGGTCGACCGCCACCGAGGAGACCGACACGCGTGAGCGGCCCACGCCGGTCTCGGTGCGCACGCGCTTGCCGGCGGCGAGGGCGTCGCGGAACAGTCGGTTGGTGAGCGGCCCGGTCGCGCCCTCCACGAGCGCGAGCTCGTAGGCGCGCTTGACCTGTCCCTGCACCTCCGCCTCCCCCACGATCATCGAGTCGAGCCCCGCGGCCACCTCGAAGAGATGGCGCACGGCCTCGGCCTCCCGCATCGAGTAGAGCCGGCCGAACAGCTCGGTCGGGCGGATGCCGCCCTGGCGGGCGAGCACACCGAGCGCCGCGGACTCCGCCTCCACGGCGTCGCCCACCGCGAGGTAGAGCTCGGTGCGGTTGCAGGTGGAGATGGCCACCGCCTCGTGGATCTCCGGGTGGCCGCAGAGCTCGGCGAGCACCGCCGTCGCGCGGCCCTCCGTGAAGGCCAGCCGCTCGCGCAGCGCCAGCGAGGCCGTCTTGTGCGAGAGGCCGAGGGCGAGGAGGGGATCGGTCATACGGTCGGCCGGGTAGGCACGCCGGCGCCGGCGTGCCCTTCGAGCGAGTCGGTCAGCGCACCCAGGTCGCGCTCGATGCGTGCGATCTTGGAGCCGATGATGGCCACGTAGACGAGCACCAGGACGGCGACGACGGCGAACGCCGCGGCCACGTAGAGACCGGCCTCGCCGAGCGGGAGCGCGGGCATCAGCGCCCGCCGCGCGGAGCGGCGTAGGCGGTGCCCGAGAGCGCGGGCGCGCCGGTGCGGGAGGAGCCGGCGGAGGCACCGCCGCCCGGGCGCGGTGCGACCGACTCGCCGGCCCCGCGCTCCGCTCGCCTACGCAGGCGCCGCAGCTGCTCGGAGGCGTGCTTGGCGGTCAGCTCGAGCTTCCAGAGCGTCGCGTAGAGGAGCGCCATGGCCACCATGGACGCGAGGAACGTGGCGAGCATCTCTGCGGGCATGCCGCTGCCCGTGGTGGAGAAGACCTGGGGGTGGGTGAGCGACTCGGCCGAGCGCACGATCGCGAAGTTGAGCGGCACGAAGGCCCCGGCCGCCACCGCGAACACCGAGGCGTAGCGCCCCTGGCGACCTGGATCCTCGATCGAGAAGCGCAGCATGGGATAGACCGCGTAGAGCAGGAAGACGATGAGGAACGCGACCAGCGTGGGCTCGGACCACACCCACCAGTGCCCCCAGGACGCGCGCGCCCAGATCGCCCCGGTGACGAGGACTCCCACCCCGAGGATCGTGGACAGGTGGATGGCGACGTAGGAGCGCAGGTCCCACGCCGAGTCGCCGGAGCGCAGGTGCAGAGCGCCCATCACGCCCGCGGCCACGAATCCCGCGAGGGCGACGAGGGCCAGGGGCACGTGCAGGTAGAAGATCTTCTGGACGAAGCCCTGGTCGGCGTCGAGCGGGGCGTAGAGGAAGACCATGCCCAGAGCGAGGCCGACCGCCGCGGCGGTGATCAGGGCGAGCGTGACGAGGCCTCGGCCGAACACGGCCGTCAATCTTCTAGCAGGTAGTCGAAGACGCCCACCGAGAGGAGGAAGAACAGCACGGCGTACACGGCGAGGAACACCAGCCACCGACCGCTCCCCGCCGCCGTCTGCGCGCCGGCGAACAGCGGCTCGGTGGCCGCTGTGGCCGCCACCGCGGCCGGCACCACAAGCGGGAGGAAGAGGAGCGTGGCCACGAGCTCGTGGGCGCGGCTCTCGGCGGCCAGTGCGGCCACCAGGGCGCCGACCGCCGCGAGCCCCACGTCGGCGAGCACGAGCGTGACCACGAGCGCGGGAAGCGCAGGCACGAGGTCGGGACCCAGCAGCAGGAGCGCGAAGACGGGGACGGCCACCACCTCGACGACCACGAGGTAGGCGAGCAGCGCCAGCGCCTTCGCCACCCACACCGCGGTGCGGTCGATCGGCGCCAGCAGGATCCCGTCCATGCCGCCCTCCTCCCGCTCGGAGGCGAACAGGCGGCCGACGCCGAGCACCGCGGCCAGCAGCAGCGTCACCCAGAGGACTCCCGACGCCAGCGCCCCGTCGAGGGAGTCGCGGTCGAGCGCGAAGTGGAAGAGCACGAGCACGGTGACCGAGAACAGGGCCATGGCGGGCACGGACTCGCGCGTGCGCCGCTCCACGAGCAGATCCTTGCGCAGGATGGCGAGCGCCGCGCGGGTCACCGATAGAGCTCCCGGCGCACGCCCGCCGGCTCGAGCGCCTCGGGCGGGGCGAGGAACGCCGGGCGCCCGCCCAGCAGCCCGAGCGCCGTGTCGCACTCCTCGAGCGCCCCCTCCACGTCGTGGGTCACGACCACGCGGGTGCGCCCCGACGACCTCCCCACCAACGGCTCGACGAGCTCCTCCGCGCCAGGGTCGAGCCCCGAGCGGGGCTCGTCGAGGAGCAGCAGCGGCGGGTCGTGGAGCACGGCGCGGGCCACCGCCAGGCGCTGCACCCCGCCGCGCGAGAGCTCGCGGACCGGGTCGCGGGACCGCGAGCCGAGGCCCACCACGTCGATGAGCTCCTCCACCCGCTCACGGCCCACGCCGTGGAGCCGGGCGTGGAAGCGCAGGTTCTCGCGCGGGGAGAGCGCCCGATAGAGGCCGGAGTCGTGTCCGAGCAGCCCCACCCGGGCGCGTGCGCGCCACCCCTCCTCGGGCAGGGCCGCGCCGAGCACCCGGACCGATCCCGCGTGGGGGCGCAGCAGTCCGGCCAGCACCCTGAGCAACGTGCTCTTGCCCGCGCCGTTGGCCCCGAGCACGGCGAGCGTCCGCCCCGCGACCAGGTCGAAGGAGACGCCCTCGAGCACGGGGCGCTCCCCGAAGGAGCGCTCGAGCTCGCGGACCTCGACCGCCGGGCTCACGCCCTGCGCCGGACCGGCGGCGGCGAACGCGGCGGCGGCGACAGCCATCGAGTCAGTCACGCTCGAGCGTCTGCGCCGCGTGGCGCAGGGTGGGCTCGAGCACCGGCCAGGACTCGCGTAAGCCCTTCGGGGACCCGGGGAGGTTGACAATCAGCGTCCGCCCGCGGACGCCCGAGACCCCACGGGTGAGGATGCCGAGCGGCGTGTGGCGGCGGGACTCCTGGCGGATCGTCTCGGCGAACCCGGGGGCCTCCCGGTCGATCACGTCGAGGGTGGCCTCGGGGGTCACGTCGTCGGCGGTCAACCCCGTGCCGCCCGTGGTGAACACGAAGCGCACGTCATCCTCGTCGGCCAGGCGTCGGAGCACGGCGGCGATCTCGACGCGATCGTCGGCCACCACCTCGAGCCGGGCCTCGACGCCCGCCACGCGGCACAGCTCGACGAGCGCGGGTCCGGAGCGGTCCTCCTCGCCGCCGGCGCCGGCCCGCGAGGTGGAGATCGTGACCACGGCGGCCCTCATCGCGCCGGGCGCTCCGCGCGCAGGCACAGTGACGGATACCCACGCCGGACGTAGCGGGCCTCGCGGACCACGAGCCCCTCGAGCTC
>JBPCQB010000086.1:0-10733 GCA_050998555.1 Thermoleophilaceae bacterium
GAGCTCGAGGCCGTCTCCGGCGCTCGCACCGGGCGCCGGCACCTGCTATCGGTGCTGGTCGAGAACAAGCCCGGTGTGCTCGCGCGGATCGCCGGGCTGTTCTCGCGGCGGGGGTTCAACATCGAGAAGCTGGCCGTCGGGCCCACCGACGACGCCACCGTCTCGAGGATCACGCTGACCGTGGACGGCGCCGCGCACCCGATCGACCAGGTGACCAAGCAGCTGCACAAGCTCGTCAACGTCCTGAAGATCCGCGACCTCGACCCCGACGAGACCATCGCCCGCGAGCTCGCGTTGTTCAAGGTCTCCGCCGACGACGGACGCCGCGCGGAGATCGTCGGCGTGGCCGACATCTTCCGCGGCAAGGTCATCGACGTGTCGAAGCGCTCGGTCACTGTGGAGATCACCGGCACGGGCGAGAAGATCGAGGCCTTCGAGGAGCTGGTGCGGCCCTACGGCCTGGTCGAGATGGTGCGCACCGGCGAGACCGCGGTGACCCGCGGGCGCCTCGTCACCTGATGAGGCCCGCGGTCGCTCCGCCTCGCCGGCGCTCCGTGCGTGCGGCGCCCGGACCCCGCTAGCCGCTCCGGCGTGGCCACCCGCGCGAGAGCGGCGTCCGGTGGGCTGAGGCTGGACGAGCCCGGCCGTGTCCTGCTGGCCCGACGCCTCGACGCCGCCTTCCGCCGGGCTCGGGCCGAGGGACGGTCGGTGCTGGCCGCGGTCACCGTGGCGGTACCGGCGGAGACCGACCTCTCCGCCGCGGTGCTCGGCTCGCGGGGGTCGGCGGACTCGGTCTTCTGCCTCGAGCAGCCGGCTCGGGGAGGCTTCGTGCTCGCCGGGCTCGGAACCGCCGCCGTGGTCACGGCGCACGGTCCGTCCAGATTCGTCGAGGCCGCGGCCCGCTGCCGCGCGCTCGGTCGCGACGCCGTGGTGGGGGACCCGGCCGACGATCCGGGCGCACCGCCCGCGGCGGGCCCCGTGTTCGTGGGTGGGTTCGCCTTCGCCGACGAGGGCGGCGGCTCCCCCGAGTGGGGCTCGCTCCCGCCCGCGCGGCTGGTGCTGCCCGAGGTCGCACTCGCGCGCCAGGACGGCGAGGCGCGGATGACGGTGGCGGCGGTGCTCGACGGCGCGGAGGACGCGGAGTTCGTACTCGAGCGACTGGACGCTCGCCTCGAGTCGCTCGTAGCCGCTCCCATGCCCATCCTCGACCCCGACCTCCTCGACGCCCCGAGGGTGGCGGGGGCCGCTCCGCCCGAGCACTACGAGGCGGCCGTGGCCCGTGCCGTCGAGCTGATCGAGTCGGGAACGGTGGAGAAGCTCGTGCTCGCACGCGAGGTCCGGGTACACCACCGCCGGCCGATCGACCCGGCGCCGGTGCTCGGCGCCCTGCGCGAGATCTTCCCCGAGTGCTACTCCTACCTCGTCGGCACCCCCAAGCTCACCTTCCTGGGGGCGAGCCCGGAGCTGCTCGTGCGCCGTGACGGCGCTCGCGCCCAGACCGTCGCCCTCGCCGGCACCACGCGGCGCAGCGCCGACCCGGCGGTGGACCGCCACCTCGGCGAGCGCCTGGCGAGCTCCGACAAGAACCGCGAGGAGCAGGCGATCGTAGCCCGGCGCATCGAGCGCGCGCTGGGGCCCGTATCGCTATGGGTGGCCGCGGCGCAGGAGCCCGTGCTCGTGCGGGTGCAGAACGTCCAGCACCTGGCAACCCCTATCCGGGCGCAGCTCGCAGAGCCGGTGTCGGCGCTCGAGCTGGCCGGCCTCCTGCATCCGACCCCCGCGGTGGGCGGAGAGCCGTGGGAGGCCGCCCGCCCGCTGGTACCCGCCCTCGAGGGGCTCGACCGGGGCTGGTACGCGGGTCCGGTGGGGTGGACCGACCTCGCCGAGGACGGCGAGCTGTGCGTGGCGCTTCGCTGCGTGCTCGTGCGCGGGTCGGTGGGCCACCTCTACGCCGGAGACGGGATCGTGCGCGGCTCGGTGCCGGCCGAGGAGCTGGCCGAGACCGAGATGAAGCTGGCCGCTCTGCTTCCGCTCCTGTCGTAGTGACCGCCGGGCCCGCCGTCGCGGGGGCATCGACCGCCGCGCCGGCCCACGCGCCTCAGAGCGGCGTGCTCCTCGCCGGGCGCCCTGTGCCCGCGGCCGTCCTCGGCGCGCTGGCCATCGCCTTCTCGGCCATCCTCGTGCGCCTGGCCGCGGAGGCGCCGGCCACCGCCGCGGTGTTCCGGTGCCTCTACGCCCTGCCCGTCCTGGCCGTGCTGGCCGCCGTGGAGCGCCGGCGCCTCGGTTCGCGTACGGCTCGCCAGCGACGCCTCGCGCTCGTCGCCGGGGCCTTCCTCGCGGTCGACCTCGTGGCCTGGCACTACTCGATCGAGGCGGTGGGCGCCGGCCTCGCCACCGTGCTCGCCAACCTCCAGGTGGTGCTCGTAGCCCTCGGAGCGTGGCTCGCCCTGGCCGAGCGCCCGCATCCGCGCGTGCTGTTGGCGGTGCCCGTGGTGCTCGTGGGCGTGGTGCTCATCTCCGGCGTGGTGGGTGAGGGCGCCTACGGCGCGGACCCCGCACTGGGCGTGGCCTTCGGGGTGGGCACCGCGATCGCCTACACGGGCTTCATCCTGCTCCTGCGCCAGGGCAGTCGCGGGTATCCGGGCCCCGCCGGACCGCTGTTCGACGCCACGGTGGCCACCACCGTCGTGGCCCTTCTCATCGGCCTCGCGGTCGGGGACGTCGACCTAGTACCCAGCTGGCCCTCCCACGGGTGGCTGGTCGCGCTCGCGCTCACCTCCCAGGTGCTCGGCTGGCTGCTCATCTCCACCTCCCTGCCCCGGCTCCCGGCCGCGCTCACCGGGGTGCTGCTCACGGTCCAGCCGGTGGGCTCGGTGGCGCTCGGGGTCATGCTCCTCGCCGAGGCACCGTCGGCGTGGCAGCTCGGCGGGGTCGCGGTCATAGTGGGCGGCATCCTGCTGGCCACCGTGCGCGGGAGTGCGGCATCGACCGCCGGGGCCGATGCTCGGCGATGACCTCCTCGAACGCCTGGGCGCCCGGGTGCCGGGCGACCACGCGCGCCAGGTCGTGGCCGAGCGGCTGGTCGAGGACTGGCACCCGCGGCTGCGCCGGGGCGGCGAGGGCCTCCGGGTGGTCGACCTCGGCTGCGGTTCCGGGCACTCCGTCGACTTCTTCCGCGGCCTCGATCCCGCCGCGCGCTGGACCGGGGTGGACCTCCCGCAGTCCCCCGAGGTGGCCACCCGGGTGCGCACCGACGCCGAGTTCCTCACCTTCGACGGCGTCTCCATCCCGCTCGAGGACGGCGCCGCGGATCTGGTGTTCTGCAAGCAGGTGCTCGAGCACGTGGAGCAGCCAGCTCCCCTGCTGGCCGAGGTCGCCCGCGTACTCGGGCCCGGCGGGCACCTGGTGGGCTCGACCTCCCAGCTCGAGCCCTACCACTCGCTCTCGCAGTTCAACTACACCCCGGTGGGGCTGGCGCGGCTGTTCGAGGAGGCCGGACTCGAGACGCTCGAGCTGCGCCCCGGCATCGATGCGCTCACGCTGATCGTCCGGCGCGGCCTCGGGAGCCCCGCGCTCTTCCTGCGGTGGTGGGCGCGAGAGTCCCCGCTCAACCGGGCGATCGACCTGTTCGCCCGCGCGCGCCGCCTCGAGACCCGTCAGGCGAATGGCCTGAAGCTGATGTTCTGCGGGCAGTTCGGCTTCGTGGCCCGGCGCCCGGACGTCACCTGATCCCGGCTCCGCCCGGCCGGGACCGGATCTCGCTAGCCCGCCCGGCGCGGGGGCTTCGGCGGGTCGTCGGACAGCAGGGGCTCGATGGCCAGGCCGAGCAGCCCGAGCACGAGCACCACCGTGAACAGCACGATGAGCGCGCCGCTCAGGTAGGTCATCGCCGACACGGTCCTCGCCTTTGCTGGGCTCGAGCGGCCGCTCCACCGGGTGAGATCGAACCAGTCGAAGGTGGCCTCGCGCCCGCGCAGGCGCGCGGCCAGGAAGTCGGTCCCGGCGAACAGGGAGAAGGCGAGGACACACCAGAGGAGGGTGAGGAGGATCAGGAGGAGGGTGATCACAGGGTCGAAGTCTCCCCCATCCGCCGGGCCACGGCGGCCAGCACCTCGCGGTGGCGGGCAACGTTCTCACGGCGGCTCGTGCGGACCTCGACCAGTCCCGGGCGCGCGACGGCGGCGCGGACCTCCGCGACGGTGCTCGCGCGGGTGTGGGTCATCCCGCCCAGGGCAGCGACGTTCGCGAGGTCGACCGGGTAGGGCGTCGCGATGTGCGCCTCGAACCGCGCCGGGTCCGCGTGCGCGGCCGTCGGGAGGAAGTCGAAGATCCCCCCACCGCCGTTGTTCAGGCAGACGATGGTCAGCTCGATCCCATGCCGGGCCGCCAGCAGCAGGCCGCCGACGTCGTGGAGGAGCGACAGCTCGCCGATCAGCAGGTACGTCCGGCGGTTGGGATCGGCCGCGGCGGCCCCCAGCGCGGAGGAGACCGTCCCGTCGATGCCGTTCGCGCCCCGGTTGGCCAGGAAGCGGATCGGGGTGGCGACCGAGGGAAAGAACGTCTCGACGTCGCGGATCGGCATCGACGAGGCGACCCACACCGTGCTCTCCGGCTCCACCGCCTCCGCGATGGCGACGAGCGCTCGGGGCTCGAAGGGGTCGGGCGCCTCGTCGAGCGCGGCGGGCACGAGCACGTCGGCGCGGCGCCACGAGTCGAGCCAGCCGGGATCGGCGGAGCCGTTCGATGCTTCACCGAGCGCCTCCGCGAGCGCGCGGCACAGCGCCCCGCCGGGGGCCACCACGAGCTGCTCGGCCCGCCGGGTGGGCTCGTGCCAGGCCACGTAGGGATCGGCCACCACCTGGCGCTCGGCCCCCGCGAGCCAGGCCCGCAGCGCCTTTGAGGTCGGCGTGTCCCCGACCCGCACCACGAGGTCCGCCCGGTGGGCGGCGGCGAACGCGTCGTCGCGGAGCAGAGCGTCGTAGTGGGCCACCACGTGCGAGCGGTCGTGCTCCCCGCAGCGCGTGCCCGAGGTGGGCTCGGCCAGGAGCGGCCAGCCGGCGGCGCGTGCAAGAGCGGCGGCGGCCGCGGGCAGGCCGCGCTCGGTCGTGGGACCGCAGACCAGGGCTCCGCGCGGGGTCGAGGACACCGCGCGCGCCAGCGCACCGATCGCCCGGCCTCCGGAGGTCGTCGCGGCCTCCGGGCGCTCCACCGTCACCCACGGACGGCCGTCGGGCCGCCCCTCCCACACCGAGGCGTCGAGGTCCTCGGGGGAGGGGGCCAGGGGCTCGCGCAGCGGGAGGTTCAGGTGCACCACTCCCGGACGCCCACCGACCGCGGTCGCCCACGCTCGGCAGGCGAGGGCCCGGAAGTGCACGGCGGTCTCGCGCCTCGGCTCGTGGCTTCCCACCTCGACGAACCACTCGACGGCCGACCCGAAGATCCCGAGCTGGTCGATCGCCTGCCCGGCACCCACGTCTCGTAGCTCGGGCGGGCGGTCGGCGCTCAGCACGATCAGGGGGATGCGCGACTCGCGGGCCTCGACCACCGCGGGCATGAGGTTCGCGGTGGCCGAGCCCGAGGTGGTCGTGATCGCCACCGGCCGCCCGGTGGCCTTGGCCAGGCCGAGCGCGAAGAAGCCCGCCGAGCGCTCGTCGAGCACCGACCACGACTCGAGCCGCTCCTCGGCGGCGAGGGTCAGCGCGATCGGCGCGTTGCGCGACCCCGGGCAGGTCACCGCGTGGCCCATGCCGCAGCGCACGAGCTCGTCCACGAGCGCCTGGATCGGGGCGTAGGTGCGGTTGACCGGGATCATGGGGTGGTGCCGCCGCCCGCGCCGACCCTCGTGCTCGTGCCGGGCTTCATGCAGCGCGGACGGGCGTGGGCGCCGCTGGCCGACCGGCTGACCGAACGCTATCGCCGCCTGTGCCTCGACCTCCGCGCCTCGACGTGGTCGGATCGCCTGGCCGAGCTCCGGGCCGCCGCGCCTCGCGGCGCGGTCCTCGTCGGGTACTCGATGGGCGGGCGTCTCGCCCTCCACGCCGCACTGGACGAGCCCTGCCGGTTCGCCGGCCTGGTCACGATCGGCGCGTCGGCGGGCATCGAGGACCCGGTCGCCCGGGCGGAGCGCCGGCGCGCCGACGAGCACCTGGCCGCCTGGATCGAGGACCGACCCATCGAGGAGGTGGTGGCCCACTGGGAGAGCCTGCCGGTGTTCGCGACCCAGTCGCCGGAGCTGGTGGCGGCCCAGCGCGCCGATCGGCTCTCGCACGATCTCACCGCGCTCGCCCGTCTCCTTCGCACCGGGGGCCAGGGAGCACTCGCGCCCGTGTGGGATCGCCTCCCGACGCTCCCGACGCCCCTGCTCGCGCTCGCCGGCGAGCGCGAACCCAAGTACGCCGACGCCGCCCGGCGCATGGCCGCGCTGGCCCCGAGCGGTGAGGCGGCGGTGCTCGCCGGCGCCGGTCACGCCGCCCACTTCGAGCGCCCGGACGCCGTGACGGAGGTCATCGAGAGGTTCGTCGCGCGAACCACCGGAACTCCCGCGCCGGCTTCGGAGCTCCCTGACTGACGAGCCCCGCCCGCGGCCCGGGGGAACCGGGCCGCGGACGCGGACGTCGACGGCGGTGGGGCTACAGCGCGTTGCCGTCGATCAGGTGCTTGAAGAACACGTCGGGCGTGCCGCCGTTGCCGTCGAACGGGAAGTTCGAGGACGACGAGGTGAACGCGACGAAGTTCGCCCGGGCGCTGGTCGAGACCTCGGTGATCGGCCCGTTGCCGTGGGCCAGGTCGTCGGAGTTCCCGGTGTTCTTGTTGAAGTAGCACAGGTTCGAGCCGCCCTGGGTGAACGTGATGATTCCGCGCGCCGGGCCGAAGGCGGTGACGCCGCCGCTGGCCCCAGCCCCTCCCTGGGCGTCCTGGCACCCGTTGGAGATCCGGATCGCGCCCTGGCCTCCGCGGTTGCCCATGTTCTTCAGGTACGCCTGGCCACCCGCGTTGTAGGCCACGCCCCAGAGACCGGAGGTCCGGTTCGAGACCGTCGGGTCGTTACCGCCGCCCACGCTGCTGGTGCGGCCGTTGCGGCGGATGGCGATGCCGCCGCCGCGCTCCCAGACCACAGCGGTGCCGTCGATCGAGTAGTCGGGGTTCGACCCGCCGCCGATCGCGGCCACGCGGCCGCCGCGCGGACCGGCGATGTAGATCCGCCCGCCCGCCTGGAAGGCGACGCTGCGGCAGCTCCCGTCGATCGAGGGGTTGGTGGCTGCCGCGCCGATCCCACGGGAGACCAGGTAGGTCTGGTTGCTGGCGAGGTTGCGGACGAAGACGTCCGAGGTCGCGTCACGGTCGCCGGCCGCGAGGTTCGATGCGCTCGACTGGAACGCGACGCAGCGAGGACCGCTGCGGAGCGAGCCGTCGACGGAGGGGTTCAGCGAAGCGCCGTTGGCCTCGGCACCCGAGCTCGACACGCTGACCCGGCTGAGGCCGCCGGACGGCCGCGCCGGCTGGGTCAGCGAGAGGCCGGCCTGGCCGCGGGGCCGCGACCACACGAAGACGTCGAAGGCGCCGTTGGAGTCCCCGCCCACCAGGTTGCTGGCGCCGGAGTGGAAGCCGGCGAGGCGCCCGAGACGGTTGTCGCCGGACACCGAGGCTCCGCCGGAGGGGCCGTTGGCGGGCTCGCCGTTCGGCCCGACCGAGATCGGGATCGGGTTGGAGCCGAAGATGCGAGCCTCGGCGGAAGCCGGAGCAAGAGCGGCGAGGAGCGCCAGCGCGGAGGCCGGGGCGAGGACGGCGAGGCGCCGGTGGGTCCGGAGCGGGGCGGGGAGCGACTGGGTCAAGAGGATCCTTCCTGGACGGTGGTCAGGTGGGCTGGGACCCTCCTCCCGCGAAGGGCGGCGGAGAGGTAACAGACCTCTCGGCAGAACGTCACGGTTCCTTGAGGCCCCTCTGGGGCGCACCGCCGCCCACCACCACCTCGGCGAGGGTCTCCTCCTCCACCGCCACCCCGAGCCCCGGCCCCTGCGGCACGGCCTGCAGGCCCGCCTCGGGCGCGGGAAGCGCGCGGGCCAGCGCGGCGTCGAAGAGGTCGAGCGTGGCCAGGCCGCACGCCAGCGAGAGTCCCTCCGAGGCCGCCAGCTGGAGCGCGGCGGCGATGCCCCACGGCCCGTCGAGCGTGCTCGAGAGGAAGCGCTCGAGGCCGCGGTCGGCCGCCGTCCGCAGCGCCTCGCGGGCGGCGGTGAAGCCGCCCGCGCCCGCGAGCTTGACGTTCACCACGTCGCAGGCGCCGGCGTCCGCGGCCGCGTGGACGTCGTCGGCCGAGCGGATCGGCTCGTCGGCGGCGATCGGCACCTCCACCTCGCGGCGCACCTCGACCAGCTCGGCGAGCGTCCGGCAGGGCTGCTCGACGAGCTGGAGATCGAAGCGGGCGAGGACGGCGATCCGCTCGAGGGCCTCCTCGACGCTCCATGCCCCGTTGGCGTCCAGACGTAGCGCCGGCCACGGACCGATCGCCTCGCGCACGGCGGCCACCCGCTCCTCGTCGTCGGGCAGGCCGACCTTCAGCTTGAAGCACGAGTAGCCCGCTCGCGCTCCCTCGTGGGCGCGGGCGCCCACCTCCTCGGGAGGGCCCGCCGCGAGCGTGCGGTTCACCGCGATGGCCTCGGCGCCCGGCTCTCCGAGCGGGTACCCGTCGCGCCGGCCGCGAAGGTCGAGGCGCGCCATCTCCTCCGCTGCGCGGGCGTGGGGCGGCGCATCCGCGGCCGGCTCCTCCCGCAGGGCCGCGGCCACCCGCTCGATCGGCACGCCGTCGTAGGGCTCGAAGGGAGCGGCCTCCCCGTGGCCCACCACCCCGTCGGGGTCCTCCAGGCGTAGCAGCAGCAGGTCGCGGGCGCCGACCACTCCGCCGGAGGTGGCGAAGGGCTCCCGGAACGGGAGCGACAGCCGCAGCAGCGACCGCCTCACGAGATCAGGAGCCCGATCGAGACCAGCACCGAGTACGCGGCCAGCAGGCGTCCGGACCCGGCGAGCGCCGCGTTCAGCGAGGGGCCGTCGGCGCGCGTGGCCACCGTCCGCACGAGCGGCACCCCGAGCGGGGCGGCGACGAGTCCCACGAGGACCCACGCGGTGGGTGCCCCGGCCAGCCCGAGGGCCACGGTCCACGCGAACGCGAGGCCGAGCAGGACCGAGAACAGCCCCCGCGCCCGACGGCGGCCGAGCTTCACCGCCAGCGTGCGCTTGCCCGCGCGGCGGTCGGTGTCCACGTCGCGGACGTTGTTGACGACGATGATGGCCGCCGCCAGCAGGCCGACGGGAACCGACAGGGCGAGGGCATCGGGCGAGAGTCGCTCGGTCTGCACGAAGTAGGAGCCGGTCACCGCGACCACGCCGAAGAACAGGAACACGAACAGCTCGCCGAGCCCCTCGTACCCGTAGGGGCGCGGCCCCCCCGTGTAGAGCACGCCGGCGAGGATGGAGACCACGCCCACGATCAGCAGCTCGATGCCCGCCACGGCGATCAGGTAGACCCCGGCCAGCACCGCGACCCCGAACGCCAGGTAGGTCCCGACCAGGACCTGACGCGGCGGCATCAGCCCTCCCGCGGTCACGCGGACGGGGCCGAGGCGGTCGTCGGTGTCGGCCCCGCGGCGGGCGTCGGAGTAGTCGTTCGAGAGGTTGGTGCCGATCTGGATGAACACCGACCCCACCAGCGCGCACGCGAATGCCAGCGGGCGCAGCGCGCCCTCGGAGACCGCCAGCGCGGTCCCCACCAGGACCGGAGCCACGGCGGCGGGCAACGTCCGCGGCCGCGCCGCGGAGACCCACAGGCGCAGCGGGCTCACCGCTGGGCGCAGCCGACGCCGGAGGCGGGGGCCGACCGGAGCGGCCGGCCCGCCGGGCTCACGGCCGCTTCGGGAATCGACCGAATTCGGGCGGCCGGCCCTCGACGTATGCGTCGCGGCCCTCCTGGGCCTCTTCGGTCATGTAGAAGAGCAGCGTCGCGTCCCCGGCCAGCTGCTGGACGCCGGCCAGGCCGTCGTCGACGGCGTTGAGGGAGGCCTTCAGCATCCGCAGCGCGAGCGGAGAGTGCTGGAGCATCTCCCGGCACCAGACGAGAGTCTCCTCCTCCAGTCGCTCGAGCGGCACCACCACGTTCACGAGCCCCATGTCGAGCGCCTCCTGCGCTCCGTACTGGCGACAGAGGAACCAGATCTCACGAGCCTTCTTCTGCCCCACCTGGCGGGCGAGCAGCCCGGAGCCGAAGCCGCCGTCGAACGAGCCGACCTTCGGACCCGTCTGGCCGAAGCGAGCGTTGTCGGCGGCGATGGTCAGGTCGCAGACGATGTGCAGCACGTGGCCACCGCCGATCGCGTAGCCCGCGACCATGGCCACCACCGGCTTCGGCGTGCGACGGATCTGGATCTGGAGGTCGAGCACGTTGAGGCGCCCGACGCCCCGCCGGGCCACGTCGTCGTCGCCGATGTAGCCGTCGTCGCCGCGGATGCGCTGGTCCCCGCCCGAGCAGAACGCGAGCTCCCCCTCGCCGGTGAGGACGATGACCCCGACCTCGGTGTCGTCGCGCGCCCGGTCGAAGGCGTCGGAGAGCTCGAAGAGCGTCTGCGGTCGGAACGCGTTGCGCACCTCCGGACGGGCGATCGTGATCTTGGCGATCCCCTCGAGCTTCTCGTACCTGATGTCGCTGTACTCGCCCGCGGGGGCCCAGTCGACTGCCACGCGCCGCC
>JBPCQB010000129.1:0-34864 GCA_050998555.1 Thermoleophilaceae bacterium
GCAGCTGACGCTCTCCGCGCGGTTGTGCGCTTCGTCTCGGCAGTGATGGCGGTGAGCGGCGCGCTCCTGGTGGCCGACGCCGCCACCACCCTGCTCTGGCAGGAGCCCCTCTCCGCGCTGCTCGCCGGCCGGGAGCAGGCCGCGCTCGCGGCCACGGTGCCCCCACCGGCCCCGCCGCCGGCACCCGGCGCCCCCATCCTCTCGGAAGCCGACCTGGCGGCGGGCGCACGCGAGGAGGCGCGAGAGCTGCGCCCGGGGGACGCGGTGGGACGGATCTCCCTCCCGACCCTCGACCGCTCCCACGTCATCGTCGAGGGGACCGACACGGACACGCTCCGGCGCGGCCCCGGGCACTACCCGAAGACGCCGCTGCCCGGCGCGGGCGCCTCCGTCGGCGTGGCCGGCCACCGCACCACCTACGGAGCGCCGTTCCGCACCGTCGACCGCCTCCGGCGCGGCGACCCGATCGACGTTGCCATGCCCTACGCCTCGCTCCGCTACCGGGTGGAGGAGGTCCGCATCGTCTCCCCGCGCGCGCTGTGGGTCGTGGAGCCACGCGGCTACGAGCGCCTGGTGCTCACCGCCTGCCACCCGCTGTACAGCGCGGCACAGCGCATCGTGGTGTTCGCGCGCCTCGAGCGGGCGAGCCCGCCGGCCGCGCGAAGCTAGGCGGGGCCGGCAACCAGTCCGCCGGGCGCCGTCGCTCCCTCGCGCAGCTGCGAGGCGTCCCGCGCCTCGAAGAACAGGAGCAGGACGACGACCAGGACGATGGAGACCGCGAGCACGGCGGCCCGGTAGAGCGCTCCGACCACGAGCCGCCGTCCTCGGCCGGCCCTCGGGACGGCCGATCGGCCGTCCGACCCCCGCTGATACCGCGAGCTACCGCTCAACGGCCGCACGGGTCTGAAGAAATTCGAGAGCACCGGTTACACGGCGGGCCGCTCGTCCGTACAAGGGGAACATGAGCACCTCACCACAGGATCCTCTCCCCCCCGAGCTCGAGGACATCGGCCGCCTCATGCGCGAAGAGCGCCGGCAGCCGAACGCACTCGAGCTCGACGACCTGAAGCGACGGGCAAGGCGGCAGGCCGCAGGCCGGTCGTCGCTCACGCCCCTCGTGCAGAAAGGAAGTCTCTTGACCTCTCGCCTCCTGATCACCATGCTGATCGCCTTTGGCATCGTCATGAGTGGCACCGGCGCCACGCTCGCCATGGCCCCCAACGCCGTGAACACCGGGAGCACCACGAGCGCCGCACAGTATGGCTCGGACGATGACGACGACGGCAACGGCTCGCCCAAGGGCAACAACAACAACAACAACAACAACAACCCGCCCGACGGCGGCGTCGAGCCCGCGGGGCCGGTCAGCAACTCGCCCCAGGATCCGCCCATCGGCGTGCTCCCTGAGGGTCCGAAGAGCGGCGTCGCCCCGACCACCGAGACCGCCGAGGCTCCCCGCGTCGGCGCCGAGGCGCCCCGCGTACAGGCTGCGGCCGACCGCGGCAGCACCCCCCGGCTCCAGCCCATCCGCCAGCAGGCCGACCAGGGAGAGTCGCTTCCCTTCACCGGTCTGGCGGCCATCCCGATCCTCGTGGTCGGCATCGGCCTCCTCGCCAGCGGCCTGGTCCTTCGCCGCCGGGCGTAGCACTCAGTAGAAGGAGCCCGGGCGGGGCCTGAACGGCGCCCGCCCGGGTTCCGGGCCGTCGAGCGAGAGCTCACGGATACCAGAGGCGGGCCTATCCGGCCCGCCTCTTTCCTTTTCCGGGCCGGCGCGTGGCGGTCGACCTCCGGCGTGGTCCGGTCAACCGAGCTCCTCCCTCAGGCGGCGGAGCGCTCGGTACACGCGTCCGTGGGCGGTCGAGCGCCGCACGCCGAGCACGCGAGCGATGTCGGCGATCTCGAGGTCGGCGCCGAAGCGCAGCGACACAGCCTCGCGCTCCTCCTCGCTCAGGACGTCGAGCGCCCGGGAGAGCTGGTCGCGGTCGTCGAGGTGCGACATGGGGTCGTCGGAGGGCGGGACCGTCTGGCGGACGGCCGCGCCCTGGAGGGCCCGCGCCTCGGCGCCCTCGCGGCGGGCGTGATCGCGCAGGAGGTTGAGCGCGATCGTGTAGAGCCACGTCTTCTGGCTCGCCCGCCGGGGATCGAAGCGCGCGCGGGCCCGAAGCACGCGCTCGAAGGCATCCGCGAGCACGTCCTCGGCCAGCGCGGCGTCGCCGGTCCGGTAGGTGAGAAAGGCGAGCAGCGGCGTGGCCTGCTCGGCGAAGAGTCGCTCGAAGTCGGAGTCACGCACGAGGGTCCGAACGCAGGCTCAGGGGATCGGCAGCGGCGCCGAAAGGGCCCGGCGCTGCCACTCGCCGGGATCGTCGGTGCGGAACATCCGCGAGCCCTCGATGGTCATCGGCTCGAGCGGGTTGAGACGCACCGCCTCGGCCATCGCCGGCCGGGGATCGCGGCGACCGGCGCCGTGGACCAGGGCGAGGCCGTACCAGAGGTCCCACGACCGCCGGTCGCGCGCAAGCGCGCTCTGCATCGCCCCCTCGGCGAGGTCGTTCAGCGCGAAGCGCGAGTCGCAGTAGGCGATCAGCTCGAACGGCTCGGTGCGCACCGGCATGGCGTCCAGCGAGCCGAGCGCGTCGTCGATGGTCCGCGGGCAGTCGCCCTGCTTCCACGCGCGCAGCGAGCTCTCCAATCTGACCTGGGACACGGCCACGAGCGCGGGGGTCACGAGGAGCGTGAGAACGCCCACGCCCACCAACACCCGGGTCAGCCGGACGGGAGATCCGCTCCGGTGCCCACGGGCGAGACCGCGCTCGGGGCGTGCGGCCAGTCCGGCCGTAGCCAGCAACAGGACCGGCATCGTGATCGCCGGCACCTCCCAGTCCCAGTCGATGCCGGCATGACCCGCCCAGCCGAGCCAGGCGGCGAGAAGGGCGCCGTAGAGCGCGCGCTCGGGCCCGCGGCAGCGCGCCGCCAGTCCGACGGCGATCGATCCGATGGCCAGGAGGGTCAGGACCAGACCGACGGCTCCGAGCTCGCTGGCCACCTCGAAGTAGAGGGAGTGCGCGTCGCGGAGCTCTCGCGGCACCGGACGTTCCTGCGCCCACACCGCCTGGTAGGTGCCCGCGCCGCTCCCGAGCCCCGGCCGCGCGCGGAACTCGCGCCACGCCACCCCCCACTCCTCGAACCGCCCGCTCGCGCCCGGGGCGGTGAGGCGCTCCTGCGGCGTCACGGTGGCGGGCTCGATTCCGTTGACCAGCCGGTCGTACTGCTGTGCGGCGACGCCCAGCACGTCGAAGGAGAGGAACACGGCGAGCACCCCCGTCACGGCCAGTGCCCCGGCCGCGCCGAAGACAGCCATCCGGGTCCGCCGGCCCACGCGCACGCGCGCAAGCGGGGCGTCGACCAGCAGGCTCGCTGCACGCAGAACGGCGCCCGCGAGGGTGGCGAGGACCAGGGCGACCACGAGGTCGTGGGCCTGCGCCACCGCGGCCGGGGTTGCGGGAAGGCCGGGGGATATGAGATCCGCGCCGTAGGTCGCGGAGAGGGCGTAGAGCGTGGGCACCAGCGCGCCGAGCAGGCCGCCGATCAGCCCCCGAGGACGACCGAGCACGACGTAGATCACCAGGGCGAAACCCGTGAAGAGGATGCCCCCTCGAGAGAACGTGAGCAGCAGCGTCGCCGCCAGGGCGGGCATCGCCGCGGCGCCGAGCACGCGGACCACCCGAGGACCGCGCTCGTCGGTGGTCAGGTAGAAGGCCAACACCAGGCCGAGTCCGGCGAAGATCCCGAGCGCGTTGGTGTAGCCGAGCGGGTACGCGAGCGGCCCGGTGGCGAAGTCGCCGTCTTCGACGGTCCACACGTTCGAGACCAGCCGCGAGGCCAGGCCGAGCAGGCAGACGCCGAGACTCCCGGCTACGGTCAGCCACACCATGCACCGCCGCTCGACCACCCGCCACGCGATCGATCCCGTCAGAGCGGCGCCCAGCAGGTAGAGCAGCAGGCGGTCGAATTCGAGGATGGCCCGGAAAGAGGCCGCCCCCCACAGGGTCGAGGCGAGCATCCAGGCGCCGAGCAGGCCGAACGCTCCGAGCGCGACCGTGACCGCGAGGCCGAACCCCTCGAGCGGCCTGGGCGCCACCGTCGCGCGGACGACGAGCGCCAGCCCGAGCAGGATGCCGACCATCGCGATCGTGAGGGGGTAGAAGCCCCCCGAGGAAAACGACAGGTAGACGAGGAGGACGGCGGGTAGCGCCACGAGCAGCGCTCGGGCGATCGGCCCGGGGCCGGCGCTCGGCAGCCGCAGCGCGCGGGCCGAGGAGGCGACCCGCGCCAGGGGCGAGCTCCGTCGCCGAGGTGCGACTCCCGCCTCCATGCTCAGGGAGGGGGGCACGCGCCCGGGCACGCGTCCAGAAAGGCGAGAGCATCGTTCGTCCGCGATCGAGGGCAGGCGTCATGGCGCACGATTCGTGTATCGACCGCCCTCATCGGCCTCGTTAACCGTCTACTGCGCAGGTGAGAGCGGCAGGATCCATGAAGCGTGGCGCAGGTCGCGTGGGGTCCTGGCCAGGTCCACGCGAGGGTCGATCATGGGCTGCGGCGGACGGCCGTTGAGCGACACCTCCGCGTTCACGTGGATCGCCGTGCGCCCGAGGCCGCGGCGCTCGAGGTCTCCGGCCACGTGCCGGGCGAACTGCTGGAGCATGTCTGGTCGCGTCGCCATCTCGTCGAGCTGATTCTCGGTCACGTACCTTCGCGGCTCGACCCTCAGAGTCCTTCCGTCCGCGCCGCGGGCCACGACCCGGAGCAGGTCGGAGCTCTTGTCGCGGAGCTTCATGTGCCAGGAGAAGCGGTGTCCCTCCTCGGTCCAGTAGACGCTGCCCGGATAGAGCAGATGACGGAACGGGACCAGAACCTGGAAGGCCAGGAACACCGCGAGCGCAGCGATCCCGGCCCGACGGAGGGCGAGCCCTCGGCCCCCTCCGGCCGTTGAGGCGCCGCCCCCGGAGCGCGAGGCGCCCGCACCGGCCGGCGCTCCTGCCCGCACCCCGGGCAGGCGCCCGCGGACCGCGGCGAGGGCTCTCACCGGCCAGTCCGGATCGAGGAAGAGGGTCGTGGCGGCGATCATGAACCAGGGGAAGACACCAATGGAGAACAGCTGGGTGTTCGCGAGGTGGAAGGCGATCGCGGCCCCGAGGGCGTAGGGGCGCGTGCGGCGCCAGAGCAGCGCGGGCACCACGAGGAGGTCGAACGCCAGCCCGCCGTAGGAGAACACAAGCCCCGACCACGGCTGATCGAGCAGAGGCCCGACGATCGGAGCGCCGGAGTGCTCGGCCAGCCAAGTGTCCATCGGGCGCCCGGCCAGCCAGTCGCCGTTCAGCTTGGCGATCCCCCCGAATGCGTAGACCAACCCGACCTGAGCGCGCAGGAGCCACAGAGCCCACGTCGGCGCGGTGGTGGACCGCAGCCCCGGCCTCAGGAAGACGTCGAGCGAGAACCGCCGGTGCGCGGGCACCACCACCAGGAGAAACGACAGGATGACGATCAGATAGAAGTGGTTCAGGTAGTTCGCCTTGTCGAGAAGGAAGACGTAGGCGAAGCCGATCGTGAAGAGGGCCGCGGTGATCCGGTAGAAGAAGCCGCTGGCCACGCACAGCGCGAGCGACCCGAGGGCCATGAAATGCAGGTACATCCCGCTCCCCGGCCACGGCGTAACCCAGTCGAACCCCTGGAAGGTGAAGAAGAAGGTCGGCTCGACCCAGTACTCGGTGATCCAGCCGTAGTGGACGTAGCGCAGCGTCTCCCAGAACAGAAGCGCCCCGACGGCCACCCGGAACGCGACGAGCGACGCGTTGTCGACGGGTGCGAACAGCCGCTCGGTCGCCGTAGGGCGGCGCCCGGCGACCCGCGGCGCCTCGCCATCGCGAGGCCTCGCCGGAGTCTCCAGCCCGACCGCCACGAACCTAAGCTACCGGGTACGTCGTAAGAGAGCGAGCGCCGCCGGAGCGGCGGCGCCTTGCCGGGCTCTCAGCGCTGCACGCGGACGACCCAGACCATGGTCTGGCGCCCGTTGAAGCGTCCTCGCGCGTACGCGGCGCCCACCGTGCGGAAGGAGCCGTCGAGGAGGAGGTTGCGGTGGCCCTCCGAGTTATCCCAGGCTTGGATCACGTTGGGGATCAGCAGCTCGGTCCCGTAGTGGATGGCCAGCACCTCGCCGCGCCGCGCGCTGGAGGCGCCGTGCGCGAAGCGATTGCGCCTGAGCACCCGGAGAGCTTGAGCCTGGGAGGAGCGGGCGAGATGCTGGGACGGCGCGAGCGCGTGACGGCCATGAGCAGCGCGGAAGGCGTTGACGGCGTTGACCATGTCGGCCCTGGGGTCGGCGACGGCGACGGCGGGACTGACGGCAAGGACGACCATCACCGACACGAGGCCGGCGATGCCAAGGCGAGCGGGAGCCATTGGCACTCTCTTTCAGTTTGGGCCTACGGGGTTAGCTGACGGGCTCGCGCCGAAAGAGCTGCGCTACGCCGGAGTAAGGCCCCGGCGACTCGCCCCACCAGATCGGTTCCCCCGCTCGCCCCCGTCCCTGAACGGTGGCGATTCGGCAAGGTGACGCGCGGCAGGGTAGCTGCTGGGGCGGACGTTGCCGACCGGCGAGAGAGCTCGCCCGAACCACGGGAGCTGAGTCGATTCCCCTCCGGGGTCGGTAAGGTGCCCGTCCGGTCGCGGGCGAGCGTCGCTCGACTGGACCGCCCCCTCTCGGTCGGAAAGCAGAGCGTGGTCTCCTCCCAGGCGGTTTCGGTGAAGCTTCTTCCCTCCCGCGAGCTGCCCACGGTGGCCGCAACGTGGAAGGCCCTCGAAGCCAGGTCTGGCGACGGGACGCTCTCCTCCTCGTGGGAATGGACCGATACGTGGCTCGGGCAGTACGGGGACGCGGTCCCTCATCTGTTCGCGGTCGGTGAGCGAGCCGGGACGGCGTGCGGAGTGGCCCTGATCACGCGCAGCTCCATCCGGCGCGGGCTCGTGCGGATCAATCGCGTCAACGTCGGAACGGCCGGTGAGCCTTTCGGCGAGGAGGTCTTCGTCGAGTACAACCGCCTGCTCGCCGATCCGGAGCATCGCGACGCCTTCGCAGCGGCGCTGCTTCGCCGCCTGCGGGCGCTACGTCGGTGGGACGAGCTGTGCCTCAACGGGTTCTCCGCCGAAGACATCGCGCCCCTGCTCGCCGCCGAGAGGGGGTTCACCGCTAACCGCGTGCCGAGCCCCGTGCTCGACCTCCGTCCGGCGAGGGAGGGGCACGGCGACGTTCTCGCGTTGCTTCCCTCGGGGACACGCGGTCGACTTCGCCGGACCATGCGGCAGTTCGGTCAGGTCGACGTGGAGTGGGCGCAGACCCCGGCGCAGGCGCTCGACGTGCTCGAGGAGCTCATCGTCCTACATCAGCGGCGCTGGACGGCCGTGGGAAGTGCGGGGGTGTTCGCGAGCAGTCGCTTCACCGCGTTCCACCGGGAGCTCATCCAGCGGCTCCACCGAAAGGGCGCAGTGGTGCTCTTTCGGGCCCGTGTCGGATCGGACACGCTCGGCTGCCTCTACGGCTTCGTCGAGCGCGGACGACTTCTCTTCTACCAGAGCGGGTTCGCGTCGTTCGCCGACAACCGGCTGAAGCCCGGGCTCGCGGTGCACGCCCTCTGCATGGAGGAATGCCTGCGCAGAGGGATCCACGAGTACGACTTCCTCGCGGGCGACGCCCGCTACAAGCGGGAGCTCGCGTCCGGGGAGGAGACGCTGGTGTGGGCGGTGCTACGGCGCGGAAGGCTGAAGTGGGGCGCTCTCGACGCCATGCTGGCGGCTCGTGTGCAGATGCGGCGGCTCGACCCCCGAGCGCACGGAGGCGACCCTCAGCGCTGAGCCCGCGAGCCCCGCCGCCGACTCGATATCGAGACGTCGTCGAAGAACATCGTCGAGGAGCCGCTGCACTCGGCATCGAGCGCCGAGTAGCCGTAGCGGACGTTGTCGACCGGGCGGCCGCGGCTGTTGGCCGTCCTCGAGAAGCCGACTCGCCGTCCGTCGACGTAGACCTCGTTGAGGGCGGCGCCGTCGTCGTCGCTCAGCCGCTGATGGACCTCGAGCCAGAACCATCGCCTCCGTGGCAGGCGGAGGCTCTGGGAAAGACGCTCGTAGTTGGAGCCGTCGTAGTTGCCTCGAACCAGCCGGGCGACGCCGTTCTCGACCTCGACGCCGCCGGTGTCCCCGCCCTCCCCGAAGCTGCGGTAGTTGTCCCACCGGGCGAGCATCGTCCAGCAGGGCAGGGCGCGGGGGATGTAGTAAGCCGCCCCGTACCAGACATCGGTGCCGCTGCTCCACCTCACGTCGTACCAGACGCGCTGGAATCCCTCGGTGCCCCTAGAGGAAGCCCTCGCCGCGCGACGGCCCGTGTACGCGTGGTCGTCGGTCAGAGCGACCTGGCCGCCGGTCGACGAGCGGCCGTCGACTCCCGAGAAGCCTCCCCCCTCGAAGCTCGTGAAGCGGCTGGCCGCCGGGCGGGGGGCCTCTGCCTCTGCGCGACCGCGCATCTCGAGGAAGAGGGTGATTCCAACCCCCAGCGCTAGGGCGAGGACGCCCAGTACTTTAAGCGGCTTCCGTGCCACGTCGATCAGGAGTCTAGAGTGCGGCCGCATGTGCGGCATCTGCGGGATCGCTGCGCTCGAGCCGACCGCGCGAGCATGGCGCACTCCCTCGAGACCCGCGTGCCCATCCTCGACAACGAGCTGGCCGATTTCGCCCTCACAGTCCCGAGTGCCATGAGCGTCGGTCCGTTCGCGAAGAAGCGGCTGCTCCGCCGAGCCGTCGAGCCCCTAGTGCCGACGGAGACCATCCGCGGACGCAAGAAAGGGTTCTCGATCCCTGCCGCCCGGTGGCTCAGGGAGGATCTCCAGCCCTTGACGCGCGAGGTCCTGTCGCCGGAGAACGTGCGCCGCCAGGGATACTTCCGCCCCGACGTCGTCGGTGCGCTGATCGACCGGCACGTCTCGGGCCGGGAGGACCTCAGCCGCCAGCTGTGGGGCCTGCTGTCCTTCTCCCTCTGGATCGAGCGGTGGGCCCACGGCCCGTCCGGGGCTTCCTCGTGCACGGCCACCACGTCGACTTGACCCCGGAGCACGACCTCGATCGCCGCGACGGGGTGAGCGTGCTCGTCCCGGTGCTCAACGAGGGCGCCACCATCCGGGAGACCGTCGTCGCGATGCAGGCCCAGCGCTTCGACGGGCGGCTCGAGTTCCTCTTCCTCGACGGAGCCTCGGAGGACGACACCCGCGGCATCCTCGAGCAGCTCGCCCGCGACGATCCCCGCCTGAGGATCCTCTCCAACCCGGCGCGGCGGATCCCGCAGGCGCTCAACATCGGCTTGCGGCACGCACGGGGGGCCTTCATCGCTCGCATGGACGCGCACACGATCTACCCGCCCGACTACCTGGCGTGCGGGGTCGAGCGTCTCGAGCGCGGCGATGTCGAATGGGCGAGTGGGCCTCAGGTGGCTCACGGAACGGGTGCCTGGTCGAGACGGGTCGAGCGCGCGCTCGGGTCCGTCCTCGGCGTGGGCGGGGCCACGTTCCGCCGGGCGCAGACGGAGATCGAGGTCGACACGGGGTTCACCGGAGTCTGGCGGCGGGAGACCCTCGAGCAGCACGGCGGATGGGACGAGAACTGGCCGGTGAACGAGGACGCGGAGCTCGCGGCGCGCGTGCGGGCAGAGGGCGGAACGATCGTCTGCCTGCCCGACATGGCTGCCCGGTACACGCCCCGCGATTCGCTGCCCGCACTGGCGCGCCAGTACTGGCGGTACGGTCAGTACCGGGCGAAGACGAGCCGTCGCCATCCCGAGAGCATGCGGCGCTCCCACCTGCTCGCCCCGGGCGTGGTGCTTGCGATGGTGGCGAGCCTCGTGCCTGGCGGCCGCCTGTCCTGGGCTCCACGGCTCGGTGTGGCGGCCTACGTACTGTCCGTTCTCACCGTCAGTCTCGGACGCGCGGCTCGTCCGATGCATCGGGAGGGCCCGGCGCTCGCGGCGGTCTTCGCGACCATGCACATCGCCTGGGGCCTCGGCTTCCTGGTCGGCTCGGCTCGGTTCGGTCCTCCGCTCGGCGCGCTCAAGCGGATGCGGCCGTAGGCGGGCGGGCCGCGCCCTCGAACAGCTCAGCGAGGCGCTCCCCCGCCGCACGCACGTCGAACTCGGCCTCCACGAGCCGGCGGCCGGCCTCCGCCCTCCGGGCGGCTCTCGCGGGCTCGGAGAGGGCCTGCACGAGCGCGTTCGCGAGGCTCGAGGGGTCGCCCGGCTCCGCAAGGAGGCCGGTCTCTCCGTCGCGGACCAGCTCCGGGATGCCGGACAGCCTCGTCGTGACCACCGGCACCCCAGCGGCGAGAGCCTCCATGAGAGCGACCGGGAGCCCCTCCATCTGCCCATCCCGCGCGACGATGCTCGGGAGCACGAAGATATCCGCGCGGTCGAGCAGTGCGCGTACTTCGGGCTCGGGAAGGCTTCCGCGGAAGTGAACCCGATCGAGGAGACCGAGGCGCGTCGCGAGCGCCTCCAGCGGCCCGCGGAGCGGTCCGCCACCCACCAGGTCGAGCTCTATGCGCTCGAGGGCGGGCTCCGGATGGGTCAGCGCCTCGAGGAGCACCGCGTGTCCCTTGTACTCCTGGAGGCTTGCGACGCAGAGCGCCCGAACCGGGCCGGCCGAAGCGGGAAGCCGCGGCCGGAACTCATAGGCAGCGGGGTCGATGCCGCAGTGAACCACCTCGACGGGCGTCTCACGACCCCCCCCGTAGGGCTCGAGAAAGCGGCGGTTGTAGTCGGAGATCGTCACGACGAAGTGGGCGGCGCGGGCCTTCTCCGCCAGGAAGGCCTGGTGGACGTAGAGGTCGTGGGCGTGGGCGGTGAACGAGTAGGTGACGCCGGTGAGCCGCTCACAGAGCCACGCCGCGAAGGCCGGATAGGTGGCCCAGTGGGCGTGCACGTGGTCGACGGCGAGCCTCTGGACGGTGCGCGCGTGGGCCGCGGCGAGGGGGACGGTGGCGAGGGTACGCACCAGGACGGCCGGATGACTGCGAGCACTCCAGACCGCACGCGCGGTCGAGCCGATCAGGCGTCCTGGTCGCCTCAGAAGCCACCAGGCGGTCGCCCTGAGGGCTTCGACCGGACGGACTCGCCTGAGCCGTTCCATCCACCGACGCGCGGCCGGATGCACCGTAGGGTTGACGGGAGGGAAGAGCGACAGCAGCTCGAGATCGATCCCGCCGCGCTCGTCGACCGCGTCGAGCTCTCGCACGATGAACGTCTCGGAGACGTGGGGGAAGCGGGACACCAGGTAGGCGACTCTCGGCACACCGCCCGCCTCGCGGGGCTCGGGTCTGGATTGCTCGGAACCGATCAACGCCGGCAGCCTACCGCCCCGGGAGCCTACGATCGGCCGGCCAGATGAGGGTGGAAGGCGACATCCAAGTCCACGCCCTCATCGACTCGCTGACCGTGGGCGGCGCGGAGATGCTCCTCGCGGAGTTTGCGCCGGTCGCCCGTTCGGCGGGCATCGAACTATCCGTCGGATACCTGAGCGGAGACGAAGGCAGTCCAGCGGCGGGACGCCTTCGGGAGAGCGGTGTCGAGCCCGGGTACGTGCCGCTCGGGAGCCTCAAGGACCCGTCGGCCCTTCGGCGGGTGCGCCGTCACCTCGTGGGCGTGGGGCCGGACCTCGTCCATACCCACCTCGAGTATGCCGACCTCATCGGGGGTGTGGCGGCGCGATCGCTCCGGATTCCCGCCGTCTCGACGCTACATGCGGCCGAGTGGCCGACGAGAGGACGCGCGGGTGCGCGCAGTCGGCTCGCCGCGATGGTCCGGCGGCGCTACGCCCATCGTGTCATCGCCGTCTCCGAGAACGCGCGCTCGAGCTACCTGGCGAGGGGATGGGACGTCCCTGAGCACGTCGTGACGATCCACAACGGGATAGCGGGTCGCGCCGAGCCCGGAACAGGGGCGCGAGTTCGGGCTCAGCTCGGTCTCGGTCCGGACGATCTCGTCGTGGCCGTGGTCGCCGCGCTGCGGCCCGAGAAGGGCCACGAGATCGCCGCCGCCGCGTGTGGCCGGCTCGTCGAGCGCTTCCCGAAGCTGCGGCTCTTGGTGGTCGGCGACGGCGAGGACCGGGAGAGCGTCGAGCGCGCACTCGCTCCCCTCGGCCCGCGAGCCATCCGCACGGGCTACCGCGACGACGTCATGGCCGTCCTCGACGCATCCGACGTCCTGCTGGCCCCCTCCTACACCGACGCCTTCCCCACCGCGCTGATCGAGGCCATGGCCGCGGGGGTGCCGGTCGTGGCGAGCGCCGTGGGGGGAATCCCCGAGATCGTCGACGACGGGGCCACGGGCCTGTTGGTCGCCCCCCCGCCGCGGCCCGACGGCATCGCCGAAGCGCTCGCGAGGGCGCTCGAGCGACCTGAGCTGCGATGCGCGCTCGGCCGGGCGGCGCGCGAGCGGTTCGAGCGGAGGTTCTCCGCCGTCCGGTGGGCGCAGGAGACGCGCGGGATCTACGAGACGGTCCTCGAGGGGACGCGCGCCGGGGGCCGTCATCCTCGTGCACGACTATCCTGACGCGGACGTGTGCGGAATCGCTGGCAAGGTGACGACCGGCGAGCCCGTCGACGCGACGTTGCTCGAGCGCATGTGCCAGGTCATCGAGCACCGCGGCCCCGACTCGCGCGGAGCGTTCCTCGAGGGCGGCGTGGGGCTCGGCATACAGCGCCTCGCGATAATCGACCTCTCGACGGGCGACCAGCCGATCTACAACGAGGACGGCTCGGTGGTCGTCGTCCTGAACGGCGAGATCTACAACTACCGCGAGCTGCGGCGCTCCCTCGAGCAGCGCGGCCACCGCTTCGGGACCCACACCGACACGGAGACGATCGTGCACCTCTACGAGGAGTACGGAGAGGCCTGTGTCGAGCACCTCCGCGGGATGTTCGCCTTCGCGCTCTGGGATCGCTCCCGCCGCGAGCTGCTGCTCGCCCGGGATCGGGTCGGGAAGAAGCCCCTCTTCTACTCCCATCGCGACGGCGCGCTCTGGTTCGGCTCGGAGCCGAAGTCGATCCTCCAGGACGGCGCCGTTCCGCGGGACGTCGACCTCGGCGCCGTCGACTGCTTCCTGCGGCTCGGCTACGTCCCCGACCCGCTCAGCGCCTTTCGCGCGCTGAGGAAGCTGCCGCCGGCGCACACGCTGACATGGCGCGACGGCTCGATCCGCACGCGCCGCTACTGGCGCCTCTCCTACCGCTCGAGCGAGGCGCCGGTCAGCGAGGCGGAGATGCAGGAGTCGATCCGCGAGGAGCTGCTCGAGGCCACGCGCCTGCGCCTTCGCAGCGACGTCCCCCTGGGCGCCTTTTTGTCGGGAGGCGTCGACTCGAGCGCCGTGGTCGCCGCCATGGTCAGGGAGTCGAGCGCGCGGGTCAAGACCTTCTCGATCGGATTCGACGTCGGCGCCTACGACGAGACCGCTCAGGCCCGCGAGGTGTCGCGCCTCCTCGACACCGATCACCACGAGCTGCGCGTGGAGGCGAGGGCCCTCGACGTGCTCCCCACGCTCGTATGGCAGTACGGCGAGCCGTTCGCCGACCCCTCCGCCATCCCGAGCCTCTACCTGGCCGAGATGACGCGTCGCCACGTCAAGGTGGCTCTCAACGGAGACGGTGGGGACGAGAACTTCGCGGGCTACGAGCGCTATCACGCCTACCAGGTCGCCCACCGGCTCGGATGGGTGCCCGACTCCGCCGCCCGGCTCGGGGTGCGAGGACTCGACCGGACCGGCATCGCGCAGAGGCTCGCTCCGGCGCGACGGCTGCGCTGGCTGCTGAACGCGCTCTCGACGGAGCCCTACGAGCGCATCGTCACGAACTCCCTCTTCCTCGAGCCGGAGCGCTCCGAGCTCTACACCCCGGAGCTCCGGGAGTCGCTCGACCGGGAGCCGGAGCGTCCCGCGGCGTCGGTGCTCCGGGACGCCTACCTGAGCTCCGACGCCGAGACCTCGGTCGAGCGCTACCTCGACGTGGACGTGCAGACCTATCTGGCCGGCGCCCTGCTGGTGAAGGTCGACATCGCGACGATGACCCACTCGCTCGAGGTCCGCTCTCCGTTGCTCGATCACCGGTTCATGGAGACCGCCGCCGCCCTACCGGCCTCCTCGAAGCTCGACGGCTCGCGCACGAAGCGGGTGTTCAAGGATGCGCTCCGGCCCTGGCTTCCCGACCACATCCTGGACCGGCCGAAGATGGGCTTTGGGGTGCCGCTGGCAGCGTGGTTCCGCGGTCCGCTCCGACACCTGCCCGGAGGGGTGCTGCTCGACCCCCGCTCGACCGACCGTGGGATGTTTCGCGAGGAGGGCGTCCGGGGCCTCGTGGAACGGCACGTGAACGGCACCGAGGACAACGCCGAGCGGCTCTGGGCGCTCATCCAGCTCGAGCTGTGGATGCGCTCGTACGTGGACCCGGAGGTCCCGACACCACTCACCCTCGACGCGGTGGCGGGGGGGTGACCGGGCGGTCCGCGATCCGGCCGTGAGACGCCACGACGTCGCCCTCTACACGCCCTTGGCGGCGGGCCTCTACGACCGCGCGCGCCGGGCTCCCGGCGGCGCCGAGCTCCAGACCACCTTCATCGCCCGAGCCCTCGCGCGCGAGGGCATGCGCGTGGCGCACATCGTCTTCCCACTGCGAGATCCGGTCATCCCCCCGGAGATCACCGTGCTCGAACGCGCCGAGGACGCCGGCGGGCGGCGGACGATCGACAAGGCGACCGAGGTTCGGCGCACGTGGCAGGCGCTCGTGGCCGCGGACGCGGACGTGTACCTGGTTCGCGGGGCCTCCCCCGCGGTCGGCGTGATCGCCCTCTTCTGCCTCGTCCACCGGCGGAAGCTCCTGTTCTCGAGCGCGAACAACTACGACTTCACGTTCGACACCCGCTTCGGGCGTGGGCTCGACTTCGAGAGCTACCGCCTCGGACTGCGCGGCGCGGACGCCGTGGTGGTCCAAACCGAGGAGCAGCTCGAGCTCGCCCGGCGGGCGTTCCCGCGCCTTCGCAGCGTCACGGCCATACCGAGCTTCGCCGAGCCGGCGGAGCCGGCCGACTCCGAGCCCCGTGCCTTCCTGTGGATGGGACGAATCGTGGACTACAAGCAGCCGCTGCGCTACCTCGAGCTGGCCGAAGCCGTGCCGGAGGCGAGCTTCTGGATGATCGCCACCGAGACGAACGAGACCCCCGCCGACCTCGCCGGCGAGGTTCGGGCTCGGGCGCTCGCGCTGACGAACGTGGAGATGCTCGAGCCACGATCGCACGAGGCGGCCATGGACCTCGTGGCCCAGACCGTGGCCAACGTGAGCACCTCACGGCTCGAGGGTATGCCGAACGTCTTCCTCGAGGCGTGGGCGAGCGGGGTCCCGACCCTGACCCTCGAGTTCGACCCGGACGGGCGCATCGCCTCTCGCGGGCTCGGGGTGGCGGCGGACGGATCGTGGGAGCGGTTCGTGAGCGGCGCTCGAGAGCTCTGGTCGGAGCGCCGCGACCGGGAGCGACTCTCGCGGCATGTCCAGTCCTACGTCCGGGAGGTGCACTCGCCCCCCGTCGTCGGTGGGCTCTGGGCCGGCGTCTGCCGCCGGCTCGCGTCCTCCTGAGCCGGCCGCGCCCGGCGCCCACGAGGACTCACCAGCGCGCGAAGAGCTGCGGCAGCGTCACCATGGCTAGGAAGCGCTCGGGCCCGCCCTCGAGCCCCTCCGAGCACCGCGGGAGCGCGTAGAGATCGTGCTCGGTGCCCCGGATGTACCCGCCGGAGAAGCCGAACGCGAGCTCGAAGCCGGCCTCGCGCACCAACTCCCGGGTCACGGCGTCGAAGCTCCCGGGTAGGCCGATGGGATAGGAAAAGTACCTGGGGCGCTCGCCGATCTCGGCCTCGAGCCTGTCTCGACAGCCGAGGATCTCCTCCTGCTGGCGGGCGCGCGAGGTGCGGGCGAGCACCGGGTGGTCGACCGTATGGGCGCCCACCCACATTCCGGCCGCGCGAAGCTCGCGGACCATGTCCCAGCTCATCCACGCGTCGGACGCTTCGCGATCGTCGCAGCGGCCGCTGCCCGTGGCCTCGGCGAGATGGTCGAGGAACTCCGCGGTGCGCTCGTCGGGCAGCCCCTTGTACGCGGCGAGCAGGGACCCCACCGCTCGCTCGCGCTCGGGCTCGTCGAACGCGACGGCTCGATCCAGCCCGGGCCCCGCCGGCACCCCGCTTCGGGGACTGGTGCGGACCATCCAGGCGATCTCGTCCCACCAGGGCGCTCGCGGCCGGTCGATGAACCCGGTGGCGATGAAGAAGGTCGCCTTCAGGCCGTGACCCCGGAGGATGGGAAGCGCCTGCTCGTAGTTATCGCGGTACCCGTCGTCGAAGGTGATCAGCACTGCTCGACCCAGACGGCGAGGGGATGGATCGGTGAGGTACCCGGGCCCTACCACCTCGAAGTGTCGAGCCAGCACCTCGAGATGGGCGTCGAGCCCCTCGGCCGTCGCGCTAAATAGGGTCCTGTCGTAGGGCGAGGTCGAACCGTCACCGATGCGGTGATAGTTCACGACCAGAGCGCCCCGCCAGGCCGGGCCCCGCCGAAGCAGCTTCCCCAGTCCACTGGATTCGAGCAGCGCGGCGGCACGGTCGGTCTTCGACACGGTGAGCCAGCTTTCTAGCATCCATTGCTGTGACGCTCGGTCCCTCGGGGGCACCTCGGACGCTCTCGTAACCGACGCTCATGTCTCGAGTGCCCTCGCGGGCACCCGCGCGCTCGGTGCCGCCGGGATCGCTACCGCGACGCTGGGCCCAAGCCGGGGCGCCGCCGCGCTCTGGTCACGGCACGCGGTCGCACGGGCCGTGGGCCCTGACTCCGAGACCGAGCCCACGCGGTTCGCGGAGCGGGTAGCGCGTCTCGCCGAGGAGCTCGGCCCACTGGTGGTCTATCCGGGTCGGGAGGCAGCCATCGACGCTCTCCTCGGACATTCCCGAAGCCTCGGGGCGGCGGCCACACTGCCCTACGCGGATCCCTCCAGCGTGGAAGCGCTCCGCGACAAGCGCGGCCTGGCTTCCCTTGCCCGGGCCGCCGGTCTCTCGACTCCCCCGCATCCCGTCGCGGCCCAGGCCGCGGAGCTGGCACGAGCCTCGCCGCGCGGGCCGTGGGTGGTCAAGCCGGCACGTCCAGGAGGGGCGCTCGCGTCGGCGCGTCTCGGGACCTCGGCGGACGAGCTCCACGCCGTTGTCGGTCCGCTTCCAGCCACCGAACCGCTGCTGCTTCAAGAGCGCGCGCGTGGCCGCCAGGTATCAGTCGCGCTCGTGCTCGATCGGGAGGGTCGGGTGACCGCCCGCTTCCAGCACCTCGTTCGTCGCACATGGCCGCTCGACGGAGGCGCCACGGCCCTGGCGGTTGGCGTGGCCCCGGACGAAGAGCTGGTGGAGGGCGTCGCTCGCCTGCTTCGGGAGGCGGGGTACTGGGGGTTCGCGCAGCTCGACATCGTCGAGAGTTCGACCGGACCGATGCCGATCGATGCCAACCCACGTTTCTACACCTCGTTGCCCCTGGCCACGGCATCGGGGGTGAATCTGCCCGCGGCCTGGCACGCGGCGGTTACGGGACATCCGATCCCGGGCCCGCGCCCGTACCGCACGGGAGTGACCTACAGATGGCTCGAGGCGGACGTCTCTACGCTCGCCCGCCGCTCGCCGCGCGCCACGCTGCGACCTGCCCGCCGACCGAGCGCAGGAGCGATTTGGGCGTCCGGCGACCCGCTGCCGAGTGCCCTCCTGGCTGCAGGTACAACCGGTCGGCGTGGCGTGGTACTCGGACGGCGTCTCGTCAGACGAGCTCCTTAGCGCCCTTCGACCCGGTCAGGCGGCCAGCGAGTCCACGCAGCTCGAAGAACATGGCCGGCGCGAGCAGCCGTAGGAAGATGAGCGCGCCGAGGGCGCCGGCGGCAGCACCCGCGAGGAGCTGCGCCACGGCAAGCCCGGGCCACGCGACCCTGACGGCCCCTGCACCCATCGCGACGCCGGCTCCGGCAGCGACCGCCGGAGCGAGCGCGCGTGCCACCACCGAGGGCCGCACCGACAGCAGCCGGAACACCGTGCCGCAGATGAGCAGCGCCCAGAGGCCGGCAAAAGCCGCACGTGCCCACGCCACCGGCACGATCCCGCCGGAGGAGACGGCAACGATCGCGACGGTGAACACCGGGATCTGCACGACGTTGAACAGCACCAGCGTGCGCTGACGACCCAGCGCCTTGAACACGTCACCCATCGGAAACGCCACAGCGGAGAAGCCGGCCATAACCGCTATCGCCGAAGCGACCCCCCCCGCCTCGGTCCACGCGGACGAGAACAGCACGACGATCAGCGGCGGACCGAGGATGGCAAGGCCGACCGAGATCGGGATCGCGTACAGCGCCTGGTAGGTGAAGACCTTGACGGTGACGGGCGCCAGCCCCTCCTCGTCTCGAGCCCGCTGTCGGGCGAACGCGGGAAACGCGACGAGCGAGAGGTTCCACGCCACGCTCTCGATCAGAAGCTCGGGAACCCGGAGCGCGATCGTGTAGAGGCCGAGGGCCCGTTCCCCGAGCAGACGTCCGATCACCGCCACGTCGACCCGGACCGCGACCACGGACACCACCTCGAGCATCGCGGCGCCCCCGCCGTACGCGGCCATGCTGCGCAGGATCGACCGGTCGAGTGTGAACCTGGGACGAAAGCGCGTGATCACGGACTGCACGACCGCCCACGCGGCGGTGCCGGCGAGGAAGCCGAGGACGAGGGCGGACGCTCCGAAGCCGGCCAGCGCGAGGGAGATACCGACGGCCGCTCGCACGAGCGCCCGTACGAGCTCCGGAAAGATGCGCCGCCGGAACTCCAGCTCGCGCAGCAGAAGGGAGTCCTGGATGTTGCCGAGCCCCGTGAACAGCAAGTTGAGCGCCCCGAGGCGAAAGAGATTGGTCTGCTCCTCGAGGTGGAAGAAGCTCGCGACAAGAGGGGCTAGGAGGATGCCCATTCCGGTGAGCACGACCGCGAGGAGGAGGTTCGCCGTGAAGGCGGTCTGCACCCTCTCGCTGACGCCGGTCTCCTGCTCGTAGATCACGGTGGCCTTCAGGCCCAGGTCGCTGCCGAGCTCGATGAGCGCGAGGAAGACGACGATCGCCGCCACGGCGCCGAACTCGGACGGCGTGAGCAGCCTGGCGAGCACCAAGACCGAGAGGAACGAGAGCGCCCGGGAGCCCACGAAGGTGGCCGTCGACCAGATGGCCCCGCTGCTGAACGAACCGCCGCCGCGTCGGTCGGCTCTCATGGCGATCGGTAGATGGCCTTCAGCGCCGACACGGGGCTGGGGCGAAGCTCCATGCCCGCCGGCTCAGACGGCCGGCGGCGGCTGAATCAGCTCGGACAGCCACTCGAGCTCGGCCAGCAGCCCGTTCTCGAGCGATGTCCGAGGCGAGAATCCGAGCTGCTCGCGGACGGGGAAGGTGGGCGCGTCCTCGGGGGTGGGGCGCAGCTGGGCATCCCCGTAGACCGAAGAGGAGGAGGCGTATACGAACCGAACGTCCTCGCGCTCCTTCACGGCATCCAGCAGGTGCTGGGTGGCGAGCACGTTGTTCTGGAGGTACTTCTCGTACCGGGTACCCCACCTGGAGCGGACCCCGGGCTCGGCGGCGAGGTGGAACACGACGTCACAGTCCGTGGTCAGCTCCAGCAGGTTGCCCCGAGCCAGGTCGATGGGCACGAACTCGAACGCTCCCGACTCGCCCACCTGGCGCAGGTTGCGGAGCTTCTGCGCACGACCATAGTTGTCGTTGAAGCAGTCGACGCCGACGACGTCGTGGCCGGCCCCGAGCAGGGCCTCGGTCAGATGGGAGGCTATGAAGCCGGCGCAGCCGGTTACTAAGGCTCTCATGGTGGGTCCCGTCGTGTGGGGGGAGCATCCCGCCCTCGGTCGGGCGGCCCCTGGCGGACCGTAGCCGACGGCACGCCGTCGGCTACCGGGTGTCCGTGTGTGGCTCCCGCCCCCCGCTCAGCGTGGCCCGCGCCGCTTGTCCGAGATGGACACGTCGTCGAGGTACAGGTCCGAGTTGCCCGTGCACTCCTGGCTCAGGGCCGAGTAGCCGAAGCGCACGTTGTCCACCTTGCGACCACGGCTGTTTGCCGTGTCGCTCGAGTCGACCTTGTCTCCGTCGATGTAGAGCTCGTTCCGCGCCTTCCCGTCCTCGTCGCTCAGTCGCTGATGGACCTCGAGCCAGACCCAGCGACCCTCGGGCACGTCGACGCTCTCGGTGAGTCGCTCGTAGTTCGAGCCGTCGTAGTTCCCGCGTACGAGCCGGATCTCCCCGTCCTCGAGCTCGATGCCGCCCGTGTCCCCGTCGCTTCCGAAGCTCTCGTGGTTGTCCCAGCGGGCGAGCATCGCCCAGCAGGGGAGCTCGTCGCGCTCGGGGATGTAGTAGGCGCCGCCGTACCACACCTCATCCTCGTCGGCCCAGTTGACGTCGTACCAGACGCGCTGGAAGCCCTCTTCGCCGTTGGTGGACGCCCTGACCGAGTGCGTTCCGGTGTAGGCGCGGTCGTCGGTCACCGAGATCTTGCCGCCCCGCGCCGAGTGGTCGTCCACCTGAGAGAAGCCTCCGCTCTCGAAGGTGGCGAGGCGACCGAAGGCCGAGTCCGGCGCGGGAAACTCGAGCTCCGGCTCCCCGTCTCGGTCCTTCGGCTGCTCGCCGTTCCCGCCTCCACCGTCTCCGTCTCCGTCTCCGTCTCCGTCTCCGGGCGCATCGGTGACCGCATCGCCCGAGTCGGGCGGGACCGGTCCGGCGTCATCGCCCCCTCCGCCTGAGCCGCTCTCGCCCGATCCGCCGCCGCCGCCCGAGCCGCCGGCGCCACCCGAGCCGCCGGCGCTAGAGGGCGCGGCCGGAGGGGTCCCGGGGACTGGGGCGCCCGGCGAGAACGCGCCAGCGCGGACCAGGATCAGTCGCAGCGAGCCCCGTCGCGAGCTACGCCGGGCACGGACGGCGCGAACCGCCGTCGAGGTCGAGACCCGGACGCGGAGGACCCCGTTCGCGGAGGCGGCCCGCACTCGAGCCAGCCCGATCCGGCGGCGGCTCGAGCCCGACTGGAGGTAGGCCGACTGGATCGAGTGCGCGTCGACTCCATTCAGGGAGAACACGGCCACCCCGCGCACCTCGCGCATGGGCGAGAGCTCGAGCGTCTCGGCGGACGCGGCCGGAGCGAAGGCGAGCGAGGTCGCGAGCGCGGCGAGCACCGGAATCATGCGGATGAAGGACTTGGTGAAGCTCAACGCGATCTCCTTGGTGAGCGAGGCACTCCTCCGATCGGAGTGCCTGCCGTGGGCGGGGTCGCGCTAGTTCTCGGTCTCCGGTCGGAGCAGGAGGAGGCTTCTCGGCGAAGCTGGACGTATGTGCGATGACCCTCCGCCCGAAGGTGGTCGGCGACCCGGGCGGCGCTCACCGCCGGGTCGACCGGCGGACGACTAGGCCCGGCGCCAGGGCCGGCGCCGGCGGGCGGCGCGGGCCGGACGCGGCGGAAGCACGTCCCCGGCCAGGATCGCCCGCGGGGCGTCCTCGACCAGCCATTCGAGCTCGGCCGCAGCGCCGGGAACGGTCCGCTTGGCGGCCTCCAGTCCGGCGTTCAGGTCGGGCGGCCGCCACTCCGCCGAATGGCCGTCGGATGCGATCGCGTGCACCCACCCGCGGCGCAGGAGGTCGTACACGAGCGTTCGCGGGCGAGAGCGCCGCGGTGCCGCGAACGAGCTCGCGGTGACCTGGACGAGAACACCCCGGTCGACTACACGGCCCACGCGCTCGGGGTCGCGCTGGAAGCCGACGCTGTGCTCGGGGTGGGCGATCGTCAGGCGGAAGCCGCGCCCGGCGAGGTCGAGCATCAGGTCCTCGAACACCGAGGGCAGCTCGCCGAACGGAGCCTCGACCAGGAGATCGCGGTCGTTGCCCCCGAGCGTGACCTGTCGGAGCTCCTCGTCGGACAGGCCGACCGCCAGGCCGAGGTCCACCTCGCCGCCCGATGCCACGGTGAGGTCTATCTCGCTCTGCCGAACCAGCTCCTGAAAGGCGCTCACCCGTTCGCGCACCTCGGCCGGCCGCACCCGCGGGTGATCCTCCCTCACGTGTGGGGTCGCCACCAGCGTCTGAGTGCCCGCGCGGGCGGCGACGCGGGCCATGGCGAGACTGCCCTCGAGCCGCCCCGGCCCATCGTCGAGGCCGGGCAGCACGTGTGAGTGAAGGTCGACGATCCGTCCGACGCTAACGGCGTCCGGGGGCAGGCGCCCCCCTTCCCCACCGCGAGTTGAAGGAAACGGCACAGCCAGCCGAAAGAGGACTATGCACGAGCCCGCCTCGCCTAGACTCTGGCCGCCCCGCCGCATGCAACTCGAACCCCAGCCTCCCGTATCGCCCGCTGGCCGCACCGAGGGGGCGCTCGGCCCCTACCTCCGCGCCCTGGTGGGCCACCGCCTGCTCGTGCTCCTACTGACGCTGGCTGCGCTCGGGGCTGCGCTCGGCTGGCTGCTGCTCTCGTCGTCCGAGTATCAGGCGGACGCCCAGATCCTCGTCACACCCCTGCCGCAGGACGCATCGGCGGCGCTCGGACTCCCTCTGCTGAGGGAGTCGAGCGAGCCCACCAGGGTCGTCCAGACGGCAGCGACCCTGCTCCGCTCCCCCGAGGCCGCCGATCGCACGGCACGGGTCCTCGGTCCCGCGTGGAGCCGCCGCACGGTGCTCGAGGCGGTCACCATCGAGCCACAGGGTGAGAGCAACATCGTCGCGATCACAGCGACCGCCGAGAGCCCGACGCTAGCGGCGATGATCGCCAACAGCTACGCCCAGGCAGCCCTCGACGCGCGCCGGAATCTGCTGCGTCGCCAGGTGCAGGGCCGGATCGCCGAGGCCGAGGCACGCCGCGATGCGCTCGAAGGCGATGGGGGCGAGGCGGCCGCGGAGGTCGCCGCGGTGCTCAGTCAGCTCGAGTCGATACGCACCGGCGGTGATCCCACGCTGCTGATGTCCCAGCGCGCGGTGCCCCCGACCGCCTCCGTGGGAGCACCCCCATGGCTCGTCCTCCTCCTGGCTCTCCTCGGAGGCTTCACGATTGCGATGGGCGTGGCGCTGCTGGTCGAGTACCTCGACCGACGCGTGCGGGACGAGGACGAGCTCCTCGCCATGTGGCCGCTGCCCATCCTGGCCCACATACCGCCCCTTCCCCGGCGCCAGCGCAAGCGCGGCGAGTACTCCGTCCTTTCCTCGCCGCCCGGCATCCGCGAGGCGTTCCGCACGGCGCAGGTGCAGCTCGCTCCGGTATCCGGAGGCTCGCGCGTGATCATGGTCACGAGCGCCTCCACGGGCGACGGCAAGACGACGTCGGCGACCAACCTCGCCGTCGCGATGGTCGGTGCCGGGCACAAAGTCATACTGATCGACTTCGACGTTCGCCGCCCCGACATCGCCCGGCTGCTCGGCGTGGGTGAGAGCCGCGGCCTCGCGGCCCTGCTCGCGTCGAACACGAGCCTCACCGACCTGCTCGTACCGGCCCCCGAGCTACCGGCGCTCAGCGTCGTGCCCGCCGGTACGCAGGGAGACGTGGTCCTGCTGGAGGCGCTCAGCAGACGCCTCCCCGAGGTGCTCGCACAGGCACGCGAGGTCGCCGACTACGTCGTGGTCGACACCGCGCCGCTCGGAGAGGTGAGCGACGCCCTCCGGCTGGTCGACCACGTCGACGACATCATCTTCGTCACGCGGCCGGGTCACACGGCTCGCGCCGGGCTCGAGCTCACGCGCGACCTCCTGGCGCGCACCGGGCACGAGCCGACGGGCCAGCTCGTCATGGGCCAGACCCCCGGCGGCACCAGCGTCTACTACACATACGGCATGCAGCACCAGCACGGCCGCCGCACCCTCGGGGTGGCTGCCGCGCGCTCCACGCGCGGCTAGGGATCGACCGTGGCCACTCGCCCGGTTCCGCTGCTGTCCACACCCGGTCCGGTCGCCGGCGCGGGCGTCCTGGCCGCTCTCCTCGTGGGCGTCCTCATGGCCGCCGCACCGCCCTACGGGATCGGCCTCGTCCTCGCTCTCTGCTTCGTGCCGCTGGCTCTGGTGGACCTCCCCCTGAGCCTCGCGATCTGGGTTGCGTTGACTCTCTTCGATCGCGTGCCGTTCGTCTGGATCGGCCCGACGGCGGCCGCCCTGATGGTTCTCCTCGCCTGGCTCGGGACGCTTCGGAACCGGCGGACCTCAGTGGCCCGCGTGGTGCACCGGCACCGTCGCCTGCTCGGTGTCGTCGCGCTGCTGCTGGTCTGGATGGGCATGTCGGCCCTCTGGGCGGAGGACCAGGTGAGGGTGGGGACGGAAACCGTCAAGTGGTGCGTGGCGGCCGCCGGGTTCCTGGTCGTCGCGACCACGGTCGACGCCCCCCGTCACCTGCGGGTGCTCCTCGCCGCCTTCGTCGCCGGAGCGGTCGTCTCCGTCGCGCTCGGAGTGGCCGACGCCGTCGTCCAGCAGGGCTTCGCGCTCGAGGAGGGCGGCCGCCTCAAGGGCGGTGGAGGCGACGCCAACTATCTCGCCGCCGGCCTCATTCCCGCGGCGGTCCTAGCGGGCGCGCTCGCGGGCGCCACGCGGAACCCACTCCTCCGGTTGGTGGCCTGGAGCGCCGCCGCGATCATCGCCGCGGGAGTCGCCGCGACACAGTCTCGCGGAGGCATGATCGCGGTCGTCGTGGCGGTGGTGGCGGCGCTGGTCGTCCTTCGGCACCGGCGGTCTCAGGTGGTCGCCTTCGTGCTGGTGGTCGCGCTCGGGGGCGGCGCCTGGTTCGCGGCCTATCCGGAGGCCTGGACGCGGGTCGTCGACACGCAGAGCGGGAGCACCGGACGTGCCGACCTGTGGACGGTGGGCTGGCGCATGTTCCGCGACCATCCGGTGGTAGGGGTCGGGTTGCACAACTACGCAGTCCGGGCGGAGGACTACGTCCGCGAGCCCGGAAGCCTCGAAGCCGTCGAGCTGATCGCCGACGACCCTCACGAGGCCCACAACGTGTTCCTCGGCGTCCTCGCCGAGACCGGGGTCGTCGGGCTCGCCCTCTACCTCGCCGTCCTCTCCGCCTGTCTTGCGGCCGCGTACCGGTCGATGCGCGCCTTCGAGTCGCTCGGCGAGCGCGCACTGGCGGATCTGTCCGGAGCCGTGGTCGTGGCCATGGTCGCGGCGCTCAGCGCCTCGGCGTTCATCCCGAACGGAGGCGACAAGCGCCTCTGGGTCCTGCTCGGCCTCGGGCCCGCGATGCTGTTGATCTCCACGCGGTGGACGCGGGACGAGCCGGGAGCGGTGTCGCGTGGAGGGGAGAGAGCGCCGCGCCGCCGATCAGCGAGCCGGCCGGCTCGCGCGAAGCCTCCGGTAGGCCTGCGCCATCCGGCCGCGGGGAAGGCGCCGTAGCGAGTAGCGGAGAAGCGAGTCCGGCCGGCGGCGGAACGCCAGGATCTGCGCGTGGGCGCGCTCGCCCGTGGCGAAGGGCAGCTTCCAGGGCATGGAGTCGCCGAGAAACTCGTGCGCGGCGAGCCCCAGCTCGAAGCAACGCTCGATGACGTGGTGGCGCAACACGAGGCCGGGCGCCAGCGAGCGAGCGCGCTCGTCGAAGCCGGTCTTCAGCAGCCAGTAGCGGCCACCCTGGAGAAGGGCTAGGTCGAAGGCCACCACCCGGTCCTCCAGCGCGATGCTCGAGAGCACGAGCTCGCCGGTGCCGTGGAACGCCCGGGCTAGGGACCCGTAGAAGGCGAGGGTCTCCGGCGAGGAGACGATCGCCGTGCCCTGACGGCCCTTCCACCCGCTGCCCTCGACCTCGAGCCCGCGCGTGAGCTCCCGCTCGAGGTTCTCGGGCCGATCGATCAGCCGGATCACCGGATCGTGATCGCGGGCGAGCTTCCTACGCCTGCGCTCGAGCTCGCGCAGCGCGTCCTTCCGTGCACTTCTCCAGGTCGAGAACTCGCCCGAGGTATCGGTGACCGGCGAGGTGTGCTGGGCCCCCACGACCACCAGCCGCCCTGCCTGCTCGCACGCCTCGAGGCAGACGCCGAAGGCATCGCCTGCGCTGGGGACGGGCGTCAGGCGGAGCTCGCCCCCGCTCGCGTCGAGAGCCGCCTTCATCACCGACTCGAGAGCGTCGCGGCTTTGCGCGAGCGGCTCGAATTGGGGCGAGTGGAAGTTCGCCATCGCCTCGAGCCGCCCGCGACTCCGGCAGAGCGGGAGTGCGGCCACGAGCGACTCGTCGCGCCACAGGAGGCAGACCGCGAGCCGGCGGCCGTTCGCGAAGGCCCCCCACCAGGCGCTGTACCATGCGTGCCGGTCGAAGGGCCCCGACGCCAGGCGGTCCCAGCACGCTTCCACGGCGGCGAATCGCCGCGGATCTGTCACCCACTCCACCCGGTCGGACATCGAGGCCTCGCACGCTATTCCACAGGGCGGAACGAACCGCTCACGTTCACCGTTGCCCGAGGGGTCGCGGTGGTCGCGCCGCGGGATGGCGGAGAGATTCGAGCGCGGACGGGGACGCCTGGGGGTGTGGGCCCCCCTGCCCCCCACGGTGTGGCTGCGGCCCCCGCTTCGTCAGCGGGCCTTCCCGCTCGGGGAACCGGGGCACCGGCTACTGGCCTTCGCGCGTCAGGGTCTTTGGCTCGGAGTCCGCACGCTCGGGCTCGGCCCCGGGGACGAGGTGCTGGTACCCGCCTATCACCACGGCTCGGAGGTGGAGGCGCTCCGACGGGCCGGACTGCGGTGCCGCTTCTACGAGAGCGACGCCCTCCTCGAGCCGCTGGAGGAGAGCCTCGAGCAGTTGCTCGGTCCGCACACTCGAGCGTTGCATCTCATCCACTTCTTCGGATTCCCGCAGGATGGCGCGCGGTGGCGACGCTTCTGCGACAACCGCGGACTGCTCCTCATCGAGGACGCCGCCCAGGCCTGGCTCTCCACGCGAGACGACCGCCCCGTCGGCTCGCTCGGTGACCTCGCGATCTTCTGCATGTACAAGATGGTCGGGCTCCCCGACGAGGGATCGGCGATGCTACTGCCCGAGCCGGCGACGCGGGCAGCCCTCGACCGTCGCCCGGGCGCTCCTTTGCTGGCCCGCAAGCACGCTCAATGGTTGGCCAGCCGCCTGCCTCCCGCGGGCCGCATGCTCGAGCCTCGGAGGCAGAGGCGCCCCTACGACGCCGAGGGCGATTGCGACCTCGGCGACCCGGAGGCCATGCCCTGGTCCACCACCCGCTTCCTGCTCGACCGCCTCGGTGAAGAGAGTGTTGCCGCCCGCCGGCGGCGGAACTACCGCGTGCTCCTCGAAGCGCTGGGGGACCGGGTCGCGTCCGGCTTCCGGAGCGTGCCCGCGGGAGCCTCGCCCTTCCTGCTCCCCGTGGAGACGGACGACAAGCATGCGCTGATCGAGCGCCTCGATCGACTCGGGATCGAGGCATGGGACGTCTGGTCCACTCCCCACTCCTCGCTACCTCGAGGGGAATTCCCGGACGCCGAGGCTCGAAGAGCCCGCACCGTCGGCCTCCCAGTCCACCAAGAGCTTCGACTTCGGGACCTCGAGCGGATAGCGGCCGCCGTTCCGTAGCCCCCGCGTGCCAGCGTGTCCGGCTCAGGGGACTGAGCTGACCGCCGGGATCGAGTGGTCGGCCGGCAGGTCCGCGCCCGGGAGGATGAAGGAGGTGTGCCGCGGCTCGATCGCGTGCCGGCGGTCGCTGAACAGCGTGCGGAAGGTCTCACCGAGGATGATCGTGTCGAAGACCATCGAGCGGTGCTTGAGGTAGTAGAGGTCGTGGCAGAGCTTCCACGCCGAGCCGATGTCCGAGCCCGCGTATCCGCAGCGGACCTGGGCCCAGCCGGTGATGCCCGGCCGGACCATGTGGCGGCGCTGGTAGAAGGGCACGCTGCGCTCGAGGCGGTCGACGAACTCGGGTTGCTCGGGCCGCGGCCCGACGAGGCTCACGTCCCCCTTGATCACGTTCCACAGCTGGGGCAGCTCGTCGAGGTGGGACCTGCGCAGGAAGTGCCCGATCCGGGTGATGCGGGGGTCGCCCAGCGAGGCCCACTGCGCGGCGGCCGAGGCGTCGACGCGCATGGAGCGCAACTTGTAGAGCGGGAAGGTCTCGCCCCTCTCCCCCACCCGCGACTGCTTGAACAGTGCGGGTCCGCCGTCCCGGCGGATCAGGAGTCCGAGCACGGCGAGCACGGGCAGAGCCGGAAGCGCGATGAGCACGGCAAGGGTCAGGTCGAGCACCCGCTTCCACGGCGACTCATACTGGCGGTACTTGGGGTGCATGAAGTACTGGAACCACGAGGCGTTGATCTCCGCCAGCGGCACGTGGCCGAACACGTCCTCGTAGAAGCCCGACAGGTGCCACAGGCGCACCGGCGTGTGCAGGCAGGAAGTGGCAACCTCGTGGAAGATCGCGAGTCGCGGCACCTCGTCGGTGTGGATCAACAGCTGGATGTCGTGCTTGGCCACGATGTCCCCGAGCTCGTCGAGCGTGCCGAGCAGGGGCGTGCCGCCGACCCTCTCCTCCGTCTCGTCGCCGGTTGCCACCACGTGGCCGACGACCACGAAGTCGTCGTTGCCGGCGAGAGCCAGCTCGCGCCTGAGGCTCTCCGCGGAGCGGTCGAGTCCGATCACCGCGACGCGGGCGCGCCGGGCGGCCACCCAGCTCGGGCCCTCGAGGAGCCTCGGCGCGAGGGCCGCGCCGAGTGAGATGCCGAACACGCCGGCCAGCGCCGTGACCCCGAAGCTCGGCTGGCCGGGCAGGAAGCGCACGAGCGCCACGGCGAGGGTCCCGGCGACGGGCGCGGCGGCGACGTAGGCGAACCGCATGAAGGGCAGGAGCGCGGCGGCCCGAGCGTGCTGGCGCAACGTCGCGACGGCCCCGACGCCGGCCAAAAAGGCGACGAACGGCAGCATGGAGCGGGACCCCGAGGAGATCGTGAAGAGCATCACCGCGAAGGCACCGATCAGAGGCCCTAAGAGCCCCTCGAGGACTCCGTCGGAGTGACGGGAGCCGGCGGCGGGGCGCGGCCGGTCGCCGCTGGGCAGCGCGTGGGCTCGCTCCTCTTGACGGCCGTCCGTGGTCGGGATGAGCTTCATGGAGTGGGCTCTCGAGTCGACCGCGTCCCTACGGCCGGCTCACGGCATCCGTCCGTTACCCGTCGCGTCAACACTAGTAGCGGTCTTCGGCGCCCGCCGCGAAGTCCTTTAGGGTCCCGAGCGGGACGCGCAGCATGCGCGGCAGACTAACCCCTGCCCCCGACGATCGACGCATGAGCACGCCCACGCTCGAACACGGCCAGGGCGGGAAAGCTTCGGAGCATCGGACAGAAGAGCCGAGGCAAGCCTCCGGGGCCGGCATTCGAGGGTCGGCCGAAGTGACGCGGCTCAGTCAGGGGGCGGCTGGGCGGACGCACCGCCCTCGTGGCGGCCGTCCCCGCCCGGATTGCGCCGGGGCACCAGCACCGCACGGCGGAAGGTGGCGACCAGCGTGCCGTCCTGGTTGTAGGCGTCGGTGCGCACCTTCACCACTCCGCGGTCGGGCTTGGAGCGAGAGGGCGTGACCTCGAGCACCTCGCTCTCCACGAAGAGCGTGTCCCCGTGGAACACCGGGGCGGGGTGCTTCAGATCCTCGGTGGCCAGGTTGGCGATGGCCTTGCCCGATACGTCGCCCACCGACATGCCGAGCGCCAGGGAGTAGACGAGCGGCCCCACCACGACGTTGCGGCCCTGCTGCGACTGCGCGGCGTACACGTCGTTGATGTGCAGCGGATGGTGGTTCATGGTGATGAGGCAGAACATGTGGTCGTCGGCCTCGGTGATGGTCTTGGCCGGCCAGTGCCTGTAGAGGGCGCCGACCCCGAACTCCTCGAGGTAGCGCCCGTAGGGCCGGGCCCCGGTTGCCTCGCGGGAGGCCTGGTCGAAGCTCGTGGATGCCCCGGAGGCGGTCTGCGTGGTCAAGGGAGGGCTCCTATGCGCTGGTGGAGGGGGTCCGAAGCTCGCGCGGGCGAGCGGTTCCACGGTAGTACGCTCGCCGCATGCGACCTCCCCGCGACTTCGCGAAGCCCATGGCCGTCGGCGCTCCCGCGCCGCCCACCGAGATCCCCGTAACGCCGGCGCGGATGATCCACTTCTTCGACCCGAGCAACGAGAGGATGGCTGGCAAGCTGCCGGAGCTCGCCGGACGCTGCGACATCCTGCTCGGGAACCTCGAGGACGCCGTGCCCGTGGACCGCAAGGTCCCGGCGCGCGAGGGCCTCGTACGGCTCGGGCAGGAGGTCGACTTCGGCGAGGCGGCGCTGTGGACGCGCGTCAACGCGCTCGACTCGCCCTGGGTGCTCGACGACCTGCTGCGGCTCGTCGGCGAGATCGGCGACCGCCTAGAGGTGATCATGGTCCCGAAGGTCGAGGGGCCGTGGGACATCCACTACGTGGACCGCCTCCTCGCCCAGCTCGAGGCCAAGCACGGCGTGTCCCGTCCGATCCTCGTGCACGCCATCCTCGAGACCCCGCTCGGGGTGACCAACCTCGAGGAGATCGCCATCGCCAGCCCCCGGATGCAGGGCATGAGCTTCGGCCCGGCCGACCTGGCCGCCGCACGGCGCATGAAGACCACGCGCGTGGGCGGCGGGCATCCGGGCTACACGGTGGTGGGCGACCCCGATCCCGCCGACGGCTCGGCCCCGCGACCCTCGGCGCAGCAGGATCTCTGGCACTACTCGATCGGGCGCATGGTCGACGCCTGCACCTCGGCCGGGCTCCTCCCCTTCTACGGGCCGTTCGGCGACATCGCCGACGAAGTCGGCTGCGAGGCCCAGTTCCGGGCGGCCTTCCTCATGGGCTGCGTCGGGGCGTGGACGCTCCACCCACGCCAGATCGACATCGCCCGACGGGTGTTCAGCCCGGACCCCGAGGAGGTTCGCTTCGCGCTCAAGGTGATCGAGGCCATCCCCGACGGCCGCGGCGTTCACATGATCGACGGCAAGATGCAGGACGACGCCACGTGGAAGCAGTGCCAGGTGATGGTCACCCTGGCGCGGATGCTGGCCGAGAAGGACGCCGAGCTGGCGGAGGCCTACGGGCTCGACGGCGAGACCGTCGAGGAGGCGAACCGGGAGCTGGCCGAGGCCTCCCCGCGGCCGGTGGGCGGCTAAGGCGGTGGCCCCCTCGGTCTCCGGCGCCCCTTCGGGCCGGCGCCGGGACCGTCGGTGCCCGTCCCGCGCCGCGACCGCGCGACACGAAGGGCGGCACGAAGGCGACCGCGACGCATCCGCCACATGCCGTGGCGGACATCGGCATCCTCCCACCGGTAGCGGGCGTGGGCGTGGGTCGGCTCCGGGCGCTCGCCGAGTGCCCACCGGGCCCAGAGGGCGGGCAGGTTGGCGCCGGCCGCGGCGGCGAGGGCCATCGAGCCGTAGGCACGGGGGTTCAGGTCGATCGGCCCCCTCGAGCCCACCGGGGCGCTGGATCAGCTCGAGCTCGAAGAGGCCCTCCCATCCCATTCCGTCGAGCAGCGCCTCGATCGCCGGGGCCAGCCCGTCGGGGGGCCGTAGCTGATCGAGTAGGCGCCGAGGCCCGCCTCGGGGCGCCAGGTGCGCAGATAGCGCGAGAACGCCGTGCCGAGCAGTCGGTCGCCGGCCAGCGTCCCGGCAAGGAACGCCACAAGCACGAGCGAGTCGGTGGCGTGCGGCGCGGTGGCGAAGCGCTCGGCCGGCTACGGGCTGCATACGACGAAGAAGACGTTGAGCCGGTCCGTGGAGCGCTTGATCCGGACCGGCTCGAAGCCCGACAGCATCGACCGAACCTCCCGCACGCGATAGAGCTCGTGGAAGGGCTCGCCGCCCGGGCACGTGCGCGACAGCGAGCGCAACCGCCATATCGGCGAGCGCGCCGGCACGGAGCCGATCAGGAGGCCGCCGGGGACCAGCACCCTCCGGATCTCGGCGAGGGCTCGAGCAGGGTCCGGCACGTGCTCGATGACCTCTGTGCACACGACCGTCCCGAACTCGCGGTCGCCGAACGGCATCGCCTCGATGTCGCCGAGCACCGCGCGGTGGCGGGGAAGGCGCTCCTCGACGAGCGCGAGGTGCCGAGGGTTCAGGTCGAGCCCCACCGTGCCCGGAGGGAGATGCCGGAGGTTCAACCCCGTCCCGCAGCCCGCGTCGAGCATCGGCCGGTCCTGATCGGCGTGGCGGGCGACGAGCTTGCGCACCGCGCGTGCTCGGTTGCGATGGAAAAAGGTCTCCGGGCCGCGGATGCGATCGGCCACCGCAACCCAGTCGTAGGACTCGACATGGCGGTAGTAGTCCTTCACCCACTCGGACCACGAGTCCTCGGGGAGCTTGGCCACCTCCTCGGTGGAGCTTGTCGCTCGGTCGGTCATCTCAGGGGAAGCGGGCGGGCGCCCAGGCGGGGGTCCCGGACGGCGCCGGCCGAGGTTAGTCGCAGGGTGCCCGCGCTAGCCTTGCGCGCCGCCGTGCGCCTGTTCGAGTACGAGTCCCGCCAGGTCCTGGCCCGCGAGGGCGTGCCCCTGTCCGAGCACGGCTTCGCCCGCTCGGAGCAGGAGGCCCGCGAGATCGCCGAGGGCATAGGCGGCCCGGTGGTCATCAAGTCCCAGGTCCTGACGGGAGGCCGGATGAAGGCCGGCGGCGTCAAGTTCGCCGACACCCCCGAGGAGGCCGCCGCCCACGCCCGCGACATCCTTCAGCTCGAGATCGGCGGGCACATGCCGCGGGGGGTGCTGGTGGACTCACGCGCGCCCATCGCCCAGGAATTCTACGTCGGCGTTATCTACGACGGCGTACGCAAGCGCCCGACGTTCGTGTTCAGCAACATGGGCGGCATCGACATCGAGGAGGTGGCCGAGACCCACCCCGAGCGCATCGGCCGCGGCCACTTCTCGATGCTGCTCCCGTTCATGGACTTCCGGGCCAAGGACGTCGTGGCGTCGCTCGGGGTCACCGGTCGCGACCTGAACCGCCTGACGCCGATCCTCGCCCGGCTCGCGCGGCTGTTCGTGAAGTACGACCTGACCCTGGCCGAGATCAACCCGCTGGCCAAGCTCGAGGACGGCTCGTTCGTGGCCGTCGATGCCCACATGGACATGGAGAACGAGGCCCGGCCGCGGCAGCGCCCGCTCCTGGCGGAGCTCGGCGTGGGCGAGGACGAGACGCGCGAGGCCCGCGAGCCCACCCCCTTCGAGATCGAGGGCGAGCGCGTGGACTCCGTCGATCACCGCGGCGTGGCCGGCAACGTGACGGAGTTCGACGGCGACCTCGGCCTGGTCATCGGCGCCGGCGGTGGGTCGCTCACGCTCTTCGACGCCGTGCGCCGCCACGGCGGGCGGCCGGCCAACTACTGCGAGATCGGCGGCAACCCGAGCGTCTCGAAGGCCAAGAACCTGACCAAGCTGGTGCTCTCGAAGCCGGGGGTGGAGAAGATCGCGGTGATGATGTCGATCGTCTCCAACACCCGTGTGGACATCGTCGCCCGCGGCGTGATCAAGGCCTGCCTCGAGCTCGGCCACGACCCCGCCGAGAAGATCGCGATCTTCCGCATCCCGGGAGCGTGGGAGGACGAGGGCTTCAAGATCCTCGAGCGCTACGGCGTGGAGTACGCCGATCGGTCGGTGTCCATGCACGAGGCCGCCCGGCGGGCGGTGGAGAAGGTGGGGACCTAGTGCTGATCGACGCCGAGACCACGTTCATCGTCCAGGGCATCACCGGCCGCGAGGCAGTGAACCTCACGCGCGAGTGCCTCGACTACGGGTCGAAGATCGTCGGAGGAGTCACCCCTGGACGCCGAGGCCGCAGGGTGCATGAGGTGTAGGTGTACGACTCGATGGCCCAGATCACTGCCGACCAGCGCGTGGACGGCTCCGTGGTCGCCGTCCCCCCCGCCTTCTGCAAGGACGCCGTGCTCGAGGCGATCTACGCGGGGGTGAAGCTCATCGTGATAGTCACCGAGCGCATACCCCGCGCCGACGTCGTGCAGATGGTCGAGGCGGCCGACGCCCAGGGGGCGCGCATCATCGGCCCCAACTGCCTGGGGATCATCCGGCCGGGCGTCGCCAAGATGGGCGGCATCGGGGGCCCGGCACGCGACGCGGCCAAGGCCTATGCGCCCGGGTCGGTCGGGGTGCTGTCGCGCTCGGGGGGCATGACCACCGAGATCTCGAGCACCTTGAGCGCCGCGGGCCTCGGCGTGTCCACGGCCGTCTCGATCGGAGGCGACGCGATCATCGGCTCGACCTACGCGGAGCTCATGCCGTCGTTCGAGGCCGACGAGCAGACCGAGGCCATTGTCATCTACTCCGAGCCCGGCGGGCGCATGGAGGCCGAGCTGGCCGGGTGGGTCAAGGACCACTCCTCGCGACTGCCGATCGTCGCCTTCATTGCCGGCCGCTTCATGGACGAGATGCCCGGCATGTCGTTCGGGCACGCGGGCACGATCGTCGAGGGGAAGGCCGACACCGCGACCGAGAAGATCGCCCGGCTCGAGGAGGCGGGCATCCGCGTCGCCCAGGAGATCGCCGAGATCCCCGACCTCGTGCGCGAGCGCCTCGGGGGCCGGGCGCCGACCGGGGCGGCGAGCTGATGGCCGGCCTGTTCATCGACGTCGAGGTGGACGACTCGATTCGCGACGACGCGGAGCTCGCCACCCGGCTCGAGGAGGCCTGCCCGGTCGATATCTTTGCGGCGCGCGATGGACGCATCGAGGTCGTCGAGGAC
>JBPCQB010000150.1:0-12457 GCA_050998555.1 Thermoleophilaceae bacterium
AGGCGCTCCGCGGTGTTGTTCACGTCGCGGTAGGTCGCGTAGCGCTCGCCGCCCTTGAACACCATGTGCTCGAGGAAGTGGGCCATGCCGTTCTCCTCGGGGCGCTCCGCGCGGGCGCCGGCCTCGAAGGCCACGAGCAGCGTGACCGAGCGGGTCCCGTCCATCCCCAGCCGCACGAGGGGAAGCCCGTTCTGTACGCGGGTCTCTTCCACGGAGATCACCGTCTAGACGGTACCGAGCCGAGGTCAAGCCTCCTGATCGCCCGGCCGATGCACTGCGAGACCGCATCGAACTCGGGAGATTGCTTTGAGCAACGACGGTGGAGGACGAGGGATGAGGCATCGAATCAGCTTGGGGGCGTTCACGGGGCGGTCGGGCGCTCGCGCACGCCTGCTCGCGCTCGTGCTTGGCAGCATGCTGGCGCTGATCGCCCTACCCGCCGCCCTCACGTGGGCCAGCGAGGCCGTCGCGCCCCCCGAGGATTCCAGCGAGGTAGCCGAGGGCGAGCCCTCCGGCGAAGCCGAAAACGGCGGCGACGATGCGGAGCCACCGGGTGACGAGTCCGCCGAGGAGGAACCCGTGGAGGAGGGACCCGCCGACGAGGAGCCCTCCGAGGGGGAGCCCGGCGAGGAGGAGCCTCCGGCGGACGCCGAGGAAGGTGAGCCCGCGGAGACCGAGCCCATGCCCGGCCCGGACTCGGCCGCCGACCAGCTCCCGGCCGATCTTCCCGAGGACGCCGAACGACGACGAGTTCCCCCTGCTCTACGGGCTGAACAACACTGGGCAGGACTTCGGCCCCGCCTCCGGGACCCCTGACGCCGACATCGACGCGCCCGAGGCCTGGGACGACACGGTCGGGAGCGCGCAGGTCAAGGTGGCGGTGGTCGATACCGGGATCGACGGCACCCATCCCGACCTCACGCCGAACCTGGACGAGGGCGCGGGCTACGACTTCTTCGCGGACGGCGACTCCGACCCCACCGACGAGAACGGCCACGGGACCCACGTCGCGGGCACGATCGGGGCGCAGGGCAACAACGACGAGGGGGTCACCGGCGTCAACTGGGAGACGAGCCTGATCGCGGTGCGCGCGTTCGGGCCGGACGGCTCCGGCCGGACGTCCGATGTGATCCAGGCGTACGCGTACGCGGATTCGATCGGCGCCGACGTCCTGAACGCCTCGTTCGGCGGGACCGGGTTCTCCCAGGCCGAGTCCGACGCCATCGCCCGCGCGAGCGACACGCTCTTCGTGGCCGCTGCGGGCAACGAGGGCACCGACAACGATGCGACGCCGAGCTACCCCTGCAACTACGACCGGGCCAACGTGATCTGCGTCGCGGCGAGCGACCAGAACGACCAGCTGGCCAGCTTCTCGAACTACGGTAACTCCGTCGACCTGGCGGCGCCCGGGGTGGACATCCGCAGCACGCGACTCGGGGGCGGCTACCGCTACCTGAGCGGGACCTCGATGGCCACTCCGCACGTGGCCGGCACCGCCGCGCTCGTGGCCGCCGTGCGGCCCAACTCCTCGCCGGCCGACCTTCGCGACGACCTACTCGACGGGGTGGACGTCAAGCCGACCCTCACCTCTGTCGGGTCCTCGGGCCGCGTCAACGCCGACCGGTCCGTGGCCGGTGCCGGCGTCGGAGGTGACGTTGGTACCGGTGCCCCGCCGCCCGATCCCGTATCGCCGAGCCCGTCTCCGACCCCACAGCCCTCGCCTGACACCGGCTCCGGCTCTACGGGCGGCGACGGCTCGGACGACGGCGGCGGCTCGGGCGGCGGCTCCGGTGGCGGTGGCGGCTCCGGTGGCGGTGGCGGTGGCGGGGGCGGCGCCGATCCCGGCGTGGCGCCCGTGGCACCGGTTCCCGGAGCGACCACCCCTGCACCAGCCGCGCGGCGGCCCTCTCGGTGCAGCCGCCTCCGCGGCGTACGCAGGACCAGGTGCGTCAAGCGTGCGCGGGCCCTGGCGCGCTGCCGCACGCTCGCGCCGTCGAAGCGCAGAGCCTGCGTCGCACGTGCCCGACGCGCGTCGGGCCGCTAGGTCGGTAGCGCTACAGCTCCTCGAGACGACGCGCCCACGACGCGGCGCGGCCGCTAGATGGGTAGCGCTCCAAGGCCCGGGATCGGGGGCGCCCGAACGCCGCGACGGTTGAAAGGACGCAAGGTGTGCACCTATGAGATGCACGAGCGTGATCTCGTCTCACTACCGGGAGCGTGTTGCCGCGTCCCGGCCGTCTGCGACCAGCCCGCAGGCGTCGGCCAGATCGCGGGCCAGGCCACGGGACGCGCGACCCTTGATGCGGGCGGAGGTCGACACCCTTACCGCCAGCGGCCGCTCGATGGTCACCCCGTGGGTGCGCAGCGCCTGCTCGAGCCGCTCGTCCTCGAGGTCGGGGCCGGCCGGGAGACCGCCCACCGCGGCGTAGGCGCAGGCCGTCACCGCCATCGACGCTCCGCTGAACTGCCAGTGCTCGGCGTGAGGACCGTCCTGGGGATCGGTGAGAACCTGCCCGTACCGCTCGCGGCCCCGTGCGGCGTGTCCCTCCACCACCCGGGGGGGTAGCAGCTCTCTCTCGCGCGCGCAGAGCTCGATCCGCCCGCCGATGGCTCGCGCGCCCCGTTCGGCGGCGGCCAGCTGGGCGGAGAGCCAGTCGGGCGCCACCCGCGAGTCGGCGTCGGTCGAGGCGATGAGGCCGGACGGCCGTCCCGCGGCGTGCAGGCGCTCGCACGCCGTGTTCATCCCGAGCGCCCGCGCGGGGCCCGAGCCCCGGCCGGGCCCGTCGAGTAGATACAGCCGGAGCTCGGGGTGACGCGCCGCGGCGGCGCGGGCGCGCTCTGCGGTCTCGTCGGTGCAGGCGTCGAGCACCAGCAGCACCTCGTACTCGGGCGGTTCGATCGCCACCTGGGCGGCAAGCGCGTCGAGGCAGGCGCCCACGTGCTCCTCCTCGTCACGGGCGGGCACGACCACGCACGCGCCCAGGCGCGGGTCGGGTGGCGGGGGTGGCGGCTCCAGAGCGCTCACGGCAGGGGCCGGCCCTGCTCCACCATGTCCGGGGCCCGCTCGTAGTCCTCGTCGTGCCCGTGGGTGAGCACCCCGACGCAGGTGCCCTCGTACCCGTACCACGCGGTGAACGACCCGTCGTCGTCACGATCGAAGCGCACCTCGTCCCACCCGTCGTCCCAGGCGCAGTACTTCAGCGTCCGGCCGCCGATCACCGACCAGAAGCCGGGCGCCGAGTCCCAACGGGCCTCCTCGCCGGCGAGCGCCCGGCCGGCCACCTCGCCGTGGGCCAACGCGTCGCCCCAGTGCTCGACGCGCAGGCGCCGTCCGGCGGCGGAGTTCAGCGCAGAGGCCACGTCTCCGACCGCGTAGAGCCCGGGGACGGACGTGGCCATCGCGCTGTCCACCGCCACCCCGCCCAGCTCGAGCCCGAGGCCGGCGCGTTCGGCCAGGTCGGTGCGGCCCGCCACGCCGACCGCGCAGAGCACGAGGTCGGCCTCCACGCGGTCGCCTCCGGCCACGGTGACCGCTAAGCCTCCTGCCGCAGGCTCGATCCCCTCGACGGCGGCGCCCATGCGGGCGTCGACGCCCTCCTCGGCGAGCCAGGACGCTAGCTCGGAGCCCACCTCCTCCCCGAGGCGTCCGGCCTGGGGCACCTCCTCGTCGCTCACCAGCGTGACCGAGGCGCCCACCATCGACAGCGACACCGCCGCCTCGCAGCCGATGAACCCCGAGCCGATCACGGTCACCCGGCGGCCGGGAGCGCCGACCTCGCGCAGCCGATGGGAGGTCTCGATCTCGCGCACCAGCACCACGCACGGATCCTCGCCTCCCGGCACCGGCAGTCGCTGCGGCTCGGAGCCGGTGGCGATCACGCACGCCGCGAAGGGCACCTCCTCACCCGCGGCGGTCACGACCCGGCGCCGTTCCGGGTCGATGCCGCTCACCCGCACGCCGGTGCGCAGCTCTATCCCGCGTTCAGCGAAGAAGGAGTCCGCCTCGATCGAGAGCTCGTCGGCCGTCGTTTCGCCGCGCAGGAGCTCCTTGGTCAGCGGGGGGCGCTCGTAGGGGGCGTGGGGTTCGCCCGCGAAGATCGTGACCGGGGCGGTGCCGCCCGCGTCGCGGTAGGAGCGGGCGGTGGACAGACCGGCCGGGCCTCCGCCCACGATCGCTATGCGCCCTCCGGGGTCGCTCACGCCGGGCGGTCGAAGCGGTCGATCCGGTAGCGCTCCTGCGTCTCGCTCACGGCGTGCTCGAGACCTGGCGTCGACGACGCGAGCAGCTCGTGCACCTCGTCGCCCTGGAGGGGATAGGTCTCGGTGCGCGGGCGCCAGTGCACGGCCAGGAGGCTCCCGCCCGGCCGTAGCGCCGCCTCCAGGGCGCCGAGCATCTCCACGAGCAGGTCACGGCCGAAGTAGTAGAGGACCTCGGAGCAGACGACGAGGTCGAACGAGCCGGGCGGCGGCATGTCCACCGCCACGTCGCGCAGCTCGAGTGACACTCCGGACGCCCCGGCCAGTCGTCCCCGGGCCCGCTCGAGCGCCCGCTCGGAGACGTCCACCCCGATCAGCTCGTCGCACCGCGGGGCGAGCATGGCGGTGAACACCCCGATCGAGCACCCCACCTCGAGCGCCCGGTCGAACCGGCGGTCGCCGAGCGCGGCCAGCGTGTGCCGGTACTTGTCGCGCTCGTACTCGCTGGTCTCGAACCCCCACGGGTCGTCGTCGCGGCGGTAGAGGTCGCGGAAGTAGTCGGGCTCGAGGCGCGCGGTCACGGGCGCCTGCGCTCCTCGATGGCCGCGCGGCCGATCCGGGCCACAAGGGGATCGAGCCGGTGCTGGAGCAGGAAGACCTCGAGGTCGCGCCGCGCCCGGTCGAGCTCACCGCTGGTGACGAACGGGCGGGATCCCGTGGCCCGCGCAGCCTCGTCGAGGATGAGCCGGCAGGCCCGGGCCACCTCCTCGCGCAGCGATACCGACAGCGCGGTGGTGGGGGCACCCGGGTCGTGCTCGCAGAGCGCCGCGGCGTGCTCGAGCCAGGCGTCGATCGTGCCGCGGGCGGCGATGATCCGTCCGGCCGCCAGAGCCTGGACCTCGCCCGGCTCGGGCCCGGATGCGAGGAGGTCGAGCGCGGCGTCGGCGGCGGTGTCGGCCACCCCGGCCCAGGACGCCGCGGTGCGGATCGCGTCGCGGCCGAACCACGGCTCGCGCCCCAGCTCACCGGGTGCGCCCAGCAGCGCGAGCACCGGGGCGCCGTCGAACACCACGCGGTGGCTCTCCGAGGCCCTCATCCCGGCACCCCGGTACCAGCCGCGGTCCACGTGCACGCCGCAGGAGAGGTCGACGTAGGCGAGCAGCGGCGGCCCGGCCTCTTCCCCCCGGACCAGGACGAGCGCGCGGTCGAGGCCGCCGGCGCCCGAGCAGAACACCTTCACGCCCTCGAGCGCCAGGCGGTCGGCGTCTCCCACCAACCGCGCCGGCTCTCCCTCCTCGGGCCGGGGGTCGGCGCCCCACACGCCGAGCGCTCGCACGCCGCGATCCACCGCGTCGAGCTCCTGGGAGCGCAACGGCTCGGGGGCGGCCACGGCCAGGCGCTCGACGGCGTTCAGGTGCCCGTCGTAGATGCGCCCCGCCGAGCCGTCGGCGCGGGCCACCATCCGCACCGCGCTCCACTCGACGGCGAAGGGCACGGCTCGGGAGCCCCCGGGGCCGGGGACGGTGAGGCCGAGGGCGCCGGCCTCCGTCAGGCGATCGAACGCCTCCACGGGGAAGGACGGGCGGCGGTCGCGCTCCGCGGCTCCGTCCGCGATCACGGCGGCGGCGTGCTCGATCGCCTCGAGGGCGTCCGGGCCGGGGCGCGCCGCGGCGCGGCCGATGCTCAGGGTGGACGGGGCGGAGGTCAGAGCCACGCCGAGGGTATGCCCGCCCTCGGACCGGGGGAATCGCCGGGGACGCCGCCTACCGAGGCCGGCAGCGTTCGAGCCGGCGCACCGCGACCGCCGGCCCTGGACGCTCGTAGGCGCCCGGCAGGTAGTTGAACGAGAGGTCGAAGTTGAACGGGACGGGCTCGGCTCCGGGCCGGTAGGGCGAGAAGCCGGCCACCGCGCGCGACTCGCGGTCGAGCCGCCCGTAGTAGCCCCTTGCCCCGGGGCTTCCGTCCTTGAGGCCGCGCTCGCGCTGGTGGCTTCCGGTCACCACCCAGCAGTAGCCGCCGCGGCGATAGGTGTCGAGCAGCCCGGGAGAGAGCCGGCGCGTGTAGCCCTGGAACGGTCGCCTGACCGGGAAGCGCTCGAAGCGCTCGGGCCCGACGCGGCCGTCCACGCCGAAGAAGCCCTGCGGCAGGAAGGGCTCGACCACCACCCTCGAGCCGGGGGGCAGCTGCGCGGACAGCCACTCCCGCGCCTGCGAGCGCGTATCGGTTCGGGAGAGCACGACGTCGGAGCGGACGGTCTCGAACACGCCCTGGGCCACCAGGACGGCCCCCACCCCGGCGAGCGCGAGCGCTCGCCGCCCTCCGGAGGCCGAGAGCCGGTCGGCGAGCCGGGCGGCGGCGTACCCCGCGAGCACCGCGAGGGCTGGGTAGGCGGGGAGCAACCACCGGCCGAAGAAGCGGGCCTGGGCGCCGAGGAAGAGGAACAGGAGGACGGGAAAGGCGATGAGCAACACGCCACGGCGCCAGTCCTCGCGCAGGAGGAGCACGCCGCCGGCGAGCGCGGCCAGCGCCGGAAGCACGCCGAAGCCCCAGGTGAGGGTCCAGAGGTAGTAGAGCCAGCCCGGCACCTCCTCCTGCCCGAGCTTGGCGAAGCCGCCGGCCTGCTCGCCCTGGCCCTGCACCTCGTCGAGGAACTGCTCGAGCTCGAGCAGGGCGAACGGGTTGAGGACGAAGAATGCGACCACGAAGGTGACGCCGGCGAGCAGGAGCCCCAGCGCCGTCCGCGAGAACGTGCCGTCGGAGCGCCAGCGCGCGAGCGCGGCGAGGCCGACCACGGCGAGCATCGCGCCGGCCGTGTACTTCGTCGCGGTGGCCACCCCCACGGCCGCTCCGGCGAGCGCGAAGTCGAGCCAGCGGCCGCGGTCGACGACGCTCAGGCTCGCCAGGAGCGCCACGGCTATGGGGGCGAGGGTCACCACGTCGTTCAGCGCCTGCTTCGAGTAGAAGGCGGGCAGGAACGCAAAGGCGATGAGCGCGGCGGCCACCAGTCCGGCGCCCGCTCCGGCGAAGCGCCGTCCGACCCAGAACACGAGGCCGACGACCAGCGTGCCGATCACCGCGACGGTCACCCGCGCGGTGAGATAGGCCGCCGTCGGGTCCTCGAGGAACGCGCGGCGAACGCCGCTCGATCCGAACGGCCAGCCCTCGAGGAAGCGCACCCGGAAGACGGCGTGGAGCAGGTAGGTGAGCGCCGGCGGGTTCTCGAAGTAGCCCGGGTTCAGGGAGCCGGCGAACATCTCCACCGCGCGGGGCACGAAGTGGAGCTCCTCGTCGGCGTTGTAGGCCCAGGGAAGCCCGTGGTCGATCGCCCACAGGCGCAGGCCGAGGGCGGCCAGCAGGATCCCTGCGAGCACGAGCGCGGTGACCGCCGGCCTCGGCCCCGAGTGCTCGGGGTCTCGCGGGCCGAGCGTCCCGGGGCGCAGGGCGCCGGCCGCCCCCGACGACGCGGCCGTGGCGGGTCCGGCCGCCATCAGCGAGCCCACCCCGTCGCTCCGCCGCGCGGCGCGGCCCTCAAGACGCCGACCCCGCGAGCGGCGCGGACTCCCCGGCGCGCAGCGGGCCGAACCCCTGCTCGCAGCGCGAGAGCCGGTAGACCCGGATGGCCGGTCCCGGGCGCTGAAACGCCCGCGGGTAGTAGTTGTAGGAGAGGTCGAAGTGGAAGTCGACGGGCTCGGCGCCCGGGCGGTAGGGGTCGAGGGCCATCACGAGGTCGGACTCGCGCTCGAGGCGGCGGTAGTAGGCCAGGGCGCGCCGCTCGCCGTCGCGCTCCGCGCGTCCCCGCAGGAGACTCATGGTCACCACCGTGCAGAACCCCGACCGGCGGTATCGGTCGATGGTCTCGGGGCCGAGGGTGCGGGCGTAGTCGAGCCGCGACTCGCGGTTCTCCTTGATGAACCCGCGCACGAACTGCTTGCGGTTGCGCGAGATCGTCCGTCCCGGGCGCACCAGCCGGTAGTAGCGGCTGGGCACGGCGGGCTCGATCACCACGCGCGCGCTCGGACGCAGACGCTCGGCGAGGAACTCGCGCGCCACCTCCCGCGTATCGGTGCGGCCCAGCACGCTGGCCGAGCGCAGGTCGGCGGCTAGCGGCTGGGCGAGCGCCACGACGAGCACGATCGCGAGAGCGGCCAGGGCGGCCCCGCCTCCGAGCGGGCGCGCCAGGGGGCGGGCGAGCAGATCCGCCGCCCACGCCGCGCCGACGCCGGCGAGCATGGCGAGCACCGGGTAGGCGGGCAGCAGCCACCGGCCGAAGTAGCGCGACTGGAGGCTCAGGTAGGCGAACAGGGCTACGGGCAGGGCCACGAGCAGCAGCGCCCGACCTACGCTGCGGCGCGCCACCGCCACCGTGCCGAGGATGGCCAGGCCGAGCGCCACCCACCCGAGACCCCATCCGAGCGAGCCGAGGTAGTAGGGGACCCCCACGTCGTCGCCCTGCCCGACCTTGCCGAAGCCCCCGGCGGTGGCGGCCTGGGCGAGGATCTGGCGGCGGGCGGTCTCGAGGTCGAGCACCAGGTACGGCGTGGTCGCGAGCAACGCCAGGACGGCGCAGCCGAGCCCGCCGGCCGCACGGCGCAGCGCCGCCGGGTCCCGGCGCGCGCGCAGCGCGGCGGCGAGGACGATCGGGAGCGCCACCAACCCGGCCGTGTACTTGAACCCCACGGCGATCCCGGCCGCCGCCCCTGACAGCAGGAAGTCCCGCCGGCGCCCGCTCTCGTGCGCCGCCAGCGCCCACATGACGGAGAGGGCGACCGGAAGGAAGGTGCCGACGTCGGTGACCGCCACGCGCGAGTAGGCGACCGGAAGGAAGGCGAAGGAGAGCACCGCGGCGCCGGCCACGGCGGCGCGCGTCCCCCACAGCCGCCGGGTGGCGACGAAGACCCCGGCCACCCCCGCCATGCAGAGCACGGCGGCCAGCGTGCGCGACGTGACCCAGATCGGGGTCGGGTCGATCGCGAACTGGTCGGGCACGCTGCGGGCACCGATCGGCCACAGTCCGATGTCGCGCAGCCACAGGGTCGCGTAGGCCAGGTAGGTGAAGGCCGAGGGATTCTGGAAGTACCCCGGGTTGGGGTCGCCGCCTAACATCTCGACCGCGCGGTTGGTGAAGTGCGAGCCCTCGTCCGCGCTGTAGACGTACGGCAGGCCGTAGTCGTTGTTGATCAGGCGCACGGCGAGGCCCGCGAGGAGGACCACGCCGAGGATCAGCAGAGAGGGGGAGAGCGCCGCCCGCCCCCGGTCGAGAATGGCGCGCGCGCGTCGGTCCGGCATCGGGCGGAGACCCTACGCGACGGGCCCCGCGGCACCCGGGTGCAGAGGGCCCGTTGGTAGACTGCCGGGTGCCTCGCGGCACCGGTCCCGACAGCCCTCCTCATGCCGCCACTGACTCGACAAGAGCGCGACGAGCGCTTCCTCTCCCGGGCCGTCGACCTCGCGGCGGAGGCCCTCGGGCGGACCAGTCCGAACCCGATGGTCGGCGCGGTCATCGTCAAGGACGACGACACCATCGGCGAGGGCTACCACGCCGCCGCCGGCGAGCCGCACGCCGAGCGGATGGCGCTCGCGTCCTGCCGGGAGGACCCCGCGGGGGCCACGATGTACGTCTCCCTCGAGCCCTGCGCGCACGAGGGGCGAACCCCACCGTGCGTGGAGGCCATCCTCGAGGCCGGGATCGCGCGCGTGGTCGTGGCCTCCGACGATCCCACCGGCAAGGCCTCGGGCCGGGCGTTCGGGATCCTCCGCGACGAGGGCGTGCGGGTGGAGATGGGGGGCAACGGGTCCGCGCTGGCCGCGCGCATCCTCAACCAGCCGTTCCGCAAGCACGCGCGTGTCGGCCGTCCGCTCGTGATCCTCAAGTCGGCGATGACCCTCGACGGCAAGGTCGCGACCTCGAGTGGGGACTCGAAGTGGATCTCCGGCGAGGAGAGCCGCGCACGCAGCCACCGCTGGCGGGCTACGGTGGATGCGGTGGCGGCGGGCATCGGCACCGCGCTCACCGACGACCCGATGCTCACCGCCTGGATGCTCGAGGAGGAGGTCGGCCCCGCGCGCCGCGTCATCTTCGACTCCGAGGCGCGCCTGCCCGTGCTCAGCCAGCTGGTTCGGACCGCCGACGAGGCGCCGGTGACCCTCGTCTGCGGTCGCGCCGCCTCCCGCCCCGGCATCCTCGCACTCGAGGCCGCCGGCGTCGAGGTGATCATGGTGGCCGGAGAGAACGAGGGCGCCCGGATCCGCTCCGCGCTCGACGAGCTCGGCGCGCGCGACGTCCAGTCGGTGCTGCTCGAGGGCGGGCCGCACCTCGCGGGGGCCTTCTTCGACGCCGGCGAGGTCGACGAGGTGCGCGCCTTCGTCGCCCCGATCGTCGCCGGTGGCCGCTCGGCCCGCCCGCCGGTGGAGGGACAGGGCGTGGAGGCCGTGGGGGAGGCCCCGCGCGCGCTGTCCACCGACGTCGAGCGCATCGGCGAGGACGTGCTCATCACCGCCCGCCTCAAGGAGTGGTGAGCGGGTGTTCACGGGACTGGTCGGCGCCACCGGAGCCGTCGCGGGCGTCCGTCGCGGTCCGGACGGCGCGCGGCTGACCGTGACCAGCGCCCTCGCCGCCGAGCTGTCGGGCGGGGACTCGGTGGCGGTCAACGGGGTGTGCCTCACCGCCGTTGACCCCGATCGCGGTCGCTTCTCCGCCGACGTGACGCCAGAGACGCTGCGGCGCTCCTCGCTCGGGCCGCTCGCCGAGGGCTCCCTCGTGAACCTCGAGCTGCCCCTGCGCGCCTCCGATCGGCTCGGCGGTCACGTGGTACAGGGACACGTCGACGGCCTCGGGGTCGTCGAGGCCGTCGAGCAGGAGGGGTTCGCGCGCGTCGTGCGCGTGGCCTGCGGGCCCGAGGTGCTGCGCTACGTGGTGGAGAAGGGATCCATCGCGGTCGACGGGGTGTCGCTGACCGTCGCGTCCGTCGACGACGAGGGCTTCGCGGTCTCGCTCGTCCCCGAGACGCTCGAGCGCACCACCCTCGGAGCGGCGCGGCCGGGCACCGCGGTCAACCTCGAGGTGGACGTGATCGCCAAGTACGTCGAGAAGCTGGCCGCGCCGGCGGCGGTGCGCGCATGAGCCCTGCGGCCTCCCCCTTCTCCACGATCGAGGCCGCGCTCGAGGACGTCCGCGCGGGGCGGATGATCGTGGTCTGCGACGACGAGGATCGCGAGAACGAGGGTGATCTCGTGATGGCCGCCCAGTTCGTCACCCCCGAGGCCATCAACTTCATGGCCAAGGAGGCCCGCGGGATCATCTGCCTTGCGCTCACGCCCGAGCGCTGCGACGAGCTCGGCCTCGACCTCCAGACCGCGAAGAACGAGTCCTCGCTCGGGACGGCGTTCACGGTCCAGATCGATGCGCGTGAGGGGGTCAGCACCGGCGTCTCGGCCCACGACCGCGCGCGCACCGTACAGGTGGCGATCGACCCTCGCAGCGGCGCCGACGACATCGCCGGCGGCGGGCACGTCTTCCCGCTCAAGGCTAAGGACGGCGGCGTGCTCGAGCGCACCGGGCACACCGAGGCGGCGGTCGACCTCGCGCGGCTCGCCGGGCTCAACCCCTCGGGGGTCATATGCGAGGTGATGAACGACGACGGCACGATGGCGCGCGTCGAGGACCTCGCCCGCTACTCGGCCCTGCACGGGCTGCGCATGATCACGATCGCCGACCTCGTCGCCTACCGGCGCCGCCACGACAAGCTGGTCGAGCGCGTGGTCGAGGCCCGCCTGCCCACGGACTTCGGCGAGTTCGGGGTGATCGGCTTCCGCTCGTTGGTCGACGGAAAGCATCACGTCGCCATGGTCAAGGGCGAGATCGCCGGCCGGGAGGACGTGCTCGTCCGCATGCACTCGGAGTGCCTCACCGGCGACGTCTTCCACTCCCAGCGCTGCGACTGCGGCCAGCAGCTCGAGACCGCGCTCGGCCGGATCGAGGAGGAGGGCCGCGGGGTGCTCGTCTACCTATCCCAGGAAGGACGCGGCATCGGCCTGCTCAACAAGCTCCGCGCCTACAAGCTCCAGGAGGAGGGCCTCGACACCGTCGACGCCAACCTCGAGCTCGGACTGCCCGCCGACCTGCGCGACTACGGGATCGGGGCGCAGATCCTCGTCGACCTCGGGCTCTCCTCGATCCGCCTGCTGACCAACAACCCGAAGAAGATCGTCGGCCTCGAGGGCTACGGCCTGCGGGTGAGCGACCAGATCCCGATCGAGCACC
>JBPCQB010000057.1:0-6815 GCA_050998555.1 Thermoleophilaceae bacterium
ATGTCCGGGCTCTCCATGCGCTCACCGTGAAGACGCCGTGGCCCGGAGACCACGGCGCGGTGGGGGTCGCAGAGGATGACGCGGGCGCCCATGGAGATGAGCTTGTCGACGAAGAACAGGCGGTTCTCGAACATCTTCTCGAAGATCATGACCATCCCCTCGGCCTGGGTGGCGAGGGCAAGCGCGATGGAGGTCAGGTCGGCCGGGAAGGCGGGCCACGGGCCGTCCTCGACCTTGGACACGGCGTCACCCTCGTCGTCGCGGATGCGCAGCTGCTGCTTCGGCGGCACGACGAGGTCGTCGCCGTCGAAGTGCATGCGACACCCGAGGCGCTCGAACACGAGGCAGGTCATGCGCAGGTCGGCCGGGTTGGTGTCGCGGATCCGCAGACCGCCACCGGTAACGGCGGCAAGAGCCGCGAAGGAGGCCACCTCGAGGTAGTCCGGGCCGATCGAGTAGTCGGCGCCGGACAGCCGATCGCGGCCCTCGACGATCAGCACGTTCGAGCCGATCCCGTCGATCCGCGCGCCCATCTGGAGCAGCATCCGCGCGAGGTCCTGCACGTGGGGCTCGGACGCCGCGTTGTGGATCACCGTCGTCCCCGGAGTGAGTGCGGCGGCCATCAGCGCGTTCTCGGTGCCCATCACCGAGGGCTCGTCCATGAAGAAGTCGCAGGCGCGAAGCCCCTGCGGAGCGGCGAGGCGCCACGAGCGCCGCGACGGCTCTACTACGGCTCCGAGCGCGCGGAAGGCGTCGAGGTGGGGATCGAGCCGGCGGCGGCCGATCACGTCGCCACCCGGCGCGGGCATGTCGGCGCGGCCGAGGCGGGCGAGGAGGGGACCGGCGAGCAGGAACGAGGCCCGGATGCGCTCGGAGAGCTCGGCGTCGGGCGCGCCGTCCTCAAGGTCGGCGGCGCGCAGGGACACGACGTTGTCCTCGCGCCACTCGACGCGTACCCCGAGCCCGGCGAGCAGGCCGAGCATCGCGTCGACGTCGCGGATGCGCGGCACGTTGCGCACCACGAGCTCCTCGTCGGTGAGCAGGCACGCGGCCAGCGCGGGCAGCGCCGCGTTCTTGTTGCCCGCCGGGGTAATGATGCCCGACAGCGGGTAGCCGCCTTCGATGACGAACTTCTCCATGCGAGCGGCCGCCCAACTCGAGGCTCCGAGCGGCGGCGCAAGGGTAGCGGAGGCCATTGCCACGGATGGTTCGCGCGGGCGGGCGCAAGCCCTTCCCGAACCGGCGCGTCGACCTGCGGTAGCTTGACGCGAATGTCCGAGACCGCGGTCTCCCGCGACGCGGCCTGGGCCCTGTTCACCGAATGGACGGCCTCGGAGTCGCTGCGCGCCCACGTCCTCGCCGTCGAGGCCGGCATGCGCGCCTACGCCCGGATCTTCGACGAGGACGAGGAGCGTTGGGCGGCCACCGGGATCCTCCATGACCTCGACTACGAGCGCTATCCCGACCTCGAGACCGGCCATCCCCGTGTGGCCGTCGAGGAGCTCCGCCGCCGTGGGTACCCCGAGGACGTGATCGAGGCGATCGAGGGCCACGCCGACTACCTGGGCGTGCCCCGGACCGCGCCGATGGCCCGCGCCCTCTACGCGGTGGACGAGCTCTCGGGCTTCGTCGCCGCCTGCGCTCGGGTGCGCCCGGACGGCATCCACGGGCTGACCCCGAAGTCGGTGAAGAAGAAGCTGAAGGCCCCGAGCTTCGCGGCCGGGGTCGACCGCGATGGGGTGCGCCGGGGCGCCGAGGAGCTCGGCGTCGACTTCGACGAGCACGTGGCCCGGGTGATCGCCGCGATGGAGGAGCGTGCCCCGGAGCTCGGCCTCGAGCCGGACGCGGCCGTGGCGGCGCCCCGGCCGGACGGGGCGTAGACCCGCCGTGGCCGATGAGCTCCGGATCGTCGTCCTCGACGGCGACGAGACCGGCCGGGAGCTGCTCGCGCAGGCCGTGCGACTCCTCGACCCCGAGGTGATCGCCGTCGAGGTGTCCGTCGAGCGCTTCGACCTCTCGCTCGAGTGCCGCCGCGAGACCGACAACGAGGTGGTGCACCGCGCCTCCGAGGCCATCCGGAAGGCCGGCCTGGCGATCAAGGCCCCCACCGTCACGCCCGAGGGCGCCGACGACGTGGGCTCTCCCAACCGCATCCTCCGGGACGAGCTCGAGGGCAAGGTCATCGTGCGCACCGGCCGTCGCATTCCGGGGATCAACCCGGTCGCCGGCGCCCACCACCCGATCTCGGTGTGCCGGATGGCGACGGGGGACGCCTACGGGGCCGAGCAGTGGCGCGAGCACGAGGACGGCGACGAGGTGGCCTACCGCACCGAGCGCATCACGCGCTCGGGCTGCCGGGCCGTGGCCGAGTTCTCGTTCCGGACCGCCGAGCGGATGGAGGCGACGGTCTACGGGGGCCCAAGTGGACGGTGAGCCCCGTCTACGAGGGGATGCTCAAGGAGGAGCTCGACGACGCCGCCGGGCGCCATCCCGAGGTCCGCTACGAGCCCGTGCTAATCGACGCCGTCTACGCCGGCCTCGTGAGCGGCGCGACGCACTCGCCCCTCGTGATCCCCGCGCTGAACCGCGACGGCGACTGCCTGTCGGACATGGTGCTGCCGCTGTTCGGCTCCATCGCGGGCGCCGAGTCCGCCCTGCTCTCCCTCGACGAGAGCCTCGAGGTCGGGACCGTGATGACCGAGGCCCCGCACGGCACCGCGCCGTCGCTCGAGGGCAAGGACCTGGCGAACCCGATGGCACTCATCCTCGCCGTGGGGGCGCTGCTCCACTACGCGGGACAGGCGGGCCACGAGGGGGCCGAGACGCCCTCGCGCGCGATCTACGACTCCGTTCTCGAGGCGGTGGGCGAGGGCGTGAGCACCAACGACCTCGGCGGCCACTCCACGACGACGGGCTTCACCGACGAGGTGATCTCGCGGGTGAGGGGAAAGCTCGGCTAGCCGGGACTAGGTCCCGGCCGCCACCGTGTCGACGGCGTGGCGCTCGAGGCCGCGCCGGACGTCGTCCGGCATCGGCTTCTTGAGCTTGGTCGCCGGGTCGATGAACACGTGGCGCATCTCGCCCTCGACGACCACCAGTTCGTCGTGCCTGACCGTCATGCGCGTGCTCATGCCCGTGGTGCCGAGCCGGGTCACCTCGACGCCCACCTCCAGCTCGTCGTCGAACCCGGCCGGGGCGAGGTAGCGCACCCGGGCCTCGGCCACGACCATGTCGGTGCCGCTCTCGATCATCGCCGTGTAGGGGCCGATGGCCTCCCGCCACAGCTCGGTGAGCGCGACGTCGAAGTACATGACGTAGTGCGCGTTGAACACGACCCCCTGCGCATCGCACTCCCCGTAGCGCACGCGAAGGCGGTGGACGAACGGCTCGGGCATCGCCCGGCAGCGTAACCCTGGGATGGGTGAGCACGCGGGTCGCGTTCCGGGAGCGCGCCGACGAGGCGACTGCAACTCGACGTGCAGGGCCGGCCCTTTCCGTCCGACCCCGTTCATAGTTTCCCGAACACATGTTCGCCCTACTCCTTGCCCGCCTCGTCCATCTCCTCGACCTCGTCGTCGAGCTGGGCACGCTCGGCGAGTACCGCCTTCGTCCCGGGCTCGAGAGACCGACGGTGCCACGGTATCGGCGCTCCCCATCCGGGGACGCCCAGCCCCTCCCGGCCGCGGTCGACCGCGGGTGCGGCGGCGACCGGGAGTCGCCCCCGTCGCGGGTGCGCCGCGCCAAGCGGGGAGGCTGCGTCGTGGCGGGGCCGACCTCAGGAGCTGGAAGTCACGCGCGCCGTCCCGGTTCAGAGCGGCTCCCGATCGCGGCCACCGTGGCGGGGGCCCGGCGCGCTCACTAGGGTGAGCGGGTCCGTCAGCGCGCCAGGTAGCCGCGGCGCTCGAGCTGGTCCTCGAACCAGCGCACCGGCTCCGGCGCCTTGCCCTCGGTCGAGCCGTCGAGGGACACGAAGGCGAGGAAGAGATCGGGGTCGACGATCTCCTCCATCATGCGCTCGAAGGCCCCCTCCTTGAGCCGGCCGGTGCGCCGGTAGCGCCTCCAGAGGGCGTAGGGGCGGTCGTGGAGCTCGATCGTGCTCAGCAGGCCCTGGTCGTCGGTGTAGCCCTCGGCGAAGCGGCGCGCGCGCATCGCGTGGTGGTTCTCCCCCACGCGGGGATAGCCCTCCGCCACCCGGTACTTGAAGGAGTCGTGGACGAGGACGAGGAAGCGCAGCCGCATCCGGCGCTCGCCGGTCTCTCCGGTTCGGTCGACACGCTCGAGAAGGTCGGCCACGTGCGAGGCCACCGATCCCTCGGGATGCCCGCTCCTCGGCTTGCCCCAATCGAGCCCGGCCAGCAGCTCCGAGTCGTCCATGACCCGCCGCTCGACCTCGTTCTCCGGCCGGAACCCGGGAATGAGCTCGGCCGCGCGCACGCTCTTGACGCTAGATGACCGACCCGCGCGCCCGTCCCGTCTCGCGCCGGCGTCGGCGACCGGTGCGGGATCAGCTCCCCGGGCGGAGGTCGAGTCGATCCCGGGCGCCCTCGGCCTCGGTCAGCTTCCGCCCGCCGCGGGAGCGGAGTCGATCCGCTCGACCTCCCAACCGCTCGAGCGGCGGGCCAGTCGCAGCAGCACGGTCCCTGCCGGCCCGGTGGCCATCATCTCGGCCCGGTCCTCCTCGACGCCCGGGCGGTCGTCGACGAGCACGAGGTGGAGATCCTCGTAGCCATGCTCGGTCCGCTCGGAGTGGAGGGCGATCCGTGCAGCCGCCTCGAGGTGCTCGCGGTCCCACCCGCGGTCGGCGGCGCGGGCCTCCTCGAGCGCGCGATCGGCCTCGCTCACGTGACGGCGCCAGTCTGCGCCACCGGTCGCGTAGTGGCGTCGCGCACCGATCATCCCTCCGACGAAGAAGAGGATGAGCACGGCCGCGACGACCAGGAGCACGACCACGACCGCCGTCACGGGTTCCAGTCTAGGCTCGATCCCGTCGCGACGCGGTTGCCCGCCCGCGCGACCCGGCCGCGCCGAACCCGCTGATCTTCCGCCAGACCCACAACCACGCTGATCACGTCTCCGGGCACGGGAGGCTCGCGGCGGCCACCGGCGCGGTCATCCACATCCACCGCGAGGCCGGTGTCGACCATCCCCACCAGCCCTTCGACGACGGGTTCGAGCTCGTCCTCGGATCCCTGCGTCGATCGCGCGGTGGGCTCCCTCACCCGATCGAGAGGCCCGGCGACGCGCAGCGGGACGCAGCGGGGCGCCGCCGAGCGGCACGACGCCCTCTAGGGGCTCGCCGGACCTCCGTCCTCGGACGCCACGGGGCTCGTCGCGGGGCCGTCGGTCGATGGCTCGGCCAGCAGCCGGCGGGCCACCTCACGGACGGTGGTGGTGCCGTAGCCGTGCGAGGGGTTGCCGTCGGTGAGCACGGCGATGACCACCGTGCGCTCTTCGCCCTCGAGCCGGGCGACCTGGTGCACCAGACGGCCCCGTACGGTGGGCCGCCACCCGCCCTTGAAGTAGGCGCGCCACTTCGGCGGAGCCCCGGCCGGTATGCCCCACGCCTGGCTCGCGACCACTGAGAAGAGCAGACCCCGCCCGTAGTCACGGTGACGCGCGGGTAGGAGCCGGTCGAGGCGTGCGAACAATCGCGCCTGGTCGCGCGCGGTGATGACGGCGCTCGTCCACGTCGGACCGACCGAGAACCGCCTCATGCCCGAGGCGCGCGCGACGCGGCGGAGTCCGGGCGCTCCCTGCGAACCGAAGATGCGCGTCGCGGCCCGGTTGTCGGACCACCTGACCATCGGCCCGAGCACAGAGCGCTCTCCCGCGGAGAGCGGGCGGTCCCGCGCCGAGCGCAGGTGCCCGACCAGCAACATCGCCTTGACGACGCTTGCCGACACGAAGGCGAGGCTCGCGTTGTGCCCCCTCTCCCTCCCGGCCGAGTCGACAACCGCAAAGGAGGTCACCCCGCGCCGACCCCGCAGGTATCTCCGCGTCGCGGCCAACGCGCTGCGGGTGGGTACGACCGGGCCGGCGCTCGCGGCCGCCCCGGACGCAACCGGGCCGTGCGTGGAACTCATCGTGGCGAGCGCCAGCATCGCGGCGCCGACCGCACGATGCCCCGGCGTCTCGGCTCGGGGTGGATCCGATCCATTGGCCTCGGGCGGTGGCGGCGCGGGCGACGACCCAGAGGCCGCGCCTTGCCCCGCGACGCCGAAGGACATCGCGATAACGGTCATGAGGAGCGCCCCAGCGCACACCATGGCACCGATGGCGACCCACCGCCGAGCCGTAGTGGAGACCCACATGGGCGACCACGGTACCGGGCAACGTGGGGCGACGTGTTAACACAAAGAGAGCCGCCCGGAGGGCGGCTCTCAGATGCTCAGGTAATTCGGCGGCGACCTACTCTCCCAGGCCCTTTCGGGCCAAGTACCATCGGCGCTGAGGGGCTTAACTGCTCTGTTCGGAATGGAAAGAGGTGTGTCCCCCTCGCTATAACCACCGAAACGCGTAGAGACCGCGCCACACCGGGCCCTGAAAACCGCACAGCCGACCTGTATCCGGGCACCACATAAGTTTACCGTCAAGCCCTCGAAGCATTAGTACCGGTGCGCTGAGCACATCACTGCGCTTACACGCCCGGCCTATCAACCTGGTGGTCTTCCAGGGCTCTTACTCCCTCAAAGGGATGGGAGAACTCATCTCGAGGTGGGCTTCCCGCTTAGATGCTTTCAGCGGTTATCCCGTCCAGACGTAGCTAGCCTGCGATGCCCTTGGCAGGACAGCAGGTACACCAGAGGTCTGTTCAT
>JBPCQB010000189.1:0-8372 GCA_050998555.1 Thermoleophilaceae bacterium
GGCGAACGGGTCGCGTCCGGGCGGCATGAGGCCGAGCGTACCCGCGGCCGGCGGCGCGCTATCCCGGCCGTGGGCGCCACCTGCGAATCCTCCGCACCGTCCTGCCCTGGTGTCCTCCTGGGGCACCAGGGCAGGACACTGCATGCGGATCGGCCCGCGCCGTGCGCTAGGAGGGCGGCGAGCGGTAGACGGCGCCCTCGCGGGCCATCTCCACCGGGCCGCCGAACGCAGCCTGGGCCTCGGCCCTCGCCCACAGCGGGTCGAGCTCGTCGGAGAGATGGGTGAGCACGAGGCGCCGGACGCCCGCCGCCCGGCCGTGCTCCCCGGCCTCGCGCGGGGTCATGTGGCCGCGCTTGCCGCTGCGCTCGGGACGGGGAAGGGTGGCCTCGGACAGGAAGAGGTCGGCGCCGCGCGCGAACTCGACCAGCCCGTCGCTCGGGCCCGAGTCGGCGCCGAAGACGAAGCGGGCCGGCGACTCGCTCGACTCGACCCCGATCGCGAAGGTCTCGGTGAAGTGGGGCACCTCGCTGAACGAGAACCGCAGCGGGCCGACCTCGGGCCGCGACGGGCGCTCGTACTCCTCGAGCAGGAACGCCCGCTCGATCAGCTCCTCGCTGCCCCAGGCGCCGACCACCCGGCGGAAGGTCTCCCCCGCCCCTCGGGGAGCGATCAGGCGCGGTCGGGCCGGCGAGTCCGTGCCGGGCCAGCGGTGCACGGGCACGGGCTGCTGGCGCGGGGCGAACGTGAGCGCGTAGGAGTAGGGGACGAGGTCGAGGAAGTGGTCGGCGTGGAGGTGGGAGATGACCACCGCGTCGACCGCGCAGTAGTCGCGGTAGTGGCGGAGCTTCGAGAAGATCCCGTTCCCGCAGTCCACCAGCACGGTGACGTCACCCTCCTCGAGGAGGTAGCCCGAGCAGGCGCCCCCGGCGTCCTGCCACGAGGGTGACTTCCCGAGGACCGTGAGCCGCATGGCCGGACCCTAGTGCGGTTCGGTGCGGAGGCCGACCGACCGACCGTGCGCGTGCCCGAGCCCAGTCCGCTCGGCGATCGGGGATCGGTCGGCTACGCCGGCGCAAGCTCCGGCGCGCCCGGCGGGGGGAAGGCGTAGGCGGAGCGGGTACGGGCGGTGCGGAACACAAAGGCGAGCTGGCGCTCGGGGGCGAGTCCACGGTCCACCGGGCGGTAGGTGACGCACGCCTCGGTGAAGTCGAGCGCGCAGAGGCCGTTGGCGCCGAAGTAGCACGTCCGGCAGCTCACCTTGCGTCCTTCAGGAACCCTCTTCGCCATGCTCTCCCATCCGCTCGTCGTCTTCGGCCGTTTGCTCGAAGACGGCATGGTGTCCGATCCGAGAGCACTCTGTGGCCCGGTTTTCGCAAAACGCACACTTTTGTTACGCCCGCAAACAGCAGGGTTTTTCTTCGTCCGCGGGGTCGACGTGCGCTCTTTCCGGGATCTTCGGCGCAGCCGGCCGGCGCCGCGCGAGCCGTGGTGGGCCTCGCCGGCGGCCGGAGGGGCAACGGTGAGTGGTCCGTACCGCCAGCCCGAGGCGTACGGGTGAGCATGGAGCCACCGGCCGGAGCACCGGAGCTCGTGGCCGGCGCGACCGGCTACGTCGGCCGGCTGCTCGTACGGCGCCTCGCCGGGGAGGGCCGCCTCGTCCGGGCGCTGGCCCGCGACCCCTCGCGGGTGGAGACGCGGCCGGGCGTCGAGCCGGTGCAGGGCGACCTCCTCTCCGGCGAGGGCCTCGAGGAGGCGCTCGAGGGCTGCTCCACCGCGTACTACCTGGTCCACTCGATGGACGACGGGGGCGACTTCGTCGACCGTGATCGGCGCGCCGCGGAGGGCTTCGGCCGCGCGGCCCGGGCCGGCGGCGTCGAGCGGGCGGTCTACCTCGGGGGCATCGTGCCGTCCGGAGGTGCGCGGTCGCGCCACCTCGCCTCGCGCCTCGAGGTGGAGGAGACGCTGCTCGACTTCCTTCCTCGCTCCACCGCGCTGCGCGCGTCGATCCTGGTCGGCGCGCAGTCGTCCTCGTTCCGCATCCTCGTCCGGCTCGTAGAGCGTCTGCGAGTGCTCCCGTTCCCCGCGTGGCACGGCAACCACACCCAACCGATCGCCGAGCGCGACGCGATCGACTACCTGGCCCGCACTCCGCTCGTGCCGGAGGCCGAGGGACGGTCGCTCGACGTGGTCGGCCCCGACGTGCTCTCCTACGGCGCCATGATCGAGCGCATCGCCGAGCTCATGGGGGTCGGCCGCATGCCGCTCGCGGTCCACCTCAACCAGACGCCCGCGGCCAGCGCGGTGGTGGCCCGCGTGACCGGCCAGCCCCTCGGGCTCGTACGACCACTGATGGAGAGCCTCGAGAGCGACCTCCTTCCCCGCGACGACTCCGCCCGCGAGATCTACGGCCTGCGCCCGAGCCCCTTCGACCGCGCGGTGAACCGCGCCCTGCGCGGCTGGGAGCTCGAGGAGGAGCTGGTCGCGCGATGAAGCTCGAGCGCGAGATCGATCTCCCGGCCTGTCCCGACGAGGTCTACGACGTGGTCATGGACCCGCGGCGCCTTCACGAGTGGGTGACGATCCACGAGGACGTGAAGGAGTCCCCTCCGCGCGTGCTCGAGCACGGCGACGTGATGCTCCAGCGCCTGAAGGTCGCGGGCAAGGGCCTCGACGTCCGCTGGAGGGTCACGACCGCGGAGCGCGCGCGGCGGGTGGTCTGGACCGGCGACGGCCCGGCACGCTCGACCGCTATCTCCGAGTACCGCTTCACGCCCGTCGAGGCGGGCACCCACTTCGTCTACGCGCTCGAGTTCCGCCCGCCCGGCGGGATCCTCGGCGGGTTCGCCTCCCGCGCGGTGCTCAGCACCTCGGTCCCCCAGCGCGAGCTGGAGGGGTCGCTCGAGCGGCTGAAGGCGCTGCTCGAGCGCTGAAGGCGGCCCGCGGCCGAGGCCACCCGACCGCGGCGCCCGCAGCCCTACAGCTTCGCCATCGCGTCCACCAGATCGCGCACCGAGTCCGCGGAGTGCGAGAGCCCGGAGCGCTCCTCGTCGGTCAGCTCGATCTGGAGGATCTCCTCGATGCCGTCGTGGCCGAGCCGCACCGGGACGCCCACGAACAGGCCGTCGATGTCGTACTCGCCCTGGCAGAGCGCGGCGCACGGGAGGATGCGCTTCTGGTCGAGCACGATCGAGTCGACCATCTCGACCGCGGCGGCCGACGGCGCGTAGAACGCCGACCCGGTCTGGAGGAGCTTTCCGACCTCGGCGCCGCCGTCGCGGGTGCGCTGGACGATCTCCTCGATGCGCTCGTCCTCGATGAGCTGGCGGATCGGCACCCCGGCCACGCTGGTGTAGGAGACGACCGGGACCATCGTGTCGCCGTGGCCGCCGAGCACGAAGCCGGTCACGTCGCGCGCGGAGACGCCGAGCTCCCAGGCGATGAAGGTGCGGAAGCGGGCGGAGTCGAGGATCCCGGCCATGCCGATCACGCGATGGCGGGGGAACCCGAGGGCGTCGTAGGCGGCGTGGCACATGGCGTCGAGCGGGTTGGTGACCACGATGACCGTCGCGTCGGGGGCCTTCTCGGCGATCTGGCCCGCGACGTCGCCGACGATCGACTTGTTGACCTCCAGCAGGTCGTCGCGGCTCATGCCCGGCTTGCGCGGCGAGCCGGAGGTGATGATCACGATGTCCGAGCCCGACGCCTCCTCGTAGTCGTTCGAGCCGGTGTGGTTGGGCTCGTAACCCACTATCGGGCCCGACTGGTTCATGTCGAGCACCTTGCCCTGGGGCAGCCCCTCGACGATGTCCACGAGGACTACGTCGGCGTAGTCACGCTCGGCGAGTCGCTGCGCGCAGGTGGCGCCCACCTGCCCGGCCCCCACAACGGTGATCTTCTGTCGCACGTTCCCGCCTTTCGGTTCTTGTGAGGCTCGGCTCGATGAGCCGGCTAGCTCGCCCCGTTGCGCATCTTCTCGATGATCGCGTCGGCCACCTCGGAGGTGCCCACCGCGCTCGGATCGTCGCGCGAGGGCTTCATGTCGTAGGTCACCGACTCGCCCTCGCTGATCACCTCGGCGATCGCGTTCTCGAGGTTGTTGGCCGCGTCGGTCTCCTCGATGTGGTGGAGCAGCATCACGCCGGAGAGCATCAGCGCCATGGGGTTGACCTTGTTCTGCCCCTTGTACTTCGGCGCCGACCCGTGGACCGCCTCGAACACCGCGTACTCGTCGCCGATGTTGGCGCCCGGGGCCAGCCCGAGGCCGCCTATCAGCCCCGCCCCCAGGTCGGAGACGATGTCCCCGTAGAGGTTGGGCAGCACGATGACGTCGTACTCCTCGGGCCGGGAGACGAGCTGGTTGCAGAGGTTGTCGATGATCCGCTCCTCGAACTCGATGCCCGAGTCGCCGAACTCCTCGTCGGCGAGGCGCTGGCCGACCTCGAGGAACAGGCCGTCCGAGAACTTCATGATGTTGGCCTTGTGCGCGAGGGTGATCTTCTTGCGCCCGTAGGACAGCGCGTACTTGAAGGCCTCGCGCACGATGCGCTCGGTGCCGAACACGGAGATGGCCTTGATGGTCACCCCGATGTCCTCGCGCAGCTCGGTGCCCTCGGTGTCGGCGATGAACTCGCGGAGGCGCGCGGTGTCCTCGGCGCCCTTCTCGTACTCGACACCGGCGTAGAGGTCCTCGTGGTTCTCCCGGACGATCACGATGTCAGTCTCGGGGAAGCGGGTGCGCACCCCCTCGTAGGCCTTGCACGGGCGCAGGCACGCGTAGAGGTCGAGCTCCTTGCGGAGCTGGACGTTGATCGATCGGAATCCCGAGCCCACCGGCGTGGTGATGGGGGCCTTCATGGCGAGGCCCCGCTCCTTGATCGACTCGAGCACGCGGTCGGGGAGCGGATTGCCCTCCTCCTCGTAGACGTCGGTCCCGGCGGTCTGCCAGTCCCAGTCGAACTCGACCCCGGTGGCGTCGAGCACGCGGGACGTCGCCTCCGATATCTCGGGACCGGTCCCGTCGCCCGAGATGAACGTGACGCGATAGGCCACTGCGCTCCCTTTCGTCTCTTCCCTCAGCCGTTAGGCGGCGGCACTCTAGCCGCCGCTCGGAGCAGCGGGCGCTCGCCCACGGACGCCGGCCCGGTGGGTCTCGTCCGCTGTGCGACCATTGACGGCGATGCCCACTACCCGCTCGATCAAGCTGGTGAGCCTGTTCGGCATCCGCATCGGCGTCCATCCGAGCTGGTTCGTCGTGCTCTTCCTGATCATCTGGCTTCTGTCGGGCACCTACCGCGGAGTGTTCGCAGGAGGTGAGACCGTCGCGTTCGCCGTGGCAGTGGCCACCGCGTTCTCGTTCTTCGCCTCGGTGATCCTCCACGAGCTCGGGCACGCCCTGATCGCGATGCGCAACGGCATCGGCATAGCGGGCATCGACCTCTGGCTCTTCGGGGGGATCGCGCGCATGAGGCGCGAGTCGCCCTCGGCGGGCGTCGACCTGCGCGTGGCGCTGGCCGGCCCGCTCGTGACGCTCGTCATCGCGGTGGTGTGCGGCGGCGCGGCGTGGCTCATCGGCGGCGGTCGGGGGCTCGACTCCGCCCTACCGCCCCCACGGCCCGGCGTGGGCTCGGTCGAGGCCGTGCTGGCCTACGTCGCGCTCATCAACGCCCTGCTGTTCGTGCTCAACATGATCCCGGGGTTCCCGCTCGACGGCGGACGGGTGGTCCGGGCCCTCGCGTGGGCGCGCACCGGCGACCGTGCCTCGGCCACCCGCTTCGCCTCCCGGCTCGGTCGGGGCTTCGGGCTCGGGTTCGTGGGCTTCGGCCTCGCGATCCTGATCGGCACGACCGCGTTCGTCGTCGGGCTCTGGTTGCTGCTGATCGGCATGTTCCTTACCGCCGCCGCGCGGGCGACCGAGGTGCAGAGCCGCTTCACCTCGCGACTCCACGGCCTGCGCGTGCAGGACGTGATGGACGCCGAGCCCGTGGCCGTGCCCGCCGGCACGAGCCTCGACCGCCTGCTGGACGAGTTCTTCCTGCGCTACCGCTTCGCGTGGTTCCCGGTGGTGGACGCGGGCGGGCGGTTCCTCGGGCTGGTGCGGCGCGAGAAGGTGGACGAGGTGCCCGAGGACGCCCGCTCGCAGTCGGACGTCCGGGAGCTGATCTCGGCGGAGGACACCTCGGGCGTGAAGGTCGACGAGCCGCTCGAGACCCTTCTCGGCTCGGAGGAGATGCGCCGGCTGGGCGCCGTGGTGGCCGTCGACGCCGAGGGCATGCTGCGCGGCGTGGTGACCCTGAACGCCCTACGGAAGGCCCTCCGCGCCCGTGACGAGAACCCGGTGACGCCGGGCTGAGACCGTTGCGGTAGCGGATGGTAAGTTTCTGCCATGCGAACTACCATCGATGGCGCCGGCCGCTTGGTCGTCCCGAAGGCGCTGCGAGACGAGCTCGGATTCGAGCCCGGGCAGGAGCTCGAGCTAGTCGCCGTCGACGGCAGGCTCGAGGTCACCACCCCCGCCACGGAGATGTGGCTCGAGCGTCGCGGGGACGATGTGGTCCTGGCGACCGCCGAGCCGATGCCGACGCTGACGACGGAGCAGGTGAGGGAGACGCTCGAGCGCGTTCGGCGGTGACTCCGGACTCGAGCGTAATCGTGTCGGCCTCCGCCGCCTGGCACCACCGTCACGTCGACGCAGCACAAGCGGCGCACGGTCTTGTCGACCTCGTCGCCCACGCCGAGCTGGAGGCCTACTCGGTCCTCACGCGGCTCCCGGAGCGGTTTCGCGCTCCGGCGCCCGCCGTGGCGCGGTACCTCTCCGAGCGCTTCCCGGGTGAGCGGCTGTCGCTAGACGAAGTCGAGCGCCCGGCGCTCGTGGGCCGGCTCGCGGGCCAGGGAATCACGGGCGGCGCGGTCTACGACGCGCTGATCGCCGCGACCGCGAGCGCCCACGGGCACGAGCTCCTGACGCTCGACGCCCGTGCCGCTCGCGTGTACGCCCGTGTGGGGGCGCAGTTCCGTCTCCTGTAGGGCGAAGATGACGCCGACGAACCGCAGGAGCCGGCGCCGCGAGGCGCTATCCCCCGCCGCCCAACCTGACCCGACCGCCCCCGCCGTCCGTAACCCTTTCGTCGGGAGGATCCGTCGCCCACCAAATACACTCGACCGCCCGGGGGCGTGCACCTCCGGACCCCCCTTATGCCCCAGCACGACGTCCTCGTAATCGGAGCCGGCCTCGCCGGGATGCGCGCCGCCCTCGCCGCCGCCGACCAGGGCGCCTCGGTCGGCATCATCTCGAAGGTCCACCCCGTGCGCTCGCACTCGAACGCCGCGCAGGGCGGGATCAACGCGGCGCTCGGCGCCGAGGACTCCTGGGAGTCCCACGCCTTCGACACCATCAAGGGCTCGGACTACCTGGGCGACCAGGACGCCATCGAGATCATGTGCCGGGAGGCCCCCCAGGCCATCCTCGACCTCGAGCACCTCGGCGTGACCTTCCACCGCAACGAGGAGGGCAAGCTCGGCACCCGCGCCTTCGGCGGCGCCTCCGCGGCGCGCACCTACTACGTGGCCGACAGCACCGGCCAGGCGATCCTCCACGTGCTCTACGAGCAGCTGATGAAGTACGACTACGTGGAGCGCTTCGAGGAGTGGTTCACGACCGCGCTCGTGCTCGACGAGGAGGGTCAGATAGCCGGCGCCACCACGCGGAACATCCGCGACGGGTCGATGGAGCTCTTCGGCGCCAAGACCGTGATCCTCGCCACGGGCGCCCTCGGTGATGAGCAGGCCGTTGCCCGCGAGCGTGGTCGGGTGGTACTGGACCATCTCCATGTCCATCAGCGGGCAGCCGATGCGGTAGGCCATGGCGATCCCGTCGCCGGTGCACACGAGCGCGTTGGTGGTGGGGTTGTAGAGCTGCCCGTTGCCGCCGGTGGCCAGCATCACCGTCTTGGCCGCGAAGAGCTCCATGGAGCCGTCGCGCAGGTTGCGGGTGGCCGCGCCGGCGATCCTGCCCTCCTCGTCGGTCACGAGCGCGGTCGTGAACCACTCCTCGTAGCGGTGCACGTCCTCGTACTTCATGAGCTGCTCGTAGAGGACGTGCAGGATGGCCTGGCCGGTGATGTCGGCCACGTAGTACGTGCGCGCGGCGGAGGCGCCGCCGAAGGCGCGGGTGCCGAGCTTGCCATACTGGTTGCGGTGGAAGGTCACGCCGAGGTGCTCGAGGTCGAGGATGGCCTGCGGGGCCTCCCGGCACATGATCTCGATGGCGTCCTGGTCGCCCAGGTAGTCCGATCCCTTGATGGTGTCGAAGGCGTGCGACTCCCAGGAGTCCTCGGGGTTCAGCGCCGCGTTGATGCCCCCCTGCGCCGCGTTGG
>JBPCQB010000174.1:0-7566 GCA_050998555.1 Thermoleophilaceae bacterium
ATCGGGGCGCAGATCCTCGTCGACCTCGGGCTCTCCTCGATCCGCCTGCTGACCAACAACCCGAAGAAGATCGTCGGCCTCGAGGGCTACGGCCTGCGGGTGAGCGACCAGATCCCGATCGAGCACCGGGCCACGCCCCACAACCTCGGCTACCTGCGGGCCAAGCGCGACCGTATGGGCCACATGCTCCACCACCAGGGGCTCGCCCTCGACGAGGAGCTCATCCACTCCGAGCGGGTGGGCGACCGCGAGCGGGCGGCCGCGGAGGGCGGCCGGCCGTCGCCGGCGGGTCCGCCCGAGCGGTCCGTTCCGGCGCCGAGCCCGAGCCCGAGCCGTCGAGCATCCTCCCCGTCTTCGGCACCCCGACCGTCCGGGACGGCACCGAGCGGGCCCGAGCGCGGTGGCGGCTGAGACCTTCGCGGTAGCCGTCGGGCGCTTCTACGAGGACCTCGCCGAACGGCTTCTCACCGGCGCGCGCGGGGTCTTCGAGGAGGCCGGCGTCGCCGTCGAGGTCCACGACGTGCCGGGAGCCTTCGAGCTGCCTCTGGCCGCGAAGTGGTGCGCCGAGACCGGCCGCTACGCCGGCGTGGCCTGCCTCGGCGCGGTCATCCGCGGGGAGACCACCCACTACGACCACGTGTGCGCCGAGACCGCCCGCGGGGTGGCCCAGGTCGGGTTCGAGACCGGGGTCCCGTGTGCCTTCGGGGTGCTGACCGCGGAGACCATGGAGCAGGCCCTGGCCCGAGCGGGGGAGGGCGAACGCCACCAGGGCGAGGAAGCGGCGCGGGCGGTGCTGGCGATGGCGGCGCTGCGGCGGACGCTGTTACAGAGGACCGCCGTGGGCCGGGCGCCCTGAAGCGATATGCGGCTCGCGTCATACCGTCCACCCGCCCCAACTCCGCCGTTGCCCCGCGGGCCTCCGATGGTGGATGTCAACCTCTTTCACGATGAGAGCCTTCGTCCGCAGTCATATCGCTCGCCTACGTCTGTTCTGTCTTGGCCGACGGTCACGGCCCAGCCATAGGCGTCCTTGCCGCGTTGACGTTCTGCGCCACAGGCGTGTCCATCGGTCTTGCCGCCCACCGGCCAGCGATACTCGCTCTGCCCTGGATCGCCGCCGTCGCCGTAACGGCGACGACCCTCGTCGTCGCCGCGGCGAGCGGACAGCGCATTGAGGCGGTCCTCTTCGCAGCCACCTCGGGCGTCGCGTATGGCGTCTTCGCTCTGGCCATGACTGCGTTCATGGCGGGAGGGTTGGCGCTAGGTCGGTTCATGCAACGTCTGCGTCGCCGCAATAAGGCGGAAGTCCCGACCGGACGCTGAACCCATGACCCACGTCAACCTCTTCTCCGACACCCAGACCCGGCCCACCGTCGCCATGCGCCGCGCCATGGCCGAGGCCGAGGTGGGCGACGAGCAGCGCTTCGAGGACCCGACCACCAACCGGCTCCAGGAGCGGGTGGCCGAGCTGCTCGGCCACGAGGCCGCGCTGTTCCTGCCGAGCGGGACGATGTGCAACGCGATCGGCTTCCGCCTGCACGTCCGGCCCGGGGGCGACGAGGTCATCCTCGACCGCACCTCGCACCCGGTGGGCGCCGAGGCCGGCGGCCCGGCGGCCATCTCCGGCGCGACGCTCCATCAGCTCACGGGCGACGGCGGGGTGTTCACCGCCGCCCAGGTCGAGCGGGCGCTACGGCCCGCCGAGCCGGGCGCCGCGCGCTACACGCCGCGGTCGCGGCTCGTCTCCGTGGAGCAGACCACCAACCTCGGCGGAGGACGGGTGTGGAGCCTCGACGGCGTGAGGGACGTGCTCGACGTCGCGCGCACCGCCGGCCTGCGGACCCACCTCGACGGCGCCCGGCTGATGAACGCGGTCGTGGCCTCCGGCGTCCCCGCCGCCGACTACGCGCGTGGCTTCGACACCGCGTGGGTGGACTTCTCGAAGGGCCTCGGCGCGCCGATCGGGGCCGCGCTGGCCGGCTCCCGGAAGCTGATAGACGAGGCCTGGCGCTACAAGCAGATGTGGGGCGGCGCCATGCGCCAGTCCGGCGTGGTCGCGGCCGCGGCGCTCCACGCCCTCGACCACCACGTCGAGCGCCTGGCCGAGGACCACGCCAACGCGCGGGCACTGGCCGACGGGCTGGCCGAGTTGCCTGACATCACGATCAACCCGGCCGCCGTCGAGACCAACATCGTGCTCTTCGATCTCCCCGGTGATGCGCCGACCTTCTGCCGGGCCCTCGCCGCCGACGGGGTCACGATGGGGGCGTTCGGCGCTCGCCGGGTGCGCGCGGTCACCCACCTCGATGTCGATGCCCCGCAGATCGAGCACGCGCTGGCCGCTGTCGCCCGGGCGCTCCGCAAGGGCGCTGGTAGCGTGTAGCGCCGTGGCGAAGGTCTGCTTCACATGCGGGAAGGGCCCCGCGTTCGGGCACTCGCGCTCGCACTCGATGGTGGCCACCAAGCGCCGGTTCGACCCGAACCTCCAGAAGGTCCGCATCCAGGTGTCGGGAACGCCCCGGCGCGAGTACGTCTGCACCCGGTGCCTGAAGGCCGGAAAGGTCCTCAAGGCGGCGTAATGACCGGCGCGGCGCGAGCGCCGCGGTCGCGCCCGCGCATCGGGCTCCGAGCTCGCGGCGGCTCGGCGGTGAAGTCCTCCCTCGTAGTCCTGGTCCTGATCCTGGCCCCCCTGGCGCTCGCCGGCGAGGCGCGCGCCCAGTCCCCGGAGGGAGTCGACGGGACGCTTCGCTACCTGCCTTCGGACAGCGCGGCGGCCGCCACGTTCGACACCGACCTCGCCGGCGAGGAGCTTCGCGGTCTCGACACCAAGGTTCGCCGCGTGGTCGGGCCGATGGCCCTTCTCGAGGGCGAGCTCCGCGCGGTCGCGCGCGAGGAGCTCGGCCTCGACTTCGACCGCGACGTACGGCCGCTGCTCGGCAATCGCCTGGTCATCGGACTCACCGGGCTCGGCGAGACCGACGGCGTGCTGGGCGCCATCGAGGTCTCGGATCCCGCTCGGCTCCTACTGCTCACGCGCTCGGGCGCGGTCACGCCGGCGGGCCAGTCCGGCGGCGTGCCGCTGTTTCGCTTCGGTGACTACGCATGGGCCGCGGTTCGGGAGGACGAGATCGTGCTCGCCGACTCGAGGGAGACGCTCGTCGCCGGGCTCGCACGGCGGACGGGAGGGGCGGACATCGGCGAGACCGAACTCGAACGCCGCATCGGCGAGCTGCCCCGGCCGTCGTTCGTCCGCGGCTACGTGAGCTCCGCGACCGCCCTCGCGGTGTCCGAGGAGCCCGGCCTCGAGCGGCTGCCCTGGGTGGCGGCACTGCGCACGGTCGGCTTCACGGCGTCGGCCGCCGGAGAGGCGCTCTCCGCGGAGGCCGCCGCCAACACCGACCCGAGCGGCCTCTCGACCGCGGATCTCCCGCTGGCCCCCGGTCCCGAGTCGCCCTCCCTGGTCCGCACGGGCGCCGGCGGGAGTGCTTTCGGTCTGCGCGACCCCGCGCATGCGGCGCGCTTCCTCGTGGCGGAGGCCCGGCTCGGCCAACGGCGTGCCGGCTTCGGAAGAGATCGTCGGCGGGTCGATCGTGACCTGGACGTCGCCCGGGACCTGGTCGCCCTCCTCGGCTCGAGCGCCGTCGTCACCGAGGATGGCGCCGGGCGGGTCGCCTCCCGGACGGACGTGACCGACCCGGAGGCCTTCGGCGACCTCCTGCGGCGGCCGAGCGCCGGCGCCTTTGGCCTCCTCGCCGACCTCGGCCTCCTCGCGGATGTCGTTGGCCCCGAGCGCCGGGCGTCCATCCGTCCGCTGCGGGGGCGCAATGACCTCTACCTCCTGACCGCACCCGGCCAACGGGTGGTCTTCGGGCTCGTCGGCGCCCGTTTCGTGACCGCCCCCGACGAGCGGGCCGCCCGTCGCATCGCCATCGAGGCGCCCGCGCCCTTCGAGGGACCCGGCGGTGCCGCGGCGTTCACGGTCGCGCCGGCTCCGTTCGGCGGCCCTCCGCTGCCCGGAGTCGGCCAACTGACCGGCTCCGTGGAGGCCGGCCTCGAGCGCGTGCACCTCAGGCTCCGCCTACCTGTGCCGTAGGGGGCGCCGGCGCCGCGACCTGGAGCGCCACGCCTCGCGTCCGGCCGGCGGTCTTTCATCGGCCCATCGCCACCCACTTCGCCACCACCGAGGAACTGACGGCGCCCAAGGCGCTCGCTGCCCCGCTGCGCTCGCTTCCGCGCCCGAGCCGGCTCGAGGCACCGCTCGACGTACCGCGCGGCGCCGCGGAGGCCGCCGCCGCTCTCGGGCTCGAAACCGTGGGTGATCTGCTCGAGCACCTTCCCCACACCCACCGCGACCGGCGCGAGAAGTCGCGCGTGGCCGACCTGCGCCTCGGCGAGGACGCCACCGTGGAGGTGGTGATCCGCTCCGTCACCGTCCGGCCCATGCACCGCCGGCGCGGCAAGCGCGTCGAGGCGCGCGTCGCCGACGAGTCGGGACCCCTGCTCGCGGTGTGGTTCAACCAACCGTGGATCGCGCGGCGCCTGGGCGAGGGCTCGCGCGTGCTCCTTCACGGCCGGATGAAGCGCCGTGGGGAGATGTGGGTGACCGAGCACGAGCCCTCGGCCGGGTCCGGGAGCGGGCTGTCCACCCTCGGCCTCGTCCCCGTATACCCGGGCACCGAGAAGCTGCCGCCCGAGCGCCTGCGCGGGCTGGCCCACGCCACGCGCGGGCTCGCGCGCCACGCCGTCGAGCCGCTGCCCGCGCGTCTGCGCCGCGCCGAGCGTCTGCCCAGTCGCCCGGCCGCCCTCACCGCGGCCCACTTCCCCGAGACCGAGGAGGAGGTGGCGGGCGCGCGGCGGCGGCTCGCCTTCGAGGAGCTCCTCCTGCTCGAGGTGGGCCTCGCCGCCCGCCGGCGCGAGCGGGGTGAGGGCCGGCGGGCGGTGGCGCTCGAGCCGAGCGGATCGCTGGTCGATCCCTGGCTCGCCGCGCTGCCCTTCCAACCGACCGACGACCAGGCCCGGGCCTTCGCCGAGATCGACCGCGAGCTCTGCGCCGAACGACCCATGCAGCGGTTGCTGATGGGAGAGGTGGGGTCGGGGAAGACCGTCGTCGCGCTCCACGCCATGCTCCGCGCCGTCGACGCCTGCGCCCAGGCCGCGCTCATGGCGCCGACCGATACCCTCGCCGAGCAGCATCTGGTCACCCTCGACCGCCTGCTCGGAGGCCATCTGCCGATCGCCCTGCTCACCGGGTCGACCCCCGAGCGCCGCCGCCGCGACGTCCTCGCCCGCCTCGGATCCGGGGAGCTCGGGCTCGTGGTGGGCACGCACGCCCTGCTCGAGCCGGCGGTCGAGTTCCGCGACCTGACGGTGATCGTGGTGGACGAGCAGCACCGCTTCGGAGTGCGCCAGCGGGCCGCCCTCGACGCCAAGGCCCCGGATGGACTGACGCCGCACGCCCTCCACATGACCGCCACGCCGATCCCCCGCACCCTCGCGCTCACCGCCTACGGGGACCTCGACGCCACCCTCCTGCGGGAGCTGCCGGCCGGCCGGCGCCCGGTGGAGACGTTCGTCGTGGACGGCGCCCGCCCGCGGGCGCGTGCGTACGAGCGCGCGAGGGAGGAGATCGCGGCCGGGCGACAGTGCTTCGTGGTGTGCCCGCTCGTCGAGGAGTCCGAGGTGCTACAGGCCACGGCCGCCGGGACCGAGCGCGACCGCCTGGCCGCCACGGAGTTCCGCGGCATGCGCGTGGAGCTCATCCACGGGCAGATGTCCTCTCGGAGCAAGGCGGACGCCATGGCCTCGTTCGCCGGGGGCAGCGCCCAGGTGCTCGTGGCCACCAGCGTCATCGAGGTGGGGATCGACGTGCCGAACGCCTCGGTCATGCTCATCGAGGCCGCCGAGCGATACGGCCTCTCCCAGCTTCACCAGCTCCGCGGCCGGGTGGGGCGCGGCGGCCACGCCTCGGTGTGCATCGCGTTCGGCGACCCCGAGCTGCCGCGTCTGCGCGCGCTGGCCGAGGAGCGCGACGGGTTCCGCCTCGCCGAGATCGACCTCGAGCTGCGGGGCGCCGGCGAGGTACTCGGCGTCCGCCAGAGTGGGCTACCGGAGTTCCGCTTCGCGCGGCTGCCGGAGGACGTCGAGCTACTCGAGCGCGCTCGCCGGCGCGCCGACGAGCTGCTGGTCGACGACCCCCGTCTCGAAGCCCCCGAGCACGTTCTCCTTCGCGGCGCGGTGGCGGCGCGCTTCGGCTCGGAGCTCGAGCCGATACCGGCGTGAGCGAAGGGCCTTGGGCGTGAGGATCGTCGCCGGGCGCCTCGGCGGCCGCCGCCTGAAGGCGCCGCCCGGGCCACGAACCCGGCCCACGTCGGACCGCGTGCGCGAGGCGCTGTTCTCGATCCTCGGCCCGGTCGAGGGCGCTCGGACCCTCGACCTCTACGCCGGGTCCGGCGCGCTCGGCATCGAGGCGCTCTCGCGTGGGGCCGCTGAAGCCGTGTTCGTCGACCGGGATCGACGCGCGGTCGCCGCTATCGAGGCCAATCTGGAAGCGCTGGAGATCGAGGCGCCCGTGCTCTGCGCCGACGCCGCCGACTACCTGGCGGGACGTCGCGCCGCCGCCGTGCCCGGCCCCTTCGAGCTCGTCTTCGCCGACCCCCCGTATAGTTCCGCCGCCGCCGCGGCCGGTGCGCTCTCCGCGCTTCTGCCGGCCGTGCTCTCCGAAGATGCCCGCATAGTGACCGAATCCGACAACCGCGCGCCGCTTGAGCTCGACCTCCCGCTGGTCACGGCGCGCCGCTACGGCGACACCCGCATCGCGGTCCACCGTGCCTCCTGACAAGGCCGGAACGGTGGTGTGCCCGGGCTCCTACGACCCGGTCACCTTCGGCCACCTCGACATCATCGAGCGCACCGCGGCGGTGTTCGAGAGCGTGATCGTCGCGGTGGTCGACCAGCCCGTGCGCAAGCAGAAGACGCTGTTCAGCGCCGAGCAGCGGTGCGCCTTCGTCGAGGCGGAGGTGGCCAAACTCGGCAACGTGCAGGTCAAAACCTTCGACACGCTGATCGTCGACTTCGCGCGCGAGAACGGCGCCCACGCTATGGTCAAGGGCCTTCGAGCCATCTCGGACTTCGAGTACGAGTTCGAGATGAACCAGCTCAACCGCCAGATGGCACCCGACATCGAGAGCATCTACATGATGTCCTCGCCGAAGTTCTCGTTCCTGAGCTCGAGCGGGGTCAAGGAGCTTGCCACCTTCGGCGGGGATCTGTCCGGCCTCGTGCCCGAGAGCGTGTCGGGCCCTCTCCACGAAGCCCTGAAGCGCTGACCGATCACTCGCCACGCCCGACCTGAGACGAACTGAGGTTTCGCCCCCATGGATGTCCTCGTCCTGATCGACAAGCTCGACGACCAGATCCACAACGCCAAGCCGGTGCCCCTCACCGACCAGGTGCGCGTGGACAAGGAGGAGATCTACGACATCCTCGACCAGATGCGGGCCACGATCCCCGAGGAGATCAAGCAGGCCCGCTGGATCGTCAAGGAGCGCCAGGAGATGCTCGCCGAGG
>JBPCQB010000078.1:0-9347 GCA_050998555.1 Thermoleophilaceae bacterium
GCTCGCCGCCGGCGGGATCCTGGTGTTGATGGCGGTCCTCTTGGCCATGAACGCGGTGGCCATCGCCCTACGCAATCGCTACGAGCAGAAGTGGTAAGGAGGCCGTTGTGAGCGTCGACAGAACCGCCGAGCAGGACCCGCGTGCCCGCGCGAGCGAGCGCGACGCCGCTCCGATCGAGCGGTCGATGGCCGAGCTGACCACGAGGCCCGTGGCGGCTCAGAAGGCGCGCGCCGCGCGCACCGCAGAGCCGGTGTTCGACCTCCAGTTGGTGTCGGTGCTCTACGGCTCCTCGGTGGCCGTGGAGGACGTCTCGTTGGGGATCCCCCCCGGTGAGATCACCGCCCTGATCGGGCCGTCGGGCTGCGGGAAGTCGACGCTCCTGCGCTCGCTGAACCGGATGAACGACCTGGTGCCGTCGGCGAGCGTGAAGGGCAAGGTGCTCTACCACGGCGAGGATCTGTACGGGCCGGGCGTCGACTCGGTGGAGGTCCGCAAGCGGATCGGCATGGTCTTCCAGAAGCCGAACCCGTTCCCGAAGTCGATCTACGACAACGTGGCGTTCGGGCCGCGCGTGCTCGGGGTCAAGGGCAATACCGACGAGCTCGTCGAGCGCGCCCTGCGCCGGGGCTCGCTGTGGGACGAGGTCAAGGACCGGCTCAAGTCGAACGCCTACGGCCTCTCGGGCGGGCAGCAGCAGCGTCTGTGCATCGCACGGGCCCTGGCGATCGAGCCTGACGTGGTGCTGATGGACGAGCCGTGCTCCGCGCTCGATCCGATATCGACCGGGCGGATCGAGGACCTCATGCTCGAGCTGCGCGAGCGGCTCTCGATCGTGATCGTCACCCACAACATGCAGCAGGCCGCGCGCGTGTCCCAGATGACCGCGTTCCTCACCGTAGCCGAGGTCGGCGGTGCCGCCGGGGCCGCCGGGCGCGAGCAGCGCACGGGCCGCATCGTCGAGTACGCCGAGACAGAGGCGATCTTCACCAACCCACGGGACTCCCGCACCGAGGCCTACGTCTCGGGCAAGGTCGGTTGAGGCGCCCGAGGCGGACGGAAGCGCGGTCATGAGCGCGGCCGGAGCGCCGGAGCCGAGAGGGCCGCGGACCGCGGCCGAGGTCCGCGCAGCGTTTGCGGCCGAGCTCGAGGAGCTAGAGAGCCGGGCACTCGGAGGTCTCGAGATCGTGGTCGAGCAGATCGACCGGCTGGTCGCGGCGCTGCGGGCGGGCGACCGCCTCCTCATCCTCCAGGTCATCGACGACGACGACCGCATCGACGGTCGCTACCTGGAGGTCCATCAGAGCCTCCTCTCCCTGCTCGCACGCCAGGCCCCGGTGGCCGGCGACCTCCGTCTCGTTGCCGCCCTGCTCCAGGTGCTCGTGAACATGGAGCGCATGGGAGACCAGTGCGTGAACGTCGCGAAGCTCCTTCCCCAGCCGGAGGACCAGCCGGACCCTGCCCTCATGGAGCGCCTCGCGGAGATGTGCTTTCGGTCGGCCGGGCTCGTCGATCAGGCCCGGCGCGCGTTCGCCGACCGCGACGTCGCCCTGGCCGAGGCGCTGGTCACCGAGGACGACGCGGTCGACACCCTGAACCGCGAGTGCTTCCGCCTCGCGCTCGAGGTGGGGGAGGACCCCCTGCGCCGCGAGGCCGCCATGCACCTGATGCTGGCGGCCCGCTGCGTCGAGCGCCTGGCCGACAACGCGGTCGACATCGGCGAGCAGACGGCCTTCGTGGTGTCGGGCCTCTTCCGCGAGTTCACCGACGCTTCCCGGCCGGGCGGGGCACCCAGGGAGGCGCCGAGGGTGTAAGCGGTGCGCCGGGCGGCAGCGCGGACGCGGGCGACCTTTTACACCCCCACGACGGCCTCTCACCGGGCTCGGTCGTCTGGCGTCCGTAACGCACGTCACGGCGAGGTGCGGTTCGCGCCGCCGATCTCCCGCCGGTCAGATCGAGATCACATTCAGCCCCGGTATGGGTGCTGAGGTTGCCTCTGTCGATCTCGGATCGAGTGCTCGCCTGTGACGCTGGGAGCAGACTCGTAGCAGAAGAGCCAGATAGCCGCTCCAGCGTGATCCTGACCGCTTCTGCGCGTCGAGTACGGAGTCGGGGTCATGCACATGGGCCCCGTGGAGCGCAGGCCGGACCCCGCCTAGCTCGTCTGCTCCTGCTCGCGGCGCTCCTCGCCGGAGGAGTCGACCTCCTCGTCCTCCGAGGAGCTCTCGCCGCTCTCCGAGCCGTCGCTCGAGGACTCCGCGTCCCCCGACTCCGCCTCTCCCGAGGAGTCGTCGTCGCTCTCCGCGGAGCCCTCCCCTTCGTCACCGCCGTCCTCCCGGTTCCCCTCCTGGTCGACCTTCGTGTTCTTCTCCGTATCGACCTCGGAGGCGTCCACCGCCGGGTCGGTGGGGCCGCCCTTGATCGGCGGTCCCTTGTAGTCCTCGGGGTTGTCGACCTTCTCGCCCTCGACCTCGACGCTGCCGTCGGGGAACCGGCGCAACGCGGGTGGGCCGAGGTTCATGGTCGCGCCCTCGTCGTAGGCCTCGGTGTCCGCACCACCGAAGGTCTCGTACTTCGCCTGGTCGTTCGGCCAGTCAGAGATGTCCGCCGGAGGATCGTCCTCGAGCCTCTCGACCTTGATGCGGGCCGCCTCGTAGGGGTCGTCCGCCTGCTCGGGATTCTCGACTTCCTCCTCGGAGAGCTCCTCCGACCCACCGTCGGACTCGGCGCTCGCGTCGTCGTCGGACTCGGACGGCTCCTCGCCGGAGTCGCCTTCCGCGGCTTCGTCCTCGGACCCCTCGCCGGACTCGTCCTCGCCGGATTCGTCCTCGCCGGCGAGCTTGAAGGCGTCCTTCAAGGTCTCCCAGGCGCCGCTCTTCTCCTCGGTCTCGTCGCTCATGCGCCCCTCCCTCGGGATGCTCGCTCGCTCCGAACCCTAAGGCTCCGAGCCGGCTTCGACAAGCGCGATCCGGTTAACTGGTCTCGAGGCGGCCGTCCGATCGGCCGCCCCGCCCACGAACCCCCGCGAGGAGTGCCCTTTCCTTGAATCCCGTCCAGAGCGTCCGCGACGCGTTCATCAACCTGCTCGCCCAGATCCTGAGCGCGATTCCGGCCATCCTCGCCTTTTTGCTCATCGTCCTGGTCGGGTGCCTCGTGGCCAAGGCACTGCGGACGATCACCGCCCGGCTGCTCGACCGCTTCGGCTTCGACCGTACGCTTCAGGAGAACGAGTACGGGCAGTACGCCGAGCGCCTCAGCCCCGGTGCGAGCCCGACGCGGCTCATCGCCGGGGTCGTGTTCTGGTTCGTGGTCCTCGGCGCGGTGGCGATCGCCATCGCCCGCACGAACAACCCCGGGCTCACGTCGTTCCTCGACGCGATCGTCGGCTACCTGCCGAACGTCGTGGCGGCGGTGCTCATCTTCGTGATCGCCGGAGCGATCTCCACCGCCGTTGGTGCCTTGGTGCGACGGACGATGGGGGACACGGCCACCGGACAGGTCGTGCAGGCGGTCGTGCCCGTCCTGGTGATGGGGATCGCGATCTTCGCGATCCTGGACCAGTTGGAGATCGCCCCCGACGTCGTCCGCATCGGCTTCACCGCGCTCGTCGGCGGTCTGACGCTGGCCCTGGCGCTCGCGTTCGGTCTCGGCGGCCGTGACGTGGCCGCCTAGATAATCCGCGACGCCTACGACAAGGGGCAGGAGCAGCGCAAGCAGGTGCGACGCGACTACGAGCTCGGCAAGGAGCGCAGTCGCCAGGACCTCGACCAGGCGAGGGAGCGCGCTCAGGAGGAGCACGAGGCCCACTCGGGCGGCACGGGCCCGAGCGAGCCCGCAGCCACGCAGCCGGGGGCCGGAGGCGAAGGCGGGCCGCCCGCTTCGGAGCCCGCGCTCGTGCAGGCCACCGAGGAGACCTGGAACATGAGTCCGGGCCCTTAGCCGCGAGGAGGGCTAACTCCGGGCGGAGGGCCTCCTCGGAGCGGCCTCGCGCAACGCGCGCGGCAGGTCGCTCACGTCGGCGGCCACGAGGTCCGGCTCCTCTCCCAGCACGGGAGCGAGGGTCGCCCCGCGGTGAAGCCACGCCCCGCGGAGGCCGTGCTGGCGCGCCCCCGCGACGTCCCACGCGTGGGCGGAGACGAGCAGCACCTCAGCCGCGGGACAGTCGAAGGCCTGCGCGGCCATGGCGTAGACCTCGGGGGCGGGCTTGAACGCGCCGACCTCGTCGGCGGCGAGCAGGTGCTCGAACCGCTCGCCGAGTCCGGCTCCCTCGACCAGCGCCCGCACGCCGTCGCCCGTCCCGTTCGAGAGCACGGCCATCCGATGGCCGTCGCGATCGAGCTCCTCGAGCCCCTCCGCCACTCCGGGCAGGGGCGGGAGCTCGGTCAGACCCTTGGCCACGCCTTCCGCCTCGTCCGCCGAGAGCTCGACGCCGGACTCGGCGGCCGCGGAGCGCAGCGCCAGGGCTGCGATGTCGGGAAGCGGCCGGTAGCGCCGCGCCGCCGTCGCGTGCCAGGTCCACGGCACGAGCCGGGCCGTGAACCCCACGAGCACCTCGTCGCGGTGCCCGCCCACGGCACTCTCCAGTCGCGGCCCCAGCCCGTGCAGGTCGAACAGCGTGCCGAACGCGTCGAACGCTATCCCCGTCGGGCGCACCAAGTCCGTCGCCGGGTGACCGGCGGAGCGCGGTCCCGCCCCGCCCCGCGGCCCGCCCGCCGCTCTAGCTCCGGGCCAGCTCCCGCTGGGTCGCGTCGAGCACGCCCTGGCGGCCCTTGTGCTTGCGCTCGTAGTCGCGGACCTTCTGGGCAAGCTCGTCGTCGGCGGCTGACAGCGCCTGCTGCACGTCGTCCACGTTCAGCTCGTCGTACCCGGGCCACGGCTCCTCGCCGCGGAGCGAGTCGATCTTCTCGAGCACTCCCTTGCGGCCCCGGTTGCGCCGCTCGTAGGCGTCCACCTTGGCGAGATCGACCTGGGAGAGGTCGCCCAGTCGAGAGGTCACGTCGCTCGCGTTCAGCGAGTCGTAGTTCGCGATGGCGAGATCCTCCTCGTTCGCCACGGCGCCCTTGACCTCGCCCTCGGCCTGGGCCACCCCGGGCACCTTGCGCGCCTGACGGGCGGTGCTGCGGGCCTCGTCCGACGCCGCTCGGGCCGCGCCTCGGGCCTCCTCCGACGCCACTCGGGCGGTGCGCCAGGCCTCGCCCGAGGCCTTGCGGGCCGTGTCGCGCACGCTGGCTCCGGCCGACCGGGCGGCGTCGGCCGCCCCGATCTTCGAGACGTCGAAGCTCGAGTCGCCCTCGAGCTCCGAGCGCACCATGGCGTCCACCAGCCTTGGGATCTCCTCGCGCAGGTTGGAGAGCATCCGCTCCTCCTCGCCGCGGATGGCCGCGGCCAGGTCGCCGGTCTCCTCGTCGCCGACGTCGCGGGCCAGGCGCTCGATGGCGTCGTAGGTGGCGATCTCGAGCGCCTCGCTTGCGCACTCGTCCTTGGCGTTCTTCAGCAGCTTCTCCTCGCCGGAGAAGCCGCGTACGAGCTCGAACGGGCTGCGCGAGAGGGCCAGCGCCTGGCCGAAGACACTCTCGACCACGCCGAGGCCGAGCTGCACGAGGCTCCGGGAGACCCCGAGCTCGTCCATCCGGCGCTCGATGCGCTCGGCCTGGCTCTTGGTCTCGGCGAGGTGGCGCTCGAGCAGGGAGCGGTAGGAGCCCCGCGGGGTGACCGCGATGTGGGCCTGGAGGGTCCGCGCGAGCGCGTGCTCGGTGGCGTGGGCCTCGTTGAGGTACTGGAGGACCTTGTGCTGGGCGGGGGTGAGATCTCGATCTGAAGAGGGCATGCGGTCGGTCGTACCCCTGACCTCCGTGCGCTTAACTCCCTCGCCACGCGCTCCGGCGCCACGCCCATGCCGCCGCCCCTTCCTGGCACCGCCGCCTCTCTGTGGCTTCACGAGAGCCCGGTCACCACCTATCCGCAGCTCGACGGCGACCTGTCGGTCGATGTCGCGATCGTCGGCGGCGGGATCGTCGGCCTGACCGCTGCGACCCTCCTCAAGCGCGCGGGCGCGACGGTGGCCGTCATCGAGGCCGGGCGCGTGGCCCGAGGGGTGTCGGGCCATACGACGGCCAAGGTCACCTCGCTGCACGGCCTGCGCTACTCGGGCCTCGCGTCGAGCTGGAGCGAGGAGGCCGCTCGCGCCTACGCGGAGTCGAACCAGGCCGGCGTCGAGGGGATCGCACAGCTCGTCGAAGAGGAGGCGATCGACTGCGACTTCGAGCGCGTGCCCGCCTACGTCTACGCCGAGACCTCGGAGCGAGTCAGGGCCGTCGAGCGCGAGGCCGATGCGGCGCGCGTCGCCGGCCTCGACGCCACGCTCGTGCGCGAGGTCGACCTGCCCTTTCCCGTGCATACGGCGGTGAGGCTGGGCGACCAGGCCCAGTTCGACCCCTACCGCTACCTGACCGCCCTGGCGCGCGGCATCCCCGGCGAGGGCAGCCACCTGCTCGAACGCACTCGCGCGCTCGACGTCGACGAAGGCGAGCCCTGCCGAGTCCGCACCGCGCAGGGCTCGATCGTGGCCGGTGACGTGATCTTGGCCACGCTCATCCCCTTCCTCGACCGCGGCGGCTACTTCGCCCGCAGTCGGCCGGAGCGCTCCTACCTGATCGCCTACGAGGCCGATCGGCCGACCGCGCTCGGCGGCATGTACCTGAGTGCGGAGGAGCCCACTCGCAGCCTGCGGACGGCGACGCGCGGGGGCCGGCGCCTGACGCTCGTCGGCGGCGAGGGCCACACCACTGGGCAGGAGGCGCACGCCGCCGAGCACGTGCTGCGCCTCGAGCGCTTCGCGCAGGAGCACTTCGGCCCCGGGACGGTGGTCAACCACTGGTCCTCGCAGGACTTCACGTCGAAGATCGGGGTGCCGTTCGTGGGCCGGCTCACCCCGCTCTCCTCGCGCGTGCACGTGGCCACCGCCTTTGGGAAGTGGGGGATGTCCGCGGGCACGGCGGCGGCGTTGATCCTCTCCGACGCCATCATGCGCCGACCGAACCTGTGGGCATGGCTGTACGACCCCAACCGGCTGCGACCGGCCTCCGGGCTCGCCTCGCTCCTCGGTCACAACCTCGGCGTCGCCCGGCGCTTCGCCTCCGGTCGCCTGGCCCCGCCCGCCGCCGGGCCCGAGTCCGGTCTCGAGCCGGGAGAGGGTCGGGTGGTTCGGAGCGGGACGCGGCTCGTGGGCGTCTCGCGGGGATCCGACGGGGAGGTGCGCAGGGTCTCGGCGGTATGTACGCACCTCGGATGCGTGGTGGCGTGGAACGACGCCGAGGAGAGCTGGGACTGCCCCTGCCACGGATCGCGGTTCGATGCCGCCGGCAACGTCCTCCAGGGGCCCGCGGTCGAGGGCCTGGCTCGGATCGAGGGCTAGCGCCCGCCGCACGCGGGTACTCACCCCGCGCGATGCACGAGCAGGGGGCCATCCGTGCGCTCGAGCGCGACCTCTCGCTCGCGAGCTGGACGGCCCGGCGCACCTACCGCGCGGAGGACTACACGGCCGAGGCGCTCCTCGAGCGCAAGGGGGGGACCGTGAGCGTCATCGTGCCGGCCCGGTCGGTGGCCGGGACCATCGGCGCGGTGGTGGAGGCGCTGGTACCCCTCGAGCGACTCGGGCTGATCGACGAGCTCGTGGTGGTCGACGCCGCCTCCGGGGACGGCACCGCCGAGCGGGCCGAGATCGCCGGGGCCACCGTCCTCCAGGAGTCCGACCTGATGCCCGACCACGGCCCGGCGCGCGGGAAGGGCGACGCCATGTGGCGCGGCCTGGCCGCCACCGAGGGGGAGATCGTCGCCTTCCTCGACGCCGACACCCTCGACTTCCAGGCCGGCTTCGTCCTCGGCCTGCTCGGACCGCTGCTCGACGACGAGACGCTTGCGCTCGTGAAGGGCTCCTTCCGGCGGCCCCTGCGCGTCGGGGATGAGCTGCGCCCCGACGAGGGTGGCCGGGTGACCGAGCTCATGGCCCGGCCGCTGATCAACCTGCACGTGCCCGAGCTCGCCGGCTTCCACCAGCCGCTGGCCGGAGAGGTGGCCGCCCGCCGCGACGTGCTCGAGCGCCTCTCCTTCCCCGTGGGCTACGGGGTGGAGATCGCGATGATGATCGACGTCGCGCGCGCGGTCGGCCTCGAGGCCATGGCCCAGGTCGACCTGGGGACGCGCCAGAACCGCCACCAGCCGCTGCGCGAGCTCGGGGCGATGTCCTACGCGGTCATGGTGGCGGCGATGCGCCGGCTGCAGCCGGAGGCCTTGGAGGGATTGGAGATGGGGCCGCTTGCCCAACCGTGCGGCGACTCGCTCGAGACCCGGGACGTCCCGATCGAGGAGCGCCCGTCGCTGGCGTCGCTGCGGGCGCCCAGCGTCGGGCTCGAGCGGCGCCATTGAGCCCGCCACCGTTTGCGAGACACGACTTCCCGTGGCGCTCGTCGGCCGTTACCGAAGGTGGCGGCCCGCAACTGGCCGGCGTTGCGCCGCGAGAAGCCGCCCCCCGATGGCCTGGGAGCGGCGGTCGACCGTCGCCGCCCGAGTTCTCCCGGACGACGATCCGCGGGTCACTCGGCGGAAGCCTGCTCAGGCCAACTGCCGCTCCAGCGACACATGCAACCGCGGCGCGTCCTCGTCCTCCCCCTGCGGCAGGCTCTTCTCGATCCGCAGGCACGCTTGCCGCCCATCGAGGTCGATCGTCGCCACCTGGTTGTCGAAGGTCGGCTCCTGGGAGTAGCGCCAGCGTATGGGAGGGGCGGGCACGCCGGCGGCGCGGGCGAACGCCCGGCCCACCATGGCGGCGGGGCGGGACACCAGCGCGCGCATGAACTTGCGCTCGGCCTTCCCGAGGGGGTTGCGGAACGGCGAGCACACCGCCTGGTAGACGTTGCTCGTCACGCCGCTGCCGCGCGGGAAGCCCACCTCGACGAGGTAGGCGTGGTGGACGTCTCCGGAGAGCATGGTGATCGACGCCGGCGGCGTCCCGCGCTCGCCGGAGCCAACCGCGCGCAGGAGCTCCGCCACCCGCAGGAAGGAGTCCTGGAACGCGGCCCAGTGCTCGAGGTCGATGGCCCGGCGCAGCTCCTCGCCGCGGCGGGCCGCCCGCGGCCCCCACACGCCGTCGCAGATCGCCTCGCTGAACGCCTCGAGGTCGTGCATGCCGGGAGAGAGCAGGACCGGGATGGTGGTGGCCACGAGCAGGTGGTCGAAGTCGCCGGTCGCGTGCTCCTCGACCCACTCCCACTCCTCGTCGTCGATCATCTTGCGCTCGCCGTCCTCCTCGAGCACGCGGCCGGCACGGGAGTCCATGACGATCAGCCGCGTA
>JBPCQB010000051.1:0-4075 GCA_050998555.1 Thermoleophilaceae bacterium
TCTCGACCGCCCAGGGAAGGTTGCTGGGGGAGGGGGCAAGCGGGAGCAGCTTCCCCACGAGGTGGAACTCCTCGCCGCTGTCGCGGTCGACGTACACGCGTCCGGGCTCGATCTCGCGCACCACCTCGCGGTCGGAGCGCGCCCGCAGCCGGTATCTCTGCCGCATCGCCACGGGCGGGGAATCTACCAGCGGTGCCGTGGGCGCCCGTCCGGCTCGCCGTGGATACTCGCCCGGTGCGCGTCCTCGTCTTCCACGGCTACCTGCTGCGGGGCACGGGCTCCAACGTCTACAACTCCGCGCTCGCCCGGGCCCTCGCCGCCGAGGGACACGAGGTGCACCTGCTCTGCCAGGACCGCCAGGCCGCCGAGCTCTCCTGGGTCGATGCGGCCGGGGACTGGGACGAGGGCGCTCTCCGGATCCGCGAGCTGCGCTCGCCGGCGCGCGTCACCGTGTACCGGCCCGACATCGGAGGAGTGCTGCCGCTGTACGTGGCCGACGACTACGAGGGCTTCGACGCTCGCCCCTTCCCCGAGCTCACCGATGCGGAGGTCGAGGGCTACCTTGAGGCCGGCGCCGGCGCCGTCGCCGAGGTGGCCGAGCGCGCGCAGATCGACGTGGCCCTGGCCAACCATCTGATCATGGGCCCGGCGGTCTTGGCCCGCGGCCTCGGCGGGCGCGTGCCCTACGCGGTGAAGGTCCACGGCAGCGCGCTCGAGTACACGGTCCGGCCGCACCGCGAGCGCTTCCTGCCCTTCGCGCGCGAGGGACTGGCCGGGGCCTCGGGGGTGCTCGTGGGCTCGCGGCACACCGCCGAGTCGCTGTGGGAGGTCCTGGAAGACCCGGGCCTGCCCGGGCGCACCCGGCTCGGCCCCCCGGGCGTGGACACCGCCACCTTCCGGCCGCGGCCCGCGGCGGAGGCGGCGTCCGGCGTGGCCACTCTCGCCGAGCGCCTCGAGGGGGCCTCGGGCGGATGGGGTGGCGAGCCCGGAGCCGCCGCGGCCCTCCGATCCCTCGATCCCGGCCGTGACCGCATAGTGGCCTACGTGGGCAAGCTGATCGTCTCGAAGGGCGTCGACCTGCTGCTGGCCGCATGGCCGATGGTCGTCGCCGACGTGCCGGACGCGCGGCTCTGCGTGGTCGGCTTCGGCACCTACCGCGAGCCGCTCGGGCGCATGCTCGCCGCCATGCGGGAGGGCGACCTCGACGGCGTCCGCGAGATCGCACGGCGCGGGCGCGAGCTCGAGGGCGGACCGTCCGGGGAGCTCACCTACCTGGCGGGCTTCCTCGACGGCCTCGAGGGCGAGCGCCGGGAGGACTACCGCCGCGCCGGGCGCCTCGCGGCCGAGCGGGTGGTGTTCACCGGCCGCCTCGAGCACGAGGACCTGCCCGAGCTGCTCCCCGCCTGCGAGGCCCAGGTGGTCCCGAGCACCTTTCCCGAGGCGTTCGGCATGGTGGCCGCCGAGGCCGCCGCCTGTGGCGCGCTGCCGATCTCCGCGGCGCACTCCGGGCTCGCCGAGGTCACCGCCACGCTGCGGGCGGCGGTGCCCCCCGGGCTGGGCGAGCTCCTCGCCTTCGAGCGCGGTCCCGGCGCGGTGGAGGAGATCGCCGCGAAGCTGGTGCGCTGGCTGGGCCTCGACGCCGGGGAGCGAGCCGAGGCCTCCGCGGCGCTCTCGGCGACGGCCCGGGCGCGATACGGGTGGGCGGCCGTGGCGCGCGGTGTGGTGGCGGCCGCGCAGGGCCACCTCGACGAGCTGCGCCAGCCGGGCGCGGAGGAGCAAGGCCCCGACCCCTCCACGGGGTAATCTTCCGCACGCCTTGAGGCCGCTCGGGACGACGAAGACTGAACCGAAGAGGCTGCCTCGAGGGCTGGTCGCCGTGCTCGGCACCGCGCTCGTCCTGCTCGGGGCCGGCTGCGGGGAGGAGCCGCCCGACCTCGCCAACGGCAAGCGCCTGTACACCGGCGAGGGCCGCTGCGCCCAGTGCCACGTGCTCGAGCGCGCCGGTTCCGCGGGGAACCTCGGCCCCAACCTCGACGAGGCTTTCGCCCCGGCGATCCGCCAGGGCCTCGGGCGGGACACGGTGGCCGGCGTGGTCCGCCAGCAGATCGAGAACGTCCGCCGGGGAAGCGCGATGCCCGCCGACCTGGTCACGGGACAGGACGCCGAGGACGTGGCCGCCTACGTGGCCCAGGCCGCCGGCCGGCCCGGAGAGGACCCCGCCTACTTCGAGGATCCCGGCGGGCAGCCCGACCCCGGCGGCGAGCTCGGCAAGCGGGTCTTCGTCGAGTCGGGCTGCGGCAACTGCCACGTGCTCGCCGACGCCGGCAGCATCGGCAACGCCGGCCCGTCCCTCAACACCCTGGGCCCGGCCTCCCGCACCTACCGGCCGGGACGCCCGGCGGAGGAGTACATCCGGGAGTCGATCGTGGACCCGAACGCCTACGTGGTGAAGGGTTTCCGGCCCGGCGTCATGCCCCGCGACTACGGTCGGCGGCTGTCGAAGCCGGAACTGGACGCGTTGGTGGCTTATCTGAAGGCCCAGGGGGGCTGAGCCGCGATAGCGGCTCAGGGCCGCGCTCAGGGACGGGCGTTCGCCTCACCGGCGCGCACCAGTTCCACCAGCTCGGGCAACAGCGCCGGGCTCGCCGCCACCAGACCCTCGGGCTCGCCCTCCAGGCGATCGACCGCTCCGCCGGCCGCCTCGACGATCAGACTGGCCGCCGCCCAGTCCCACGCATGACCGCCACGCTCGAAGTAGGCGTCGAGCCGGCCCGCCGCCACCCAGCAGAGGTCGAGGGCGGCCGATCCCCCGCGGCGGATGTCGCGCACGCGGGGGAGGACGTGCGTCAGGGCCCGTGACTGGGACGCACGCACGTCCGCGTCGTAGCCGAAGCCCGTGGCCACCAGCGCGGTGGGCAGGTGATCGTGCCCGCTGATCGCGATCGGCCGACCGTTGCACTCGGCGCCCCGGCCGCGCGTGGCCCGATAGGTCTCACCTCCGGCCGGGTCGTGGATCACCCCGACCAGCACGCCGCCCGAGTCCTCGAGGGCCACGCTCACGCACCACGCGGACAGGCCGTACAGGTAGTTGACCGTTCCGTCGAGGGGGTCTACCACCCACCTGTGCCCGCTCGAGCCCGCCTCGTCGGCGGACTCCTCGCCGAGCATCCCGTCCTCGGGGCGCTCGTCGTGCAGCATCTCCGCGACCGTCCGCTCGGCCTCGCGGTCGGCCTCGGAGACGAGGTCGGTCTCGGTCGACTTGCGCTCGACGCCCTGCGCCGGGGCCCTGAACCTGACCATCAGGCCCTCGCCTGCCGCCCGGGCCACGCGCTCGGCGAGGTCGAGGTCGGCGTCGAGGTCCCGCGGCGTGGGCCCGCCCGTGCCGCCGGGCACTAGAGCAGCGCCTGCAGCACCACGCCCGCGACCGCGAGGACGATGACCGCGGCGAGGACGTAGAGCAGGAGGCGGAACGCCTCGCCCTCGGAGCGAAGCGGGTTCAGCATCGCCTAGGGAATGAGGTAGACGGCCGCGTAGACCACCAGCCACATGACGTCGACGAAGTGCCAGTAGATGCCCGGTACCTCGACGCCGCGGTGCTCGGTGGCCGTGAAGTGGCCGCGGAAGGCGCGGATCGTGGCGAACGCGAGCAGCGTGAGGCCCACGAACACGTGGGCGCCGTGCAAGCCCGTGAGCGCGTAGAAGATCGAGCCCTGGGCGTGGTCGGAGGGGGCGAAGCCGAGGAACACGTACTCGTTGATCTGGATGCACAGGAACGTGGCGCCGAGGAGGAACGTGGCGAGCAGGCCGGTGCGCAGCGCGCGGCGGTTCTCGGTCTTCACGCCGGTCTGGGCCCAATGCATGGTGAACGAGGAGGAGACGAGGATCGCCGTGTTCACCCCGGCCACGAGCTTCGGGAGCTCGGTCCCCGGGGCCGGCCACTCGGCGCCGCCCACGACCCTGATGAAGAAGTAGGCCGTGAAGAACGCTCCGAAGAGCATGATCTCCGAGATGATGAAGAGCAGCATCCCGAGGAAGGCGGGCTCGACGCGCGACGAGCGGTTGGCCTCGGGCGGTC
>JBPCQB010000159.1:0-2858 GCA_050998555.1 Thermoleophilaceae bacterium
TGGACGGCGTGAGGCCGAGGTCGGACTCCATGATCGACCGCTCGACGGCGGGGATCGAGGACTTGTCGTAGGGCGTGACCGTGAGCAGGCGCGCCTCGGAGGCGGAGATCGACGCGAGCGAGCGCAGGGGTGTGCGGGCGCCGTAGTAGTCCACCTCGATGCGGTCGAGCAGGGCGGGCGAGGCGCGGCCGGTCCTCACCGTCCCGAACTCCGCCCGGGTGGCGTCGACCGTCCGGCGCATCCGCTCCCCGGCGTCGGCCAGGAGCTCGTCGAGCAGGTCACCGTCGCCTCCGGCGCTCAACTGGAGACCACCGTGCCCACGCGCTCACCGGACACTATCCGGTCGATGTTGCGCTCGTCGTCCATGTTGAAGACGTGGATGGGCAGGCCGTTGTCCATGCACAGCGACAGCGCCGTCGAGTCCATGACCTCGAGGCGCCGGTCCATCGCCTCGCGGTGGGTGATCTCGGGGAGGAAGGTCGCGTCGGGGTTGGTGCGCGGGTCGGCGTCGAAGACCCCCTCCACCCCGTTCTTGGCCATGAGGATGGCCTCGGCCCGGATCTCGAGGGCGCGGAGGGCGGCCGCGGTGTCAGTCGTGAAGAACGGGTTGCCGGTGCCGGCGGCAAAGATCACGACCCGGCCCTTCTCCAGATGGCGCATGGCCCGGCGGCGGATGTAGGGCTCGGCCACCTCGGAGATCGTGATGGCCGACTGCACGCGGGTGCGGGTACCGCGCTTCTCGAGCGCGTCCTGGAGGGGCAGCGCGTTGAGGACGGTGGCGAGCATGCCCATGTAGTCGGCGGTCGCCCGGTCGGCCATCCCGGCCGCGGCGCCCGCCAGCCCGCGGTAGATGTTCCCGCCGCCGACCACCACGGCCATCTCGACCCCGAGGGTGCTCACCGCGTGGATGCGCTCGGCGATCGCGGCGATCCGCTCGCGGTCGGCGCCGTACTCGAGGTTTCCGAGCAGCGCCTCGCCGGAGAGCTTAAGCAGCACCCGGCGAAAGGCCGGGGCGCCGTCGGACGGGGCCGGAAGGGAGGGCGCCGCGGCCTCCGGGACGGAGGGCGCGTCACTCGCGCCGCCTGCGTCCACCCCCTCCTACTCCTCCCCCACCGCGAAGCGTGAGAAGCGCCGGACGACCACGTTCTCGCCGGTCTTCGCCGCCGTCTCGGCGCGCAGCTCCTCGATCGTCTTGCCCTCGTGCTTCTCTCCGTTCACGTGAGGCTGGTTGAGGAGCACGATCTCGTCGAGCCACTTCTTGAGACGGCCCTCCGCGATGCGCCCGCGCACGTTCTCGGGCTTGTCCTGCGCCTGCTCCTCGAAGATGCGAAGCTCGGCCTGGCGGGTCTCCTCGGGAACGTCGTCCTCGGCGACGACGAGCGGGGCGGCGGCGGCCACGTGCAGCGCGACGTCGCGCGCGAAGGCGCGGAAGTCGTCGTTGCGGGCGACGAAGTCCGTCTCGCAGTCGATCTCGACGATCACGCCGATCTTGCCGGTGGCGTGGATGTAGGACTCGACCACGCCCTCCGACACCGCCCGCGCCCCGCGCTTCGCGGCCTGCGCCTGGCCCTTCACGCGCAGGAGGTCCACGGCCTTCTCCATGTCGCCCGAGGAGTCCTCGAGCGCGCGCTTGCAGTCCATCATCCCGGCCCCGGTGCGCTCGCGCAGCGCCTTGACGTCCCCGGCGGTGACGGTGGCCACTAGGACACCTCCTCGGACGGGTTGGGCGAGGGTCCGGGCTGCTCCGCGGCGGCGCCGGCCTCGGCCTCCTCTCGACCGCGCGGGCGCGTTGGGGGCGGCGTCGCGCCGGTCGGGGTGGCGCGCCGGCGGGCCTCCTCGCCGGGGTCCTCGCCGCCCTCACCCACCGGTCGCTGCTCTCGCTCGGCGGCCTCTCGCTCGGCGGCCTCGGCCGCCTCACGTCGCGCCTCGGCCTCGGCCTGGCGGCGGGCCTGCTCCTCGGCCTCACGGCGCGCCTGCTCCTCGGCCTCGAGTCGCGCGCGCTCCTCCTCCTCGCGGAAGCGCGTGCGCTCCTCGCCCACCACCCCGCCGATGGCCTCGATGATCACCCGGCACGAGCGGATGGCGTCGTCGTTGCCCGGGACCGGGAAGTCGACCGGATCGGGGTCGACGTTCGAGTCCACCAGCCCGATGATCGGGATCTTCAGCCGCTGGGCCTCGCGCACGGCGATGACCTCGGTCTTCAGGTCCACCACGAACATCGCGTCGGGCACGCGCTGCATGTCGCGGACCCCGCCGAGGTTGGTCTCGAGCTTGTCGCGCTCGGCCATCGCGGCGATGCGCTCGCGCGTCGGGAGCAGGTCGAGGGTGCCGCTCTCGGTCCAGTCGGTGAGCTCGTGCAGACGCTTGATCCGACTGGAGATGGTCTGGAAGTTGGTGAGCAGGCCGCCGAGCCAGCGCTTGTCGATGTAGGGCATCCCCGCGGCCAGGGCGGCATCGCGGATCGTGTCCCGGGCCTGCTTCTTGGTGCCCACGAACAGGACCGTGCCGCCGCGTCCGGCTACGCCCGAGGCGAACGTCTGCGCAACGTCGAGCAGCCGGGCGGTCTTCTGGAGGTCGATGATGTGGATCCCGGCGCGCTCCCCGAACAGGAAGCGGCGCATCTTCGGGTTCCATCGCCGGGTCTGGTGGCCGAAGTGCACGCCGGCCTCCAGCAGCTCTCTGATGCCTACGTCGTTCACTGGTGCTCCCTTTTCGTGTGCGTCGGTGGCTCCCCGCCGGCCGGTGCGCGGACCCGGGCGGCGTGGTGGCCTTCCGGGCAGGGCCGCGGCGCGCGCGGCGGGGGTTCGTGCGGTTGGGGTGGGGTGGCGGGGAGGGCACCACCCAAAAACACAGAACAC